>NZ_JAAGMH010000144.1:0-404519 GCF_010548505.1 Streptomyces sp. SID14515 | reverse complement strand
GGCGGGCGGCGTCGGGGCCGGGGCCGGGCCGGACGCCGAGGCGGGCCCGGCCGTCCCGGCCAGGGCGGCCAGTGCGGTCAGGGCGAGGGTCACGGCGGTCGCGGCGGCCTTGGCCGGTCTGTTGCTGCGAACGAAGATCGTCATGCCCGCAACGCTAGGCGGCGGCTCGGGCCGCCCGCATCGGACGCCGGGTGGAGCCGGTGTCGGACCAGGGGATGACGGCGACTGCTGGCGGAGGGAGGGCGTTCGGCCCCTCCGGCCCCTCCGGCCCCTCCGGGCCTCCGGCTGTCGGGCCCTCCGGCTGTGCCGGTGGGGAGGGTGGGCGCGATCCGGCGGCCGATGGCCGATGGCCGATGGCCGATGGTCGTCGCCGGTGCTCGTGCCGGTGCTCGTGCCGATGCCGAGGTCCGTGTCTGTCCTTCGAGCCGGGCGATTTCAGCCAGTGAAGCCGGTATTGCCGCACCCTTTCTGGTGGTTCATCGCCATCCGCTCGACCGGTACCGGCCACCTCTGCGTGGTCCAGACCATTGACTTGAGCTGCCCCCTCCTCCTACCGTGACCGTTGCCCGGGGCCGAGGTCGCGGGGGAGACCGGAACGCGCCACTGCCGCCCCCCGCGCTGCTTTCTGACGACCCGTCGGCAACTGCGTCCGGTGCTGCCCGCCGTCCTCGGCGGTGCCGTCACCAACGGTCGGCACACAGGGGAGCACCGCACATGATCGGTACGGCCGGCGGGACCGGGGCGGACACGGACGACAGGGCCGAGGCGGGGCCGGCGTTGAGCCCGGCGCAGGAACGGCTCTGGTTCCTCCACCAGTTGGAGCCCGACGACGCTTCGTACAACATCCCGCTCGTGCTCCGGCTGACCGGCGCGCTCTCCGAACCGGCGCTGCGGGCCGCGTTCGACGGGACCGCCGCCCGGCACGAGGCCCTGCGCACCCGGTTCCCGCACCTGGACGGGCGGCCCGCCGCCCGCGTCGAGCCGCCCGCGCCCGTGCCCGTCGAGAGCATCGACCTGCGCGGCCGCCCCGCCGACGCGCCCCGGCTGCTGGCGGAGCGGACCAACGCGGCCTTCGACCTCGCGCAGGGTCCGCTGCTGCGGGTGAGCCTGCTGCGGACGGACGAGGACGAGCACCTGCTGTGCCTGGTCCTCCACCACATCGTCGCCGACGGCTGGTCGCTGAACCTGCTGCGCGCCGAGCTCGCCACCCGCTACGCCGCGCACCTCGACGGCCGCGCCGTCGAGCTGCCCGAGCTGCTCCCGTACACCGAATACGCCCGCAGGGAGCGCGAGTTCGCCGACGGCTCCGAGGCGGAGGCCGCGCTCGCACATTGGTGCGAGCGGCTCGCGGGCGCGCCGGTGCTCGACCTGCGGCCCACGGTGGCGGACGGGGTCGGGGCCACCGGCGGGGCGTTCCACACCCGGCGGATCGCCGGGGCGGGCGCGGCGGTCGACGCGCTGGCCCGGCAGAAGCGGTGCACGCCGTTCATGGTGCTGCTCGCCGCCTACCAGGTGCTGCTGCACCGCTGGACCCGGCAGGAGGACTTCTGCGTCGGGGTGCCGGCGGCCGGCCGGAACGAGCCCGAACTCGAAGAGCTGATCGGCTACTTCTCCACCACGCTCGTGCTGCGCGCCGAGCTCGCCGGTTCGCCGACCTTCGGCGAGCTCCTGCGGCGCGTCCGCCGGTCCGCGCTGGCCGGATTCACCCATGACCGCGTGCCGTTCGAGCGGCTCATCGACGAGCTGGGCATCGAGCGCCGCCTCGGCGTCAGCCCGCTCTTCCAGACCCTGCTGACCGTCCACACACAGGACGAACAGGGAAGCGGCGAGCGGGACTTCGCCGGGCTGCGGTGTGCCGATGTCGACGGCGGTCATGCGGCCGGCAAGTTCGAGGTGATGCTCGACCTGCGCCGCGAGAGCGACGACCTGATCGCGGTGTTCGGCTACCGCACCGACCTCTACGACGACGCCTGGGCCACCCGGTTCGCCCGGCACTTCGAGACGCTCCTGCGTGGCGCACTGGCCGACCCGGACGCACCGGTGTCCGAACTGCCGCTCCTCGCACGGTCCGAGGTGGACGAACTGCTGGCCCTGGGCACCGGCGCGGAGGTGCCGGCGGCCGACACCGAGGCGCTGCCCGCCGCTCTGGGCCGCGCGGCAGCGGCGTACGGCGACCGGACGGCGGTCCGCGACGCGGCCGGAGAGCTGACGTACGAGGGCCTGTGGCAGGCGGCCGGGGCGCTCGCGGTGCGACTGCGGGAGGCGGGCGTACGGGGCGGGGACGTCGTCGGCGTCCGGCTGCCGCGCGGTACGCGGGCGGTCACCGCGATGCTGGCCGCCTGGCGGGCGGGCGCGGCCTATCTGCCGCTGGACCCCGCCTATCCGGCGGCCCGGCTGGAGTTCATGGTCGCGGACACCGGCGTACGCGTGGTCGTGGCGGACCCGGACGGGGCCGAGGCCTTCGGCGGCGGTCCCGCCCACCGGCCCATCGCGCTCGCGCCGGACGGCCCGGGCGGGACCGGCGTGCCCGACCCGCGCTGGGAGGCGGGCCCGGACGACCCCGCGTACGTCATCCACACCTCCGGCTCCACCGGAACGCCCAAGGGCGTCGTCGTCCCGCACCGCGCGCTGGCGGCCCGGGTCGGCTGGATGCGGGAGAACTACGGCATCACGGCGGACGACGAGGTGCTCCAGTTCGCCTCGCTGAGCTTCGACACCCACGCCGAGGAGATCTACCCGGCGCTCACCGCCGGGGCCCGCCTGGTCGTCGCCGGGCCCGACAGCACCCTGCCCGACCACCTCCACCTCGCCGCCGCCGGACAGGGCGGCGGCCCCACCGTCCTGGACCTGCCCACGCCGTACTGGCACGAGCTCGTCGACGACCTCGACACGATCGCCCGGCCGCCGGGCCTGCGGCTGCTGATCCTCGGCGCGGACCAGGTGCAGTCGCGCGCGGTCGCCGCCTGGCGGGCCCGCTTCGGCGACACCGTGCGGGTGGTCAACTCCTACGGCCCCACCGAGACCACCGTCATCGCCGCCACCGCCGAACTCGGCCGCGCCGACGCGACCCACCGCCCGCCCATCGGCAGCCCGATCGCCGGCACCGTGCTCACCGTCTGCGACGCGCTGGGCCGGCTCATGCCGTACGGAGCGCCCGGCGAACTCCTCGTGGGCGGCGTCGGGGTGACGTACGGCTACGGCGGCAGGCCCGGGGCCACCGCGCGGGCCTTCGTGCCCGATCCGTACGGCCCGCCGGGCGCACGCCGCTACCGCACCGGCGACCTGGTCCGGTGGCGGGCGGACGGGCGGCTGGAGTTCCTCGGCCGCATCGACGACCAGGTCAAGGTGCGCGGCTTCCGCGTCGAGCCCGGTGAGGTGGAGACCGCGCTGCTGGCCCTGGACGGGGTCGGCCGGGCCGTGGTGACGGTACGGGACGAGGCGCTGGTCGGGTACGTGGTGCCGGAGCGGGACGGCGGTGACCGTCCGGAGGCCCTGCGGGACAGCGGTGACTGTCCGGAGGACCAAGGAAGCGGCGGTGACCGTCCGGAAGCCCTGGGCGGTGGTGGAGATCCGGAGGCCCCGGGCGGCGGTGGGCAACGGCTTGCGGCGGGGGCTCTGCGCGCCGCGCTGGCCGCCGTGCTCCCCGCCCACCTGGTCCCGAACTCCCTGGTCGTCCTGGACGCCCTGCCGCTGACCCCGAACGGCAAGGTGGACCGCCGCGCCCTGCCCGCGCCCGAGCAGCGGCCCGACCTCGGACCCGGGTACGTGGCCCCGCGCACCGACGCGGAGGGGCTCGTCGCCGAGGTGTGGACCGAGGTGCTGGGCCTGGACCGGGTCGGCGCGCTGGACGACTTCTTCGACCTCGGCGGCCACTCGCTCCTGGCCACCCGCGTCGTCGCCCGGATCCGGGCGGCCGCCGGACTGACGGTGCCCCTGCGGGCGCTGTTCGCCCACCGCACCGTCGAGGCGTTCGCGGGCGCGGTGGAGGACCTGCTGCTGGCGGAGATCGAAGCGCTGACCGACGAGGACGCCGAGCAGCTGCTCGCGGCCGAGTCCGGCCCGGAGAGAACGGCCGAGTCCGGCCCGGAGAGAAACGGAACGACCACGGCATGAGCAGCACCGAGGCACGCCCGACGGACGACACCCGGGACGGCGACGCGAGCGACAGCGGCGGCGGCGCGAACGGCAGCCCCGACGGAAAGGGGAGAAGCGAAGGAAGCGAAGGGGGCAGCAGCGGCAGCGACCGGGCGAGCGGCGCGAGACCCGGCGGCCGGTCCGCCGCCCCGCTCTCCGACGCCAAGCGCGCCCTGCTCGCCCAGCGGCTGCGCGGTCGCGCCCGCCCCGCGCAGGCCGTGCCGAGGCGACCCGAAGGGGCCGTGCCGCCGCTCTCCTTCGCGCAGGAACGCCTCTGGTTCATGGAGCAGTTCGCGCCCGGCACCGCCGCGTACAACATCCCGGTCGCCCGCCGGCTGCGCGGACCCCTGGACCGCCCCGCCCTGCAACGGGCCCTCGACGCGGTGACCGCCCGCCACGAGACGCTGCGCTCCCGCTATCCGGCCACCGACGACGGCCGCCCGGTCCTGGAGATCGCCGCACCCGCACCGTTCGACCTGCGCACCGCCGACGCGGACGACGAGGAGCACGCGGCCCGGCTCGTCGACGAGCTCGGAGCCCTGCCCTTCGACCTGGTCACCGGCCCGCTGATCAACGGCCTGCTGGTCCGGATCGCCGACGACGACCACGTCCTCCTCCTCGTCGTGCACCACAGCGTCAGCGACGGCTGGTCCAGCGAGGTGCTGGTCTCCGAGGTGCTGCGCGGCTACACCGCGTACACGACCGGAGGATCCGACCCGCTCACCGAACTGCCAGTCCAATACGGTGACTTCGCGCTCTGGCAGCGCGACCGGCTGACCGGCGGCCGGCTGGCCGACGAGGTCGCGTACTGGGCCGGTGAGCTGGCCGGGGTCCGGCCGCTGGAGCTGCCGACGGCCCGACCGCGACCCGAGCGCCAGACCTTCGACGGCGCGGGGTTCGGCTTCGACATCGACCGGGCCCTCCTCGACCGGCTCACCGCCCTCGGCAAGCAGCACGGCGCGACCGTGCACATGGTGCTGCTCGCGGCGTTCCAGCTGGTGCTGTCCCGTATCTCCGGGCAGCGGGACTTCGCCGTCGGCTCGCCGGTGGCCGGGCGGCCGGAGCCCGAACTCGAAGGTCTCGTCGGGATGTTCGTCAACGTCCTGGCGTTGCGGGCCCGGCTGGACGGCGACCCGACCTTCGCCGAACTCCTCGGCCGGACCCGGGAGACCTGCCTGGAGGCGTACGCCCACCAGGAGCTGCCGTTCGCCCAGCTGGTGTCCGAGCTGAACGTCGAACGGGACGTGACGCGTTCACCGGTGTTCCAGGCGGTGCTCGCGATCCAGAACTACGCCTCGGCCGCTCCGCTGGAAGAACTCGCCCTGGACGTCGAGCCGTTCGGGCTGCACGCCGCCGGAACCAGGTTCGACCTGGAGCTGTTCCTGATGGAGTGGCCCGGCGGGCTGCGCGGTGCGTTCAACTACAACACCGACCTCTTCGATGAGTCCGGCGTCGTCCGCATCGCCGACAGCCTGGACCGCCTGCTGCACGCCGTCGCCGACCGGCCCGACCTGCCGGTCTCCGCGCACGACGTCCTGGATCCCGTCGAGCGGACCCGGATGCTCGGCGAGTGGAACGACACGGCCGTCGACCTCCCGGACGACGCGACCCTCACCGGCCTCGTCGCCGCGCAGATCGCCCGCACGCCGGACGCGGTCGCCGTCGGCTTCGGCGGCGAGACGCTGACGTACGCCGAACTGGACCGGGCCGCCGAACGGATCGCGCGGCGGCTGGCCCGCGAAGGCGTCGGCCCCGGAAGCCTGGTGGCGGTCAGCGCCGAGCGCTCGCCCGACCTGCTCCCGGGCCTCCTCGGCGTCCTCAGGACCGGAGCGGCCTACAGCCCGCTCGACCCCGAATACCCGGCCGAGCGGCTCGCGTTCATGCTCGCGGACAGCGGTGCGGAGGTGCTTCTCACCCAGCGCCGGCTGCCGGTGCCCGAGGGGTGCGCGGCGCGCGTCCTGCTGCTGGACGACTCGGCGGAGTGGGACGGCGACAACAGCGACGGAAGACATCCTGTGGGCCCCGCCGCAGACGACCTCGCGTACATGATCTACACCTCCGGCTCCACCGGCCGCCCCAAGGGCGTGCCCAACACCCACCGGGCCATCGCCAACAGGCTGCTGTGGATGGCCCGTACGTACGAGCTCACACCGGCCGACGCCGTCCTCCAGAAGACGCCGACCGGCTTCGACGTCTCGGTCTGGGAGCTGTTCCTGCCGCTGATCACCGGGGCCAGGCTGGTCGTCGCGCAGCCCGGCGGGCACAAGGACGCCGCGCATCTGCGCGACACCATCGCCGAACACGGCGTCACCGTAGCGCACTTCGTGCCCGCCATGCTCGACGTGTTCCTCGCCGAGGACGACGTGGAGCGCTGCACCACCTTGCGCCGGGTCGTGTGCAGCGGCGAGGAGCTGGCCCCGCACACCGCCCGCGCGTTCACCGCCCGGCTGCCGCACTGCGCACTCGCCAACCTGTACGGGCCGACCGAGGCGGCCGTCGACGTGACCAGCTGGGAGTGCGCGGGCGACCTCGCCGTCGTGCCGATCGGCGCACCGGTCGACAACACCAGGCTGTACGTTCTCGACGCCGACCTGTGCCCGGTCCCCGTCGGCACGCCCGGCGAACTCCACATCGGCGGCGTCCAGGTCTCCGTCGGCTACCACCGCAGACCCGGCCTGACCGCCGCACGCTACGTCCCCGACCCCTTCGGCCCGCCCGGCGCGCGCCTCTACCGCACCGGAGACCTGGCCCGGTGGCGGGCGGACGGCCAGCTGGAGCACCTGGGCCGGATCGACCAGCAGGTCAAGATCCGGGGCCTGCGCATCGAGCCCGGCGAGATCGAGGCCGCGCTCCGCGCCGAGGAGGGCATCACGGCCGCGGCCGTGATCGTCCGCGAGGACAACCCGGGCGACAAACGCCTGGTGGCGTACGTGGTGCGCACCGCGGACGGGGGCACGGGCGGGGGCGCGGAGACGGAGGCGGACAGGGGCGAGGACGGGGGCAGGGGCGGAGACGCGGACGGATACGCGGACGGGGACAGGGGCGCGGCCGGGGGCACCGATCTCGACCCCGCCCTCCTGCGCACCGCCCTGCGCCGCACGCTCCCCGACTACATGGTCCCGGCCGCCTTCGTCACCCTCGACGCCCTCCCGCTCACCCCCAACGGCAAGCTCGACCGCCGCGCCCTGCCCGCGCCGCAGGCCCGCCGTACCGGTGGCGCGATGGCCGCGCCGGAGACCGCCGCCCAGCAGGTGCTGGCCGAGATCTGGGCCGAGATCCTGAATCTGCCCGAAGTCGGCGTCGACGACGACTTCTTCGACCTCGGCGGCCACTCGCTGCTCGCCACCCAGGTCATCGCCCGCGCCCGCAAACGCCTGCCGGAGGCCGGAGCGCGGCCGGTCAGCGTGATGGACCTGTTCACCTCGCGTACGGTCCGCGAACTCGCCGCGCTGGCCGACCTGGACGAGTCCGAGCGCGGCCCGCGCCACCTGCTCCACCGGCTCACCCGACCCACGCCGCCCGAGGACCGGACCCTCTCCTTCGTCTGCGTCCCGTACGGCGGCGGCAGCGCGGTCGTCTACCAGCCGGTCGCCGACGAACTGCCCGCCGGATACGACCTGTGGTCCGTGGCCATCCCGGGCCACGACATGGGCGTCACCGAGGAACACCTGGCGTTCGACGAACTGGCCCGGAAGATCGCCGACGAGATACGCGAACGGGTCGACGGACCGGTCGCGCTGTACGGGCACTGCGCCGTCGGCAGCGCGCTGACCGTCGCCGTCGCCCGGCTCCTCGAAGGGGCGGACCGGGAAGTGGAGGCCGTCTACATCGGGGCCCAGTTCCCCTTCGCGCGACCGCGCGGCCGGGTGCTGGGCCTGCTCAGCCGCATCTCCGCGCTGGACCCGATGCTGAGCGACCGCGTCTACTTCACCTGGCTGCGCTCCATGGGGGCCGAGGTCGGCGACCTCGACGAAGCCCAGATGAAGTTCATGATCGGCAACATGCGCGCCGACTCCCGGGCGGCGGAGGAGTACTTCACCGAGGTGCTGGCCGAGGTCGAGGCGGGCGGGGCGCTGCTGCGGGCCCCGGTGATCTCGGTGATCGGCAACCGCGATCCGGCGACCGACTTCCACCAGGAGCGCTACCGCGAATGGCAGATGCTCGCGGAGCGTTCGGCGCTGGCGGTCCTGGACGAGGGCGGCCACTTCTTCCTCAAGTACCGGGCCCGGGAGCTCGTCGAGATCGTCACGCGCACGCATTTGGCGGTCGAGGCCGGTCCGGAGGCGGTACGGGAGCTGCCGCAGGAGGCGGACGACGGGTCGTGGTGGTTCCACGAGGTGAGCGGGAGGCGCGAGAAGCGGGCCGGGGCCGCTGACGCGACGCACAAGAGCGAGCAGATCGAGCAGATCGAGGAGGTCGAGGAGGTCGCGCAGGCCGGGCAGGCCGGGCAGGCCGATCAGACGGAGGAGGCCGAGCGGGTCGCCGACGCCGGGCCGCCGCCCGGCATGGGCCGCTTCCTGGCCGTCGCCTTCGGCCAGCTGCTCTCCATCACCGGCTCCGCGCTCACCGAGTTCGCCCTGCCGGTGTGGATCTACATGGAGACCGGCTCGATGGGCAAGTACGCCCTCTACGCCGTCATCGGCATGCTGCCCGGCATCCTCGTCGGACCGCTGGCCGGAGCCGTCGTCGACCGGCTCGACCGCCGCCGGGTCATGCTCACCAGCGACGTGGTCGCCGGCTCCACCCAGGCGGCGCTGCTCACGCTCCTGCTGAGCGGCAACCTCGCCTCCTGGCACATCTACACCCTGCTCGGGCTGCTGTCGGTCGCGCTCACCTTCCAACGGCTCGCGTACGCCTCCTCCGTACCGCAGTTGGTGCCCAAGCAGTACCTCGGCCACGCCAACGGCATCACGCAAATGGCCTTCGGCTTCGCGCAGTTCATCGTTCCGCTGGCGGCGGTGGCGCTGATGGCCGGGATCGGGCTGAAGGGCATCCTCATCCTCGACGTCGTCAGCTACACCATCGCCATCGGCGTGCTGTCGTTCGTGAAGTTCCCGAAGACGTTGCCGTGGACGCGGCGGGAGTCGCTGGTCGCGGAGATCAAGCACGGCTTCGCCCACTCCTGGCGCAACCGCGGCTTCCGGGCCATGCTCCTGTGGTTCGCGGCGCTGAACATCTTCCTGTCCCCGCTGTTCCTGCTGGTCACGCCCTTGGTGCTGTCGTTCGACTCGCTGGAGGCGGTGGCCCGGATCTCGGTGGCCGGCGGCGCGGGCGCGATTCTCGGCGGCATCGCGATGGGCTTCTGGGGCGGCCCGAAGCGCAACCGGATGCGCGGCATGCTGGGCCTGGCCGGGCTGCTCGCGCTGGCCTGTGCGCTGGTCGGGGTCCGGGCGGACCTGTGGATCATCGGCGTCGGCGCGTTCGGGATGTCCTGCGCGCTGTCGATGGTCAACGGCGTCTACACGACGATCGTCCAGATCAAGGTCCCGCAGCGGTTCCACGGCCGGGTGTTCGCGCTGAACACGCTGGTCGCCTGGTCCACCCTGCCGATCGGGCACGGGATCATCGCGCCGGTGGGCTCGTCGGTCTTCGGCCCGATGTTCGAGGACGGCGGCTCGCTGACCTCGACGGTGGGAGCCCTCATCGGTACGGGTCCGGGGCGCGGGATCGGGTTCATGTACCTGTTGTTCGGCGCGGCCATGCTGGCCCTGGTGGTGATCGGCCTCCGGCTGCCGGTGCTGGCCCGCTTCGACCTCGACGTCCCGGACGCGTTGCCGGACGACCTGGTCGGCATCCAGGAACGCGAACGCCGGGCACGGGAAGCACGGGAGGCGCGAGACCCGCGGGCCGCGCAGGAGGCATCAGACCCACGGGACTCGCAGGGCCCACAGGACGCACGGGACCCACAGGACGCCAAGGTCATCCTGGAGGACGCCCGATGACCGCCACCCCGCCCCCGTCCAGGCGTCCGTCCAGGCCCCCGTCCGGGCGTCCGGCCTCCCCGGCCGCCGCCCCGCGCAGCCTTCCCGCCCTGCTCGACCACCGGGCCGCCGCCGACCCCGGGCGCACCGCGCTGATCTGCGGCCCCCGCACCCTGACGTTCGGCGCGTGGCGTGAGCGGGCCGAGGCGCTTGCCGCCGGGCTGCGGAGCCGGGGCCTCGGGCCGGGGGCGCGGGTCGTGCTCCGGTACGGCAGCGGCGACTGGATCGCGTACGCCGTCGCGTACTGCGGGGTGCTGCGCGCCGGCTGCGTCGCCGTACCGCTCTCGGACCGGCAGGCCCCGGCGACCGCCGCCCATGTCCTCGCGGACAGCGGGGCCGCGGCCGTACTGCGCCCGGCCGGGGCGGACCTGCCGTCCGGCCTGCTCCCGCGAGGCCTGTGGGCGGCCACGACGGAGGAGATCGAGGCGACGGGAGCAGCGTCGCCCCGCACGGAGCCGCTTGCCGGGCCCGATCCCGTCGCCCTCGCCGAGCCGCTCGCCGAGCCCGACCCCGCCGCCCTCGCCCAGATCCTCTACACCTCCGGCACCACCGGCAGGCCCAAGGGCGTCACCGCCACCCACGGCAATCTGGCGCACGGCTGCACGCTCGACGAACGCCGCCGTCCGCTCCGGCACTCCCGCCACTTCCTGCACGCCTTCCCCGTCGGCACCAACGCCGGGCAGACGATGCTGGTCAACGCCCTGGACTCCGCCGCCACCGGCGTGGTCGCACCGCAGTTCACCCCGGGACGGTTCGCGCGGCTCATCGAGGAGTACGAGGTCGGCAGCGTGTTCCTCGTCCCGGCGATGGCCATCGAACTGCTCGGCTCCGCGGCCGCCCGCCGGTACGCCACCGACAGCGTCCGGCTCGTCGGCTCGACCGCCGCCGCCCTCCCCGGGCCCGTCGCCCTCGGCCTCGCCCGCGCCTTCCCGCGCGCCCAGGTCGTCAACTACTACACCTCCACCGAGGCCGCCCCCGCCCAGATCACCCTGCTCTTCGACCCCGACCGCCCCGACTCCCCGGGCCGCCCCGCCTCCCTGCGCGACCTGCGGATCACCGCCCCCGACGGGACCCCGCTACCGCCCGGCGAACCGGGCGAGGTCCGGCTCCGCACCCCGGCCGCACCCCGCGCCTACCTCGGTGAGGACGCCGCGCGGTCGGAGGTGTTCCAAGGGCAGTGGGTGCGGATGGGCGACCTCGGGCGGCTGGACGAGGACGGCTATCTGCAGCTGCTGGACCGTGAGCGGGACGTCATCAAGTCCGGTGCGTACAAGGTCTCCACGCTCCAGGTGGAGGACGCGCTGCACGCCCACCCGGCAGTGGCGGACGCGGCGGCGTTCGGTGTTCCGCACGCCGTCCTGGGGTCGGTCGTCGCCGCCGTGGTCGTGCCGCGCGGCGAGCTGACCGTGCCGGAGCTGCGGACCTTCCTGCTCGACCGGCTGGCCGCCCACGAACTCCCGGCCCGCCTGCTGTTCCGCCCCTTCCTGCCGCGCAACGAGGGCGGCAAGATCCTCAAGCGCGAGCTGCGCCTGCTCCTGGACGACGAGGCCCTGCGATGACGAACACGACGTCCCCTCTTCCCTCCGCACCTTCATCCGCGCCCGCGCCCGAACTCACCCTCGGCCCGGCCCAGCACGGGATGTGGGTCACCGAACAGGTGCTGCGGCCCGGCTCCGCGCACCATCTCGCGGTGACCGCGCGGTTCGCCGTACCGCCCGATCCGGCGGCGCTGGAGGCCGGTTGCGCCCGCCTGCTCGCCCGGCATCCGGTGCTGGCGTCGCGGCTGGACCCGGAGGGCCCCGCGCTCGCCCCGGCCACCGGCCGCGCGCCCGAGCTGCGCCGGCTGACGAGCGCGCCGGACGAACTCGACGCGCTCCTCGCGGAGGAGAGCGCCCGGCCCTTCGACCTGGCCCGAGGGCCGCTCGTACGGTTCGCGCTCGTGACGGCCGGGGACGACAGCCCGGTGCTGCACGCCGTGGTCCACCACCTGGTGTTCGACGGCACGTCGAAGGATGTGCTGCTCGCGGAGATCCTCGGCGCGGAGACGACCGCCGACCTGCCGCCGAACGAGCCCGCCGAGCCGACGGACGAAGAGGTGGCCGCGGCGGCGGAGTTCTGGGCCGGCCGCTGGGCCGACCCGGCCGCGCCCGTGCTCCCCGGCCTCCCGCCCTCCGTACGCGACACCACGGCCCCGGCACCGGGCTCCGCCGTCCCCTTCACGCTCGACGGCCCGCTCCACGCCCGGATCACCGACACCGCGCGGTCTCTCGGCGTCACCCGCTTCGAACTGCTTCTGGCGCTCTGGCACACGCTGCTGTTCCGCTACGGCGACCGGGCGCCCGCCACCGCGCTGGAACTCTCCACCAGACGCCTGGGAAGCCCCGACCACGTAGGCCTGTACGTCAACGAGCTGCCGCTCCTCACCCGCCCCGACCCGGACCGGCCGTTCGCCGACTTCGTGCGGGACGTCCGCGCCGAGCTGCGGGCGCTCTACGACCACCGCACGGTCCCGCTCGGCCGTGCGGTGCGCGGCGGCCTCACTCCGCGCACCGCGCTCACACCGCTCTCGGTCAGCTACCGCCGCCGCACCGGCTGGGAGGCGCGGGAAGCACCGGACGTCTCCGTGGACTGGATCGGCTTCACGCACTCCGTCCGCAATCTGGCGCACCTCCAGCTCGTCGACGGGCCGGACGGTGTGGACGGCTCGTTGCAGTACCGCACCGACGCCTTCGCCCCCGGCGCGCCCGCCCGGATCGTCGGCCACTTCCGCACCCTGCTCGACGCCGTGCTCACCGCGCCGGACACCCGCCTCGCCGACCTGCCGCTGCTGGCGGGCGACGAGCTGGACCGGGCGCTGTACGCGGGCAACGGCACGCCCGCGGCCCGCTCGGCGGACGCCA
This sequence comes from Streptomyces sp. SID14515, assembly GCF_010548505.1. Classification (NCBI taxonomy): domain Bacteria; kingdom Bacillati; phylum Actinomycetota; class Actinomycetes; order Kitasatosporales; family Streptomycetaceae; genus Streptomyces; species Streptomyces sp. SID14515. Next base: position 391,504 of record NZ_JAAGMH010000144.1, on the reverse strand, counting down.
CGGTGTGGGCGATGTTCGCGGAACGGGCGGCGGCGAACCCGTCCGCCGTGGCCGTGGTCACGCCGGACGGCACCGAGCTGTCCTACGGTGAACTCCACGCCGCCGCAGAGGCGTTCGCGGACCGGCTGGCCGCCGCGGGCATCGTGCCCGGTGATCTCGTGGGCGTCCAGGTGGCCCGATCGGCGAACGAACTGAGCGCCGTACTCGGCACGTTGGCGGCGGGCGCGGCCTACGTACCACTGGATCCCGGCTATCCGGCCGACCGGCTCGCCTTCGTCCGTGCGGACGCGCGCCTGGCCGCCCTGGTCGTCGAAGGGCCCACCCCGGACGGGCTGCCCGGCGACCTGCCGGTGCTGTCCCCGGAACACCGGGGTGCTCCCGCGCCGCCGCGCGACCGGTCCACCGCCCCGGCCGCCGGGGATCCCGCGTACGTCCTCTACACCTCGGGCTCCACGGGCCGGCCCAAGGGCGTCGAGGTTCCGCACAGCGCGCTGGCCAACCTCCTCGGCGCGCTGGCCGACCGGCCGGCGGCGGGGCCGGAGGACCGCTGGCTGGGGCTGACCTCGCTGTCCTTCGACATCTCCACCGTGGAACTGCTGCTCCCGCTCACCACCGGAGCCCGCGTCGTCCTCGTCCCGGAGGAGCGGCAGCGCGACGGTGCGGCGCTGCTCAAGCTGATCGAGGCCCATGACGTCACCCATGTCCAGGCCACGCCGAGCAGCTGGCGGCTGCTGCTGGCCGCCGGTCTGCACCGCCCACGTCTCGTCGCCCTGGCGGGAGGCGAGGCGCTTCCGGAGCCGCTCGCCATCGAACTGGGCGCGTGCGTCGGCAGGTTGGTCAATGTGTACGGGCCGACCGAGACCACCGTCTGGTCCACCCTGGCCGAGCTGGGCCCCGGCGACCCGGTCACGATCGGCCGACCGCTGGCCGCCACCCGGGCGTACGTCCTCGACGCGCACGGCCGACCCGCCCCGGACGGAGTCCCCGGCGAACTGCACCTGGGCGGCGCGGGCGTGGCCCACGGCTACCGGGGCCGCTCGGGGCTGACCGCCCAGCGCTTCGTGCCGGACCCATGGGGGCCGCCGGGCTCGCGGATGTACCGCACGGGCGACCTGGTGCGCCGACTGCCCGACGGGCAGCTGGAGTTCGCCGGACGCGTCGACACCCAGGTCAAGCTGCGCGGCCACCGCATCGAGCTGGGCGAGATCGAGGCCCGGCTGGTCGAACACCCCGCGGTGTCCCAGGCGGTGGTGATCCTGGACCGCGCGGACGACCCCGGGAACGACGCCGCGGAGGCCGGCCAGGACCGGCTGGTGGCGTACGTCGTCGGAGCCGCGCAGGAGCCCCCGGCCGCCGACGACCTGCGCGCCCACCTCGCCCGTACGCTCCCGGCCGCGATGGTGCCCGCCACCTGGGTACCGCTGCCCGGGCTGCCCCTCACCCCGAACGGCAAGGTGGACCGGGGGCGGCTGCCGCAGGCCCCGAGGACCAGGCCGGAGGCCGCCGCGGTCGATGGGGCCGAGGCCGCCGCGGTCGACGGTGCCGAGGTCGCGGCTGTGGACGGGGCCGCCGCCGTGGTGCGGGACATCTGGCAGGAGGTGCTGCGGCTCGACGACATCGGCCCGGACGAGGACCTCTTCGACCTCGGCGGCCACTCGCTGACCATCACCGCCATCGCCGCCCGCATCCGCAAGCGGCTCGGCGTCGAGGTGCCCCTCGACGTCTTCTTCGACACCCCGACGCTCGCCGAGGTCTCGGCCGTGGTGAGCGAGCTCCAGCAGCAGGAGGAGAGCAGCGATGAGTGACACAACCGCGTACCAGGTGGTCGTCAACGACGAGGAGCAGCACGCGCTGTGGCCCGCCAGGACCGATCCGCCGGCCGGCTGGCGGGCGGAGGGTTTCTCCGGGTCCGAGGAGGAGTGCATGGCCCATGTCGACCGGGTCTGGACGGACATCCGCCCGCTCAGCCTGCGCCGCCGCCTCTCGGAGCAGGGCCGGTGACGGCCCCGGCCGCCGCCGGGGCCGCGCTGCGGGCGCGGGTCGCCGGGCTGGTGTCCCGCGCCACCGACGGCGAGGTGTCCGAGACCGAACTGCTTGCCGAGGGCGTTTCGTTGACCGCCCTCGGAGTGACGTCCCTGGCGCTGCTCCGGCTGATCGACGCGGTGGAGGAGGAGTTCGGGGTCTTCCTCGACCTCGACGGGCCGTTCCGCTTCCTGGACGACCTCGACGGCCTGGTCGCCCATCTGGCCGGGCTGGGCGCGGAGACGGGCGGCGGCGACCATGACTGAGCCCGCCGTGGCGGAAGCCCTTGGCGCCCTCACCGACTCGGCCACCCCCACCGAGGTCGGCTTCCGTGGTGAGCGGTCCGGGCGGGCCCCGCTCACCTGGGGCCAGCGGGCCATCTGGCACGCGATCCGCCGCACCGCGCCCAATGACCACTACTTCAACATCGGCCGCGTCCTGCCGCTGGCCGACCGGGGCCGTCCCGCGACCGTCGCCGCGACACTGGACGCGCTGGCCCGGCTGATGGAGCGGCACGAGGCGTTGCGCACCCGGCTCGTGCTGTCGGCGGCGGACGGCGAGCCGTCGCAGTGCCTCGCGGACACGGGGTCGCTGCCCGTGACGGTCGCCCGCGCCACCGGCCTCCCGGAGGCGGCGGCCCAGGCGGAAGCGCTCCTCGACGAGCTGTCCGCCGCCCGCTTCGACTACGCCGCCGAGTGGCCGCTGCGCGCCGCCCTCGTCACCGTCGGCGACCGGGTCACCCACGCCGTGCTGGTCCTGTGCCACCTCGCCGCCGACGGGCACGCCGCCGAGGTCCTCGTGCGCGATCTCCGGCTGCTGGTCCGGCGCGGCTCGGCCGGGCGGCCGCCCGCCGCCACCCCGCTGGACCTGGCACGCGACCAGCACGCCGAGGGCGGGCGGCGCGGAGCGGTGGCCCTGGCGCACTGGGAGGCGGGCTTCCGGGCCGCGCCGCCGACGATGTTCCCCGAGCCGTGCGCGGAGCCCCGCAGCCCGCGCTTCTGGACCGGGCGGATCGTGTCGCCGGCCCTGGCCCGCGCGGTCGCGGCGGTCGCCGCCGCGCACCGGGTCAGCGGCTCCACCGTGCTGCTCACCGCGTCGGCCGCGCTGGTGGCCGCCGGGGAGGGGCACCGTACGGCGGCCGTGATGCCGATCGTCGGCAACCGCACCGCCGAGGCCCTGCGCGACCTGGTCTCCACGCTGTCGCAGGACGGCCTGTTCGTCCTCGACCTGGGGGCGACCGGCCGGGAGGGCGGGGCGGCCGTGTTCACGGACCTCCTCCCCGCCGCCTACCGTGCGGCCCTGCGCGCCTACCGTGCCGCCGTCTACGACCCGGTGGAGTGGGACGCGCTCGGCGAGCGGCTGCACACGGAGTACGGGCGCGAGGTGCACCCGTATTGCTGCTTCAACGACATGCGCCTGGTCGAACGGCCCGTGCCCGAAGGCCCGCGGCCGGCCCCGGAGGAGCTGGCCGCGGAGCTGGCGGAGGCCCGGCGGCGGACCTCCTTCGGCTTCCCCGCCACCCAGGACCGGGTGGCGTGCCGCTACTGCCTGCACATCACGGAGGAGGGCGACGCGCTGGCGGTGTCGCTGACCGCGGACACCGCGTATCTGCCGCCGGAGGCGATCCGCGGACACCTGTACGCGATGGAGGAGCTGATCGTCGCGAGCGCGGCGGGCAGGCCTCCGCTGCTGGGCGGACTCCGCGCGCTGCTGGAGACGGCGGAGGGCGAGCGGCCATGAGCACCGGCGAACCGTTGCGGGCCTGGGCCGACCGGACCTCCTGCGTCCAGGGCGGCCGGCTCGCTTTCCACCTGACGGGCCTCGACGGTACGGGGGCGAGCGCCCGGGTCCGGATCACCGACGGGGTGAGCGGGGCGCCGCTCCTCACCGCCGAGGTGACCGGCCCCGACTGGACCCTGGACGTCCCGCAGGACTGGCCCAGCTCGCTCTGCCGCGCCGCCTTCGACGTACCGGGCGAGGACCGGCCGACGACCGACGAGGCCGAGCACGAGGTGTGGTTCGTCGTCCGGGCCGCCCGCCCCGGCACGACCTCCCGGATCCTCGTCACGGTCCCGTTCGCCACCTGGCGGGCGTACACCCACGCCGGGCAGCCGCACCGGGGCCTCTACTACTCCGAGCAGCCCCACCGCGCCGCCCGGGTCTCCTTCGCCTCGCCCGGCGGCGGCCCGCCGCCCGAGCGCTGGGAGGAAGGGCTGCTGCGCTGGCTGCCGACGGCCGGCCATCCGGTGGACTTCTGCTCCGGCCTGGACCTGCACGGTGGCGACGAACTCCTCTCCCACTACCGCCTGTTGGTGGTCAACGGCCATGACGAGTACTGGTCGATGGAGATGCGCGACAGCGTCGAGGCGTTCGCGCGGCGCGGCGGCAACGTCGCCTTCTTCGCCGCCAACACCGCCTGGTGGCAGATGCGGCTGGAGGACGACGGACGCACCATGGTCTGCCACCGGGACGCGCTCACCGACCCGATGACGGCGACCGACCCGCGCCGGACCACCGTCGAGTGGTCCAGCTCGCCCGTGGACCGCCCGGAGAACACGATGACGGGCCTCAGCTTCCGCCGGGGCGCGGGCGCGTGGGGCGAGGGCATGGCGGTGATGCGCAAGGACGCCTACACGGCCCGGTTCGCCGGGCACTGGGCCTTCGCCGGTACGGGCCTGGCGGACGGCGAACCCTTCGCGCGCGGCGCACTCGGCTACGAGACGGACGCCTGCGACCTGGAGTGGACCGGCGAGGTGCCGCGCGCGACGGGCGTGGACGGGACACCGGGCTCGTTCGTCGTCCTCGCCACCGCCGATCTGCGGCACTGGCGGGAGTACGGGCAGGGCGGCGCGGCGACGATGGGCGTCTTCCGGCTCGGCGCGGGCACCGTGTTCAACGCGGGCACGATCAACTGGGGCAGCGTCCTGGCGGACGACCCGGTCGCGGACCGCATCACCCGCAACGTCCTGGACCGGCTCGGCGGAACGGCTCCCGGCGACGGCTGGGAGGCGGCCGGAGACCCGGACGACGTGCACGCGCTGGCCGTCTGCGCGGGCACCCTGTTCGGCGTCGACGGGCGGGGCCGGCTGCTGTGCCGGGAGCCGTCCGGGCAGAACCTGCCGTGGCGGCCGGCCGGGCACGCTCCCGGGGTGCGGGCGCTGGCCTCGGCGCGCGAGGCGTCCGGCGGGCTGCCGCTGGAGCTGTACGCGGCGACGGAGGACGGCCGGCTGCTGCGGCGCGACCCGGTGCCGGAGCCGGTGCCGGGCCCGGGGGAGTGGGCGGAGGCCGGGACGGTGCCGGCCGGTACGACGGCGCTCGCGCTCTGCGACGCGGGGATCTTCGCCGTGACCCCGCACGACGACACGCTCCACCACCTGTCCGCGCTCGCTCTCGACGGGCCGTGGCAGGTGCTGGGCGACGCGGGCGGGGCGGTCGCGCTGACCACGCTGAACAGCAGGCTCTGGGCGGTCACCGCCGACGGCCGGCTGCGTACCCGGCTCCCGGCGGGCCCGGCGGACGGGCCGGTCGCGTTCACGGACAGCGGTGCGCCGGGCCCCTCCCCGGCCACCGGCCACCCGGGCGTCTGCACGGGGCTCGCGGGCCGTGCCGGGAGCCTGTACGCGGCCGTCGCCGGAGGCCCGCTGCTGCTGTGCGCGCGGCCCGCCGTACCGCCCGGCTGATCGGCTTCCGGCACGACGCCGGGCCGCCCGCCGCCGTAGTGTGGGCGGGGAGCAGGGCAGTGGGGGCGGGGAGGAAGCCGGACGTGGGTGCAGTGAAGAGCAAGCGGATGCCGCGCGCGGTGCGCGAGAAGCAGATGATGGACGCCGCGGTGCGGACCTTCGGGCAGCGCGGCTACCGGGCGGCCTCGATGGACGAGATCGCGGAGCTGGCGGGCGTCTCCAAGCCGTTGGTCTACCTGTACCTGAATTCCAAGGAAGAGCTGTTCTCCGCCTGCATCCGCCGCGAGGCGGCGGCCCTGCTGGAAGCGGTACGGGCCGGGGTGGAGCCGGGACTGCCCGCCGACCGCCAACTGTGGTCGGGACTGCGGGCGTTCTTCCTGCACACCGCCGAGAACCCGGACGGCTGGTCGGTCCTGCACCGCCAGGCGCGTTCGCACGGGGAGCCGTTCGTCAGCGAGGTCGGCTCCATGCGGGACGAGATCGTCGCGTTCGTGACGGGCCTGATCGGAGCCGCCGCCCGCGAGGCCCACAGCGACCCCGCCCTCGCGGACCGCGACGTGGCGGGCCTCGCCCAGGCCCTGGTGGGGGCCGCGGAGTCGCTGGCGGGCTGGGCCAACGACACCCCGGACGTCTCGGCGAAGGAGGCCGCGGCGACCCTGATGAACTTCGCCTGGGCGGGCCTGGAGAACCTGATGCACGCCCGGCCGTGGACGCCCCCGACGTCATAGGCACGTCATCAGTGGCTGGTTGAGTACGTGTACTCAAGGAGGCGTCGGCCTGCGAGCCCGAGACTGAGGGCCCGAACCGACCTCCTAGGAGCAGGCGATGGCCGCCACCACCCCGAACCCCGCCCCGTCGCTCGACGTGAGGCTGTCGCCGAGCCGCCGGCTGCCGGCCGCACTCGCCGTCGCGGTGACCGCGGCGCTCGTCGTGTCGAGGTTCGGAGCCGCCGACCCGACCACCTGGCTGCTGGAGACGGTGTGGGTGATGGCGGGCCTGCCGTTGATCATCCTGTTCCGGGCCCGCTTCCCGCTGAGCGGCCTGCTCTGCGGGCTGCTGGCGGCACATGCCCTGGTGCTCATCGTGGGCGGCCACTACACATACGCGGAGGTGCCCGTCGGAGACTGGGTGCGCGACGGGCTCGGCTGGGAGCGCAACCCTTACGACCGCTTCGGCCACCTCATGCAGGGCTTCGTCCCGGCGATCCTGGTACGCGAACTGCTCGTTCGTACCTCGCCTCTGCGCGGCAGCCGCTGGCTCCCGGTGCTCACCGTCTGCGCCTGCCTGGCCTTCAGCGCCGTCTTCGAGATGCTGGAATGGCTGGCGGCCGTCACCGGCGGCGAGGCCGCGGACGCGTTCCTGGGAACCCAGGGAGACGTGTGGGACACCCAGTGGGACATGTTCTGCGCCCTGATCGGTGCCGTCTGCGCCTTGCTGTTCCTGAGCCGCCTCCACGACCGCTCCCTCACCCGTACGGGCCTGAACAAGCCGGCACGCTCCTAGGACATGTCGTCCTGGGCCGGACGCGTCACCGCCCCGACGAGGTGCACGCGCCCCCCGGCACCCCGCAGGGCGAAGGCGCTCCCGGCGGGGTCGGCGGCGTACGTCACGGTCGCGGGCAGCAGCACAGGGGCCTTGAACTCGGCCCGTACGGAGCGGAGTTCGGCGACATCTCCGGTCTCGGCAAGGCAGCGGGCGACCGTCCACATGCCGTGCGCGATGGCCCGGGGGAAGCCGAACAGCCGGGCGGTCAGCGGGTGCAGGTGGATCGGGTTGCGGTCGCCGGAGACGGCTCCGTACCGTCGCCCGAGATCGCCGGGCAGCCGCCACTCGGTGACGGCGGGCAGCTCCTCGGCTGCCGGGGGTGCGTGCGGTGGGGGCGGGGTGTCGTCCGCCGGCTGCCGGTGCCGGGACAGATAGCCGCTGCGGGACTCCCACACCAGCTCCCCGGCCACCCGCGCCTCGGTCACCATCGTGACCTCGGTGCCCCGCCGGTGCGGCGTCAACCCATCGGCGTACACGGTCAGTTCGAGCGGTTCGTCGGGCCGCACCGCCCGGTGCGGGGTGATCTCGATCCAGGTGTGGACGAGCCCGAGCACCGGCAGCGGGAAGGCGCGGCCGGTCATCAGCCGCATGGTGAGCGGGAAGGCCAGGACGTGCGGGTACGTGACCGGCAGTGGGCCGGACTCGGCGAACCCGCAGATCCGGGCGTACGCGGCGAGGGGCCCGGGCGCGACGGGCGCGGCCGGGCGGGTGAGACGTCCCGGGGGCAGGGTGGCGTCCGGCTGCCCGGCGCGCTTGAACGGTGACGTGACGGCCCCGCGCACGAGCGAGGCGCTGAGTGAGGTCATCGGGCTCACGCCCCCAGCAGGCTCTGGCCGCAGACGCGCAGCACCTGGCCGTTGACGGCGGTGGAGTCGGGCTGCGCGAACCAGGCGACGGCCTCGGCGACGTCGGCCGGAAGGCCGCCCTGGGAGAGGGAGTTCATGCGGCGGCCCGCCTCGCGGATGAAGAGCGGCACGGCGGCGGTCATCTTCGTCTCGATGAACCCGGGGGCCACCGCGTTGACCGTGACGCCGTGCTCGGCGGCGGCGCGCGGGCCGAGCGAGCGGACGAGGCCGATGACGCCCGCCTTGCTGGCCGCGTAGTTGGTCTGGCCGTTGTTGCCCGCGATGCCCGCGATGGAGGCGGTGGCGACGATCCGGCCGCCCCGGTTCAGCGCGCCCGAGGTGAGCAGCTCGTCGGTGGTGCGGAGCACGCTGTCGAGGTTGACGTCGATGACCTGGGCCCAGCGGTCGGCCGGCATGTTGGCGAGGCGGCGGTCGCGGGTGATGCCCGCGTTGTGGACGAGGACGTCGAGCCCGTCCGGTGCGGCGGCGGCGATGCGGGCCGCGGCGTCGGGTGCGGTGATGTCCAGCGGCAGCGCGGTGGCCCCGAGCCGGTCGGCGGTGCGTACGAGATCGTCCTGGGCCTGGGGGACGTCCAGCACGATCACCCGCGCCCCGTCGCGGGCCAGCACCGAGGCGACGGACGCGCCGATGCCCCGGGCCGCCCCGGTGACCAGGGCGGTGCGCCCGGCGAGCGGCGCGTCCCGGTCGGCCACGGGGTCGGGCGCGGCGGCGGTCAGCTCGATCACCTGGCCGCTGACATAGGCGGACCGGGGGGAGAGGAGGAAGCGGAGGGTGGACTCGGCGGCCACCGGTGCGGCTTCGGCCGGGAGCCGCAGCAGCTGCACGGTGGAGCCGCGCCCGATCTCCTTGCCCAGCGACCGGACGAAACCCTCCAACGCCTGCTGGGCAGCGGCCTGATGGTGGTCCTCGGAGGACGGCGGCGTGCCGAGAACGACGATCCGGCCACCGGGAGCGAGCGACCGTACAACAGGATGGAGGGCCGCGTGCACCTCGGCGAGGCCCTGGGCGGAGGTGACCCCGGTGGCGTCCAGCACGATCCCGGCGGGCCGCGCCGCCCGCGCCTCGACGGTCAGCCCGGTCGCGGCCAGCACCTTCGCCAGCTCGTCCGTGATCGCCGAGGCCCCGGCGGTCAGATGCAGCAGCGGCCCGTCCAGGCCCGGCGTCTCCAGGGTCCAGCGGCGCAGCGGGGCGGGCTGCGGCAGGCCGAGCCTGCGGGTGAGGAAGCGGCCGGGTGCTGTGCCGGTGAGGTGCAGATAGCGATCGGCCATTGTCCTGACTCCCTGCTCGGTCGTAGATTTACTCTTGAGTAAGGTTACTCAAGAGTCAGGAGCTGGTCGAGATGAACAATCCCGGACCGACCGAGACGAGATGGTCACGGTGACGAGCGCGCACCCCTCGATTCCCCTCGCCCTGCCGCAGCCGCGCCGCGTCGCGGTCATCGGCGGCAGCCGCACCCCGTTCGCCCGCTCCGACGGCCCGTACGCGACCGCCTCCAACCAGGACCTGCTGACGGCCGCGCTGAACGGTCTGGTGGAGCGGTACGGCCTGGCCGGCGACCGGGTCGGGGCGTTCGTCGCGGGCGCGGTCCTCAAGCACAGCCGGGACTTCAACCTGGCCCGCGAGACCGTCCTCGGCTCCGCGCTCGACCCGCGCACGCCCGCGTACGACATCCAACAGGCCTGCGGCACCGGCCTCCAGGCGGTCATCGCCGCCGCGAACCAGATCGCGCTCAGGTCCGTCGACTCCGCCGTCGCGGGCGGCTCCGACACCACCAGCGACGCTCCGCTCGGCGTCAACGACGAACTGCGCCGCATCCTGCTCGCCGCCCGCCGCGCGAAGACGACGGGAGCCCGCCTCAAGGCCCTCGCCGCCGTACGCCCCCGCCACCTCGTCCCGGACATCCCGCGCAACGCCGAACCGCGCACCGGTCTGTCGATGGGCGAGCACGCAGCCGTCACCGCCCGCCGCTGGGCGGTGAGCCGCGAGGACCAGGACCAGCTGGCCGCCACGAGCCACCAGCGCCTGGCGGCGGCCTACGAACGGGGCTTCCTGGACGACCTGGTGGTCCCGTACCGCGGCCTGGACCGCGACCAGAACCTGCGCCCGGACTCGACGGCCGAGAAACTGGCCCGCCTGAAGCCGGTATTCGGCACCTCCGGCCCCAACCCCACCATGACGGCGGGCAATTCGACACCGCTGACGGACGGCGCGGCGACGGTCCTGCTGGCGAGCGAGGAATGGGCCGAGGAACGGGGCCTCGAACCACTCGCCTACCTCTCCCTGTACGAGACGGGCGCGGTCGACTACGTGGACGGCGACGACGGCCTCCTCATGGCCCCGGCGTACGCGGTGCCGCGCCTGCTGGAGCGGGCCGGGCTGGGCATCGAGGACTTCGACCTGTACGAGATCCACGAGGCGTTCGCCTCCCAGGTGCTGGCCACCCTCGCCGCCTGGGAGAAGCAGGGCCTGGCCCCGGTGGACCGGACCCGCCTCAACGTGGCCGGCTCCTCCCTCGCCACCGGCCACCCCTTCGCCGCGACGGGCGCCCGGATCGTGGCGACGCTGGCGAAGCTCCTCGCGGAGCGGGACGGCCCGGGCCGGGGCCTGATCTCGATCTGCGCGGCGGGCGGCCAGGGGGTGACGGCGATCCTGGAGCGCCCGTAGCGCAGCTGTTCCCTTCTTCTCCACCCTGCCGGACGGACGACCCGGCGAACCGACCCGCCCGACCCCCGAACCGAGGAGCCGCACGTGTCAACGCCACCTTCCGCCCCCACGTCCGCTACGCCCCCTGGGCCCGTCCTGATCGAACCGACGAAGCAGCGCGGCCCGGACGGCAGGGTCCAGGAGGTCTCCGTACCGAGGTTCGCGCCGACCGTGGAGCGCGGCTCGCTGGCCGAGATCCCGTTCGACAACGCGAGGGAGGCCCCTTCGGAACCGGTCCTCAGCCGCAAGGACGCCGAGGGCGCCTGGTGGGACGTGACGGCGGCCGAGTTCGCCGCCGAGGTGGTCGCGGTCGCCAAGGGCCTGATGGCGGAAGGGCTGCGGGCGGGGGACCGGGTCGCGATCATGGCCCGGACGACGTACGAGTGGACGCTGCTGGACTTCGCGGCCTGGGCGGCCGGGCTGGTGACGGTCCCCATCTACCCCACCTCCTCCGCCTTCCAGGCCCGCTGGATCCTCCAGAACTCGGGTGCGGTGGCCTGTGCGGTGGAGACGAAGGAACAGGGCCGCCTGATCAGCCAGGAGCGCAAGCAGCTCGGCGACCTGGCGCATCTGTGGCAGTTCGACACGGGGGCGATCGGCCACCTCAAGTCGCTCGGCAAGGACATCCCGGACGCCGCGGTCGCGGCCCGCCGGGCCACCCTGGAACCGGACACCCCCGCCACCCTGATCTACACCTCGGGCACCACGGGCCGCCCGAAGGGCTGTGTCCTGACCCACGGCAACTTCTTCGCCGAGGTCGACAACGCGATCGAACTCCTCCACCCGGTCTTCAAGTCGGTCTCCAAGGACCCGGCCTCCACGCTCCTCTTCCTCCCCCTCTCGCACGTCTTCGGCCGCATGGTGGCGATCGGCTGCATGCGGGCGAGGGTCCGCCTGGGCCACGCCCCCTCCATCCAGACGGAAGACCTCCTGGCCGACCTGGCGGGCTTCCGCCCCACCTTCCTCCTGGCCATCCCGTACGTCCTGGAGAAGGTCTACAACACGGGCCGGGCGACGGCGGAGAAGATGGGCCGGGCCTCGTCGTTCGACCGGGCGGCCCGCATAGCCCAGCGCTACGGCAAGGCGGTCGAGGCCGCCGAACACGGCACAGGCCCGGGCCCGGGCCTCGGCCTGCGCGCGGCCCGCGCCCTGTACGACCCGCTGGTCTACCGCCGTATCCGGGCGGCGCTCGGCGGGAAGGTCCGTTACGTGATCTGCGGCGGCTCCCCGCTGGGCCGCCGGCTCGCCGCGTTCTACGAGGGCGCGGGCATCGGCATCTTCGAGGGCTACGGCCTCACCGAGACGACAGCCGCCCACACGGTGACCCCGCCGCTCAAACCCCGCCTGGGCACAGTGGGTTGGCCCCTGCCCGGCACTTCGGTACGCATCGCGGACGACGGCGAGGTGCTCCTGAAGGGCGGCCAGGTGTTCCGGGGCTACTGGGACGGCGAACGCGCGGAGGTGGCCCCGGCGCTGCTGCCGGACGACTGGTTCCCCACGGGTGACCTGGGCGCGCTGGACGAGGACGGCTACCTGACGATCACGGGCCGCAAGAAGGACATCATCATCACGTCGGGCGGCAAGAACGTCACCCCGGCCCCGCTGGAGGACTGGCTGCGCGCTCACCCCCTGGTCAGCCAGTGCATGGTCGTCGGCGACAACCGCTCGTTCGTCACCGCCCTGATCACCCTGGAACCGGACGGCCTCCAGCACTGGCGCCAGATGACGAAGAAGCAGGACATCCCGATGCGCGACCTGATCCACGACGAGGACCTGCGCACGTCGCTCCAGAAGGCGGTGGACGAGGCGAACCGCCTGGTGTCCCGTGCGGAGTCGATCCGCAAGTTCACGATTCTGCCGGTGGACTTCACGGAGGAGGCGGGCCACCTGACGCCGTCGCTGAAGCTGAAACGGGACGCTGTCGCACGGGACTTCTCGGGGGAGATCGAGGCTTTGTACCGGAAGGGGTGAGGGGGGTGGGCGGCGGCTAGGGTGAAGCGGGCTCGCCGCCCTCCGGCGGACCGTGGTCGTGGGCGCGGGGTGATGCCCCGGAGCGAGCTGTCTGCCTTGCGCGTGCAGGGATGATCCGGTTTGGAAAATGGGCGACCTGCCTGATCTGTAGTGCTCCCCGCCCGTGCGGGGGTGGCCCCGAGGTCCAGGCGAAACTGGCGCTGGGGCTCGAACGCTCCCCGCGAGTGCGGGGTTGGTCCCGCGTTGAAAACTGCTGGTGGCGGCGTTGGGCGGTTTCCCCGCCCTGCGGGATTGCGGGATGGTCCGTTATCGACGTCCGCGTCACCGCCCCGGATGACGCGTTCCCTGCGTCCGCAGGGGTGGTCCCTTCACCGGGCCGGGCCTCCTGATGAAGCAGTGATCCCCGCCGCTGTGGGGTTGGTCCAGCTGTAGGGCAGATGATCAAAAACGGCCTGGCCGTGCTCCCCGCGTCGGCGGGGACCATGCGGAGCATCCGTCGGCACTCTGCCGGCCAGGGGCGCGTCGCGGTCTGGCGCAAAACCCGTCGATCATCGTCCGCGCCGCCTGGCACCCTGGCCGTAAGGGCCCGACGGCAGCAGATCCGCGGGCAGGGCGTCGCGAAGGAGAGGCCGCATGGCCACGGTCGTCGATCTGATCACCTACCCCGTCAAGGGCTGCGCGGGAACGTCCGTGGACAGCACATACCTCACGTCGGCGGGGCTCGCGCACGACCGTAGTTTCATGGTCGTCAGCGTCGAGGGGGTCTACCGCACCCAGCGCCGCGACCCCCGCCTCGCGCTCGTCCGGCCCACCGCCTCCGCCGACGGCAGCAGGCTCACGCTCGCCTCGGCGGAGCCGGACAGCGGTCATGGCACGCTGCACCTCGACGTCACCACCTCCGCGCCCCGGCGCGACGTCGACCTGTTCGGCGCGACGTACCAGGGCATCGACCAGGGCGAGGAGGCCGCCGAGTGGCTCTCGGACTTCCTCGGCGTACCGAGCCGCCTGGTCCGCGTGCCGCCGGAGCACGACCGGATCGCGGACGGCCTGACCCCCGGCACCTCCGGCTACGCCGACAGCAGCGCCGTACACCTGCTGTCCCGCGCCTCGCTCGCCCTCCTGAACACGCGGATGGCCGAGCGCGACGCCCCGCCCCTGGCCATGGACCGCTTCCGCCCGAACGTCGTCGTCGACAGCCACCCCGAGGGAGCCCATGGCGAGCACGGGGATGACTGGGCGGCGGAGGCCCACGCCGAGGACCGCATCCGCCGCATGACCATCGGCGAGGCCGAACTGGGTTACGCCAAGCTCGCCGTGCGCTGCGCGGTCACCCTGGTCGACCAGGAGGCCGGGGCCCGGGGCGGGCCGGAGCCGTTGCGTACGCTCGCGGGCTACCGGCGCTTCTCGGCAGGCGGCGTGGTGTTCGGCGCGAAGTTCGCCGTGGTGCGGCCGGGGAAGCTGTCCGTGGGCGACGAGGTGGCCGTCCAGGAGTGGGGCGAGGCCGAAAGCTGACGCGCCTCTCTGCCCGAGTCCGTGCGGGGCACTTCTACCCGCCCCGCACTTCTACCTGCCCCGCACGCGCCGGCACGTCCCGGTGAACACGCGGCCGAGCCGCTCGTCCAGAGCTGCGAGAACGGCCGACTCCGGTGTGCCGTCCGGGTCGATGTGCGTGTGCAGCGCGAGCCCTTCCGCTAACGCGACGATCCGCAGGGCCTGTTCGGCGGCCTCGACGTCCCGGCGACCTCACCGCATTCCGTGCCGTTGCCGATGGCCCGGAATCGTGAACAACTTCCCTCAGGGATTGCTCAAACGAATTTGATCATCCCGCCAAGATCGTTAATGTTCCTTCTACTCAATCGGCCACCATGCTCTGCCCGTGGGGAGCACCACAGAAAGCTGAGGTTGCGAAATGGACGTTCTGACCGTTCTGGCGTCGGCCGGGTTCGGCTCCACCGTGTATCTCACAACCCACTCGAACGTGAAATGGCTGAACCAGAAAGCCTCGCATGTGAAGGTCGCGGGCCTGGTGATGGTCGGCATGGTTCTGTGCGCGATCATCGGGATGATCGCGTTCGCGAGCCAGAGCGTAGCGATTGGATTCATCGTGGGTGGCGGCATCACGCCGCCCGTACACCGGCGGATCCTGCAACGACCTGGGCAGCTTCGTTTGGATCAGTAGGTTGTTGGTCCAGGTGTGCCGATGGCGGACGGGTGGTGGGCGCGGTGTCCGGATGCGCCCGGAGGACCGGCGGCCGCCCCGTCCGGCGATCGGGTAGGGTCTCCGAATCACCAAAGGGGGAAGCTGCGTTGGACGCTGAAATAGAGCGCTTTTTCACTCACCCGCGCTACTGGTTGATGTACGCGCTGCCGTGGCCGGCGACGGACCCGAACGCCGACATGGCGGAGGCGGCCCACGTGATCGCGCCCCCGACCGTCCCGGCCGGACAGCTGGACCGTCTGCCCCCGGACGTGGCCGATCTCCTCGGGTTCGTCGGCGTGTACGCGAGCGAGCATCCGGACCAGCGCGTGATCTGGTTCACCGACGTCACGCGGTGGCTGGAGTGGGAGAAGGACAGCAGCTGGAGCGCGCTCGGCGTTGACTGGGAGCACGCGCTCGCACAACTGACGCGACCCCCTTTTCTAGGGTTGTACATGACGGTCAGCCGCCGGGCGTACCACCATCTGATCAACACGGCCGAGCGCTTCCGGTTGACCTATACCGACGGGCACAGCGAGGTGCTGACCGACGAAGAACGCCAAGCGGTGCACGAGGCGTTCGAGCACAAGCTGGACGCGGACTGGCCGGCATACGTCCGCGACATGGTGGCGAGTGGACACCTCACCGTCGGTTAGGGCTTGTCCGGTGAGTCGGACCGTGCCGTCCGCCGTCCCGTGGGAGCGGAGGTGGTCTCGGGGCGGCCAGGGAGAACATGCCGGGCTGGCCGAGCCGCCCGGTGTCGCCGACGGACAGGAGGTCGCGCAGCGACGCCATATCCGTGACCCAGCATGAGGGCCTTCACGGCTTCGGTGCCGTTGCCGACGCCCGTACGGCTCACTCGAAGAACTTCAGGCTCCACCCCGTGTCCGAATTCGGCCCCGGGACGTTGGCTCGCGAGTACGTCGTGTTGCCCCACCAGGCGAACGTGCCCGTGTACCAATGGCGGTTGGCCCAGGAGTACGGGGTGCCCTTGGCGACCGCGTGGTACATCGACGGGAACCTCGGACCGGCGGGCGGGCTGGTGCCGATGTCGCCGTGCAGCAGGACGAACGTGTGGTGGCCGGGCCCGTTCACGTACAGCGTCGGGTCCCAACCCGCCATCATCGTCGACCGGTTGGAGCCGAATAGGCAGCCGTTCGACTTGTACCAGTCCCATACGTACGTGGGGTCGCCGCCCTTGCGCAGCCGCAGGTCGGCCAGGCAGTACTGCTCGCTCCAACTGCCGTTGGCGGAGTACGTGATGTGCAGCTGCCCGTTCGGGTCCTTGATCGCCTCGGGGCTCTCGTTGATGAACGGGTCGCCCACCACCCGCTCCCAGCTCTCGCGCGGCTGCGAGATGACGTACCGCGCGCCGGTGGGCTGGGTCGGGCTGCTCATCCGGGCGATGTAGAGGTTCTGCTCGACGTTGGTGTCGCCCGCCCACCCGGACCAGACGAACCAGCGCTGCCCCTCGAAGGTGAACAGGGTGCCGTCGATGGCCCATTTTCCGTCGGGCAGCGCGAGTTGGGTCTCGGCCCCGTACCCGCTGTCCGGGGCGGCGGAGCTGATGACGAACATGCGGTGGGCGGCCCCGACACCGGCGGTGAAGTAGATGTAGTAGCGCCCGCCGTCCATCACGATCTCGGGGGCCCAGACCTCCCCGCGCCCCCGGCTGTCGGCCCAGACCTGCCGGGCGGGCGCGGTGGCAAGACCGTCCGTGGACGACGCCTGCCGTACGACGATGCCGCCGCCGGTCGACTGGACGCCGACGTACGTACTGCCCACCCGCAACACGCTGGGGTCGGCCGCGCGAAGGCTGGTCTGCCCCTGCGGAGCCGCCGCCTCACGGGCGGCCGATGCGCCCTGGGCGGTGTCGGGCGGCGACAGGAAGAGCGTCGCGGCAAGGGCGCCGACCAGCGCGAGCGCGCCGAGGCCGGACGATCGGCGGAAGGGTCTCCTGGGCCTGCGCATGGGCTCGCTCCTGGGTGGGGGATTCGATGATGACGACGATGGCCATCGGCATAGGCATCGTCATGGAGGGATTTACATCGATAGAAGAGCGCTCTCGCAGAATCCCGCCGGGGGCGAGACCTGTCAATGACCGGGGCGGGACTTGACCGTGATGCGAGACTTCCGGCATGGATATGGGGCGTGAGTCGCGGTGGGAAAAGGATGCGCTGACGGTGGAGATCGTCTTTGCTCTGATGACCGCTGTCGTCCTCGCCGCGGCGGTCTTCGCCGGCGCTCTGGCCCTCACTCTCGTCTTCGACCTCTCCGGTTCAGCGTCCAGAGGTGTACGGATGGGGGGAGCCCTGGTGGGAGCGGCGGTCGGAACATGGCGTCTGGTGCGGGTGCTGTATCGCTTCGACGTGGAGCGCCGTAAAGGCCACTGACGGCAGGCGCAAGAAGCCGCCTGAGGGCCTTCGGGCCGAGCAGGGCTCGTCGGTGTCATGCGTGCGGAGATCTTCCGACGTCTTCGGGTGCCGGGCCGGATGATGCCTGTGCTCGCCTCCCGGCGGGGCCGGCCGGAAGGCCGCTGCGAGGGACCTTCGATGCCTTACGGGAACGCTCAGTTCGTGGTGTCCCGACCACGAGGGCAGGCCTGGGAAAGGCCATTCAGAACTGGAGTGGGTGGCCTTGCTTCAGGCGGTCCTGGCCTTCATCGGGTCGAGGTCCACGACGTGCGGGCTGTTCTCCGGAGGTATTCGGGTCGGGCCCCGCGTTGGCCTCGGGGCCAGTGCAGGTGGTCCTCACCCGACGAATACTGGCTGTAGTCGCGCCCATGGGCATCGCCGGGGTCGTTGCGATACATGTGTCCAGGAATCAGCCATTCCTGGATGTGAAGTCGCCATGCAGGAACGACGTGCGTCTTTCGCTATCCCCTGACATGCAGGATCCAGTAACTCAAACTGCATGATGGGGAGAAAAGTGTCCGTACCGGATCACAGACGAACTATCACCACAGCCGCGACCGCGGTCGTGACGATGATGGTCGCGGCCATCGGAGTGCCGGCGTACGCCGGGCCGCCATCGGCGAACACCGCGACGTCCGCAAGTGTGGAACCTGCCGAACTCGTCGAGCTCGCCGAGGGCTATCTCCAGCAGCGGGCTGACATGCTGACGTCCACCCATCCGACGGCAAGGTTCGCGAGCACTCGGCTCGGAGTCACCCGGGCCATGGCCTCCCGTGCGCACGAGGAACTCGCGGCTCTGGAGGAAAAGGGGCAACGCTACAAAGAAGTTGACGGCGGATACACGCGGGCAGAGGTCGACGTCGAAACCTCTTCCGTGGAGCTCAACGAACGAACGGCCACCCTTCGGCTCACCGAACATACGCGCTTGTACCTGCCGGTGACCCGCCAGGAGGTCGAGGACGGAGCGCCGGAATACGAGGAGTCCTCTCTCGCACGCACCATGACGTTCACTCGGAACGCTGAGGATGCGTGGCTGTTGTCGTCGGACGAGGTGGAGACCGGCGGTGGTCCGACACCGACAACGCAGGTGACCGAGATGGACCTGAACCTCGCTGACGACGACGGTGGCGGCACGCCGGACGAGGACGAAGGAGGCAAGGGCTCCGCATCCGACACAAGGGCGCTGCCCGAAAACGGTATTGAGTACACCAAGCCCGCGGTGACAGCGAGTTACAACTACAGCAAGATGGTCTCCTACGCCAACAAATACTGGAAGAAGCACAACAGCGCCTACCGCACGTACGGGAACGATTGCACCAATTTCATATCCCAGGCGGTACATGCTGGTGGCTGGGGTCCCAAAGGGGGAGCCTTGATCCAGCGTAAGAGCAACAAGTATTGGTTCTACGGACCCGCGAAGCCCCTCACCAGCTACACGTGGGCAGGAGCCGAGAACTGGTACTGGTTCGCGAAGAAGCACTCGAAGCGAACCAAGCCGCTCGACAACGTGTGGAAGATGGCATCCGCGGACGTTCTCCAGGCGGACTTCGACCGTAATGGAAAGATCGACCACACCATGATCGTCACGAAGAAGCACAAAGGCACGCCCTACCTCACCTATCACACCACTGACACGCACAATAAGAGCCTGAAGAAGATCCTTTCCGACTATCCGCGAGCCTTGTGGTATGCCCACCGCACCTGACAGATTGCTCACCCGTTCCCTCCGGGGAGAACAGGAGTGTGTCGTGCAACGTCGACGCCTCATTGCCGTTGCGGCCGCTCTCGTCGTCGCATCCGGCTGCGCACCGCAGAATGACGACGGCCCGTCCGGAGGTTCGGTCACCTCTCCCTCCGCGTCGGGCTCCGCCAGCGGCGTACGCCAGGCCGTTGAGGCCTATGTGCAGGCCCTCAACTCCCGCAGTGTCTCCGGGCTGATCTCGGTCGGAGGTGTGAAGGACGAGGAATGGTCCCGGCAGGAAGCCAACCAGATCCTCTCCGACAGGGGAGGACGCGGTTTCACGGTCAAGGACGTGCAGACACAGCAGGACATGGGGCCGGATGTCGCCTCGGTCCGCATCTCGGCAGAGGGAAAGTCGGGCAAGCCGCTGCGCGAAACCTTCACTGCCGTACGGGAGAAGAAGGCCTGGCACCTGGTCGTCTTCACGAACCAGCCTGCCGATCAGAGCAAGGAATCGGCCTCGACCGACAAGTCGGCTTCCTGAACGCGTAGTTGTACCGATTGCGTGAGTAGGGCTGTTCAGAACTGAAGGGCGCGGATCAGGCGTCGAGCGGTCCTGGCGTCGATCGAGCCCAGGTCCAAGAGGTCCGGGGTGTTGTCCCGTACGGATACGGAGAGGGCGCCGCCGCCGGTGGCCTGCGGGAAGGCGTGGCTCAGCATGGCTCTCACGGTGCCGGCGTCGGCGTCCGTGCCCGGCTGTTCGGTGGTCTGCGGCACCGCACCGAGCAGCCGGGCCAGCCGTGCCGCGTCGTCGACCTGGATGGGCCCGAGCGTGATGCGGCCCTGCCGGACGCGTAGCCCCGGGAGGTCGATCCGGTACCCCTCGCAGATCTCCCGCAGGGCGCGGGCGGCCTTCAGCGTGCGCTTGGTTCCGGTGCGGATGAGGCGGGCCAGTTGGCGGGCGTCGGTGGGGCTGAGAGCGGCGATGCGTACGGGGTTCTCCGCCTGCGATTCCGTATCCGTGACGTCCGCGTGCAGTCCGGCCTCGCTGAGCGCGGCGCGCAACTCCGAGGAGGGCGATGGGGGAGCGGGCATGTGCGTAGGCGTGTCGTTCATTCGTGGCTCCTGAGCGGCGGCGGGTCGGTCGGTAACAGAGGAAGGGTGGAGACCGGGTACGCGGTCCAGCGCCAGGCTCCGTCGGGCGTGGGCAGTTCGTACGCGTACCCCTGGCCGCGCCGCAGGCTCTGCACGACCGCCTCCGCGCTCCGACGGTCGCCGAGCCAGGCCCGGGCCCGGTGCCGGACGTCACGGTCGAGCCCTGGCGTCAGTCGTCGTACGGATGCGCGCATCCAGGCCACGGCCGGCCCGGGCGCGGTGGTGACGAGGTCGTCCGGCGGCCCCGCGGCAGGCGCGTGGTCGGTGTCCGCGTGACACCAATAGGCGCGTGGCAGCGGCCTGTTCACGTGGCGCACGCGGGGGTCGCGGCGCGGATGTCGGCCCAGACGTCCTTGCCGTCCTTCCGCATCACCGTTCCGCACTGCGCCGCGAGCGCGGCGATCAGAAGCACCCCGCGTCCGCTCTCCTCGCTCCAGTCGGGTTCGCGACGCTCGGGCGGCGCGGTGTCGGAGTCGCTGACGGTGACGCGTACGCCGTCGGGCTTGCGGCGCAACGTGATCGTGCAGAGCGGTGACCCGGTGTGCCGCATGACGTTGGTGAGCAGCTCGTGGGCGCAGAGCGTGGCGGCGTCGCTCAGTTCCCGCAGATCCCAGAGGTCGAGGTGCGCACTGACGATGCGGCGCATGATCGCGAGCGTCTCGGGGCGGGCGACGAGTTCCTGGCGGTAGTCGGGAGGGTCCAACTCGATGGTGGGGGCCATGGGTTCCTCCGGTGTGAGGGAAGACGATCCGGCCCACGCGGCAACCCTGAGTGACCGAGGCGGTGCCTTGCGTGGTGAGCAACAGAGTGGACCGTCGACAGCACGGTTCGCAACCCGTTCAGATGCAAAATTGTAGATTCGCCTGTGTGGGTGAACGCTTGTGCATATAAAGGGAGTTGCTGAAAGCGGTCATGAACGGGTAGCACTGAGTGGCCCGCGTCAGGGGAGGGACAACCACATGCCAAGCCATCCACGCCCAACGGTGCGACGCCGACGACTCGGTGCCGAGTTGAAGCGGCTCCGTGAGAAGGCCGGAGTCAAGATGGAGGAGGCCGCCGAGCGCATCGGCGGCGACAAGCCCAAGATCTCCCGTCAGGAGAACGGCCGCCAAGGCGTCAGCAAGCTGGAGATCGAGGCACTGCTCGCGCTGTACGGAGTATCGGACGAGCGGCTGCGGACGGCGCTGACCACGCTGGCTCGGGAAGGGCGGCGCAAGGGGTGGTGGGCGCAGTACAGCGACATACTTCCCGCTGGATTCCAGGAACGGTTGTCGATCGAGTCCGATGCGGCACGGATCCTCACCTTCCAGCCGATGCTTGTTCCGGGTCTGCTCCAGACGGTCGAGTACGCCACGGAGCTGATCCGTTCCGTCGACAAGGGTGCGACCGAGGAAGAGCGCAACTCGTACATCGAGGTGCGTCGGAGTCGGCAGGAGATCTTTGCGCGGGAGAGCCCGCCGCAGTACGTCTGTCTCCTCGACGAGGCGGTGCTGCGTCGCGAGGTTGGAGGGCCTGCAGTCATGGTGGCCCAGCTCGACAAGATCCTGGAGATGAACAATCCGCCGAAGCTGACCATCCAGGTGGTGCCGTTCGCCCAGGGCTGGCACGCGGGTGCTGACGGGGCCTTCAACATCTACAGCTATCCCGATCCGATGGACCTTGACGTCGTCAACTTGGACTACCTCGACGGCGCGTTGTACTTGGAGGAAGATCAGCCCGTCGAGCGCTACAAGTTGGCCTTCGACGAGCTGAGGGCGGCGGCACTCGCGTCGCGGCAGTCCATGGAACTAGTCTCGGCGGTGAAGAGAGAGTTCATGAACAGAGCGTAGAGGTGGACGCAGCAGATGGCGCGATACGGCCTTCCCGACAGTGCCTGGGTGAAGTCCTCGTACAGCGGTGACAACGGGGGGACGTGCGTCGAGACCCAGCCGACGCCCGACGGCCTCATCGCCGTCGGCGACAGCAAGGATCGCTCCCTCGGCGCGCACACCTTCGGCCCCGAGCAGTGGCAGGCCTTCGTCACCGCCGTACAGGACGGCTCCCTCTGAGGAGCGCTGACGGCCGGGCTCCGGCCTGGATCGTTCCCTTGGCCGCGGCTTACCGTGCCTGTCCCGGCCCGCCTTCGGCGGTCGGGATCCAGGGCGGCCCGCACACCGGCGAAGTCACGGCGAGTTGAGCAGCTCACCGCGGTCGAGGGCTTCGCACAGCACGGTGGAGATCTCTTCAGGCTGCAGGTTGAGCTCGGTGATGGCCGACCGAGTGAGGGGAATCTCCTCAAGGATGTACTCACCGCGGTCCTCCTTCCGGAATTCGGGGCCGCTTCGGTCGGCGAAGTTCCACTTCGTGACCCGGGCGACGTAGAAGTACTCCGTCTCGCCCGCCCGATTCACAAGTCGGTGGAGCTCCCGCAGGATCTCGGCCTCACCGGCGATCTCCTCGACCCGGCCGGTCCCGAACCACCAGTTGCCCATGCCCTGTGTTCTGACCGCCGCCCACCGGGAGTCGTGGGCATCCAAGGCGCCGCTCGGCACTGCGGCGGGGCCGATCCTTCGGGCCAGGATGCCGAGCTGCTTGGTCTTGCCGGTGTTGTCCGCGCCGCTCAGTGCGACCGTCCGCATATCGGCCACGGGGGCCTCCGATCAGGGCTGATGCTGCACTCCGGGCACAGGCGGCCCGCTGAGGTGATTGCACCCAAATACGGTCGTGCGAACCAGTGTTTGAGAGTCATGCGGGCGTCATGCGGCTGCGGTGTTCCGGCCCCGTGCAGCCCGTTCGGATGGTCAGATGGAGAGGTGGACGCGATCCTCCAACACCCGCTCGCCATCGCCCGATTCCTGCACGGCCTGTCCCAGAGGGATCTCGCAGAAGGGATCAGGCAAGCGGCGCGACGGCGCGACCGTATGGCCGGGACCACCAAGCAGCAGGTCTCGGTGTGGGAGCGAGGCAGGGTGCCGGACGCCTGGTACCAGCGGCTGATCGCTGACGTCTTCGGTGTGGATCTCGACCACGTGACCGCGCTCGGCTGGCCGTACTGGCTGCCCGGGAACGAGGCGCCCCAACCCCTGGACGCAGGGGCAACGGTCGTCGCTCTCAGAGAGGCCCACCGCCGCGCCATGCTCAACCGCCGCAGTATCTTCGGGCTCGCCCCCGTCGCACTCGTAACGCTCGCCCAGCAGTGGGCAACGCTCGATGCCGCGCCGCCGGCAAAGACGTTGACCGGTACCAGCGTCGATCCCGACTTCGTCGACTGGTTGGAAAGAAGCGTTCCGCACCTCACCGGCATGGCGACCGCCGACCGGGAACGTGCGGTCCCCCTCCTCAACAGCTTCTACGAGACAGTCGTCGGTCTTCTCGACAACGCCTGCTACGACGAGAAGACCGGTACCCGGCTGTACGCACTGGCCTCCTCGCTCGGCCAGACGATCGGCTGGTACCGCTTCGACCACGAAGACCACCGCAGCGCCGGCCACTACTGGGCGGCCTCGCTGGACGCTTCGCGCCGGGCCGGGGACACCGACCGGGGAGCGGGCATCCTTGCCGACATCTCCTACCAGAGCATCTGGCTGGGCCAAGCCGGGCTGGCGGTCAACATCCTCGACCTGGCTCTCCGCCGCGCCCAGGATCCCACCGCGCGGTCGTTGCTCCACCTCCGCAGGGCCCGGGCCTTGGCCATGGGCGGCGACGCGCGCGCCTGCCGCCGGGCTCTCGACGCAGCCGAGCACGCCCTGGACACTGCCAGGACACCGCCACCTGCCTGGTGTTCCTGGTACAGCACTGCCGATATCGCCGTCGACTCCGGCCGTTGCCTGATCGACCTCGGGGAGACCGGGCCCGCCCTCGCCCAGATCACCCAAGGCGTCGCCGACCTGCCTGGCGCGCGTGACAAGACGCGCTCTGTCTTCCTCGCATACGAGGCTGAGGCACTCCTGCGCCAGGGCGAGATCGACCACAGCGCTGCCTCCGCCCACGAAGCGCTCGTCCTCGCCAAGAAGATCGGCGCCTCACGCTGTATCCGCCAGATCAGCGACTTCGCTCCCGGCTTCGAGGCCCACCGGCAGGTACAGGGGGTTCAGCAGCTTCTCAACGCCGTGCGAGCAGCCTGATCAGTGGATCATTCACCCGGCAGTGGCTTACGGTGCCTGCCTCGCGTCCCGGCGCTCCGACCAGTCCGGCAGTCGGTCGTCCATGATCCAGCCATCCAGGGCCGGGAGCAGGAGGTCACGTGCCGCGGACCGGGGCAGCCAGCGCATGTCCTCGCCCGCCGCGACGTTCGTGAACGTTCCGTCGTACTCGTACCGCGTGTAGTCGCTGAGAGGTTCGGACACGATGCGCAGCCGACGCATGCTGACGCCGCGTGCGGTGGCGGCGGCGACCACGTCGAGCCAGGGGCGCCACCACGACGCGCGGTCCGCCGGGTCGTCGCGGTGGCCCTGCTGCCGGCGGACGAAGTTCGGGTCGTCCCTCATGTAACTGTCGCGCATTTCCAGGTGCTTGGCCGAGTGACGGGCCTGGGCCAGTGCCTCGCGTACTGCGGTTGCCATGGCTGCCTCTCGCTGTTCGTCCGAGAGGTCATCCTCTCCCGAGCAGGTTGTGTCAGCGGGACGTGAGAAGGTCCGCCAGCGGGATCGAATCCGTCCGGGGCCGTCCGGGACCTGGTGATCGCTCCCGGCGGCCCTGGGGGCTGAGACGACCGGCCGCAGTCACACCGTCGGGCCGCCTCGGTAGCGGCGCTTGTCGAGGAGAATGTCCACGTCCAGGGCGCCGTCCCGGACGATTTCGCACAGCTCGTCCAGGGCGCTCAGGCGGCGGTCGCGCTCGGCCTTCTCGCGTTGCCGCGGGGCCGCCGCGTTCCGCTTCGTCGAAGAGGTCGTGTGGGGTTGGTCGGCCGAGGTCATTCGTTCGCCCCGAGCCCGTCCAGCCGCGCCCGCAGCTCCGGTGTGAGCGTGAGGTCCGCCGCCGCCGTGTTCTCCTCCAGGTGGGCGACGCTGGACGTGCCCGGGATCGGGAGCATGACTGGGGAGTGGTCCAGGAGCCAGGCCAGGCAGACCTGGGTGGGGGTCGCGTTCAGCTCGGCGGCGACCGCTGCCACCTCCGTACGGTCGCCCGCCTTGCCCCAGGCGACCGTGCGCCAGGGCAGGAACGCGATGTCCGCCGCCTCGCACGCCGCGAGGACCGGTTCGTGTTCGCGGTCGGTCAGGTTGTAGCGGTTCTGGACGCTCGCGATGTCGACGATCTCCCGGGCCTCGGCCAGTTCGGCGACCGACACCTCGGACAGGCCGATCCGGGCCACCTTGCCCTCGTCGCGCAGGTCCCGCAGCGCGCCGAGCTGGTCGGCGAGCGGGGTCTCCGGGTCGATGCGGTGGAGCTGGAGCAGTTCCAGGCGGTCGACGCGGAGGCGGCGCAGGGCGTGGTCCACCTCCGCGCGCAGGGACTCCGGGCGGCCGTTCAGGGCCCACTCGCCCGTCTCGGGGGAGCGGAGCACCCCGACCTTCGTGGTGATCAGGAGATCCTTCGGGTAGGGGTGGAGGGCCTCGGCCAGGACCTCCTCGTTGGCCCCGTTTCCGTACATGTGGGCCGTGTCGATCAGCGTGATGCCCAGCTCGACCGCCCGGCGGGCCACGGCGATGGCCGACGGCCGGTCCTCGGGCTTCTCGGTGGGCAGGTGCATCGCGCCGAAGCCCAGCCGCCCTACGGTCAGGTCTCCGCCGATACGGAACGTCGTCGATCGCATGCGCGCTGAACTCCCCCTCGTTCGGATGTGCTTGACAATCTAGGGGGTGTTCAGGGGGGTGTGTCAGGGCGTTTCGGGGCCCTGGAGGATCTGGAGGTAGTTGCCCACCGGGTCCACGATCGTGGAGAAGAACCAGCCCTCCCCGATGTCCTCGACCGGGCGCACCCACGTCACCCCGAGGGAGTCGAGGTGGCGCTCGGCCGCCCGGATGTCGCGCACGGTGATGTTGATCAGGTGCCGGCCCGGTTCGGCGGCCTTGTCCGCCACGTCGTCCCGTTCGTCGAAGCCGATGATCGCGCCGGGTCCGACGATCAGGAGATGTTCCGCCCAGCGGGCTCCGAGCGGCTCCAGCGCGGCGCGGTACCAGGCGATCAGGGCGTCGGAGTCCGTGCTGCCGAGGATGACCCCCAGGCCGGTGATGGTGGTGTCGGTGTTGTCGCTGGTGGGGGCTGTCATGGTGGGTCCTCGCTCGGTGCTTGTGCGTTCGTGTGCTCGTGGGGCGGGGTGAGGCTGGTGATCGGGGCGCCCGGTCGCTCGATGCGTCCCACCACTCATGACCGCCACCGGTCGTGAAACTCATCGGTGGTCGCCCCCGATGACTCCCCGCGGCCTCCCCGATGCGCCCCGCCTCTTGTCTGATGACCCGTCAGGTATGACGATGGCGGCCGTTGCCCGGGGCGGGACCGCTCCGGGCCGGAGGGGAAGGAGGCCGCAGTGCCGATACTGCCCAGCGGGCCGCTGTCGTACGGGATGCAGCTGCCGGTCCAGTCGCAGAGCGTCATCTACGCGGAACCCTGGGAGGCGGCGGCGACCCCCGCCGATCTCGTCCGCATAGCCCGCGCCGCCGATCGGGGCGGCTTCGCCTACATCGCCGGTTGCGACCATGTCGCCATCCCGCGAAGGCTGGCGGAGGGCATGAGCACCGTCTGGTACGACCCCGTCGCCACGCTCTCCTTCCTCGCCGGGGTCACCGAGCGCGTGCTGCTGATGAGCCATGTCGCCGTCGTCGGGCTGCGCCATCCGCTCGTCACCGCCAAGCAGTACGCCACCCTCGACCATCTCAGCGGCGGGCGGCTGATCCTCGGGGTCGGGGCCGGGCACGTACGGGAGGAGTTCGAGGCGGTCGGGGCGGACTTCGACGGGCGCGGAGGCGTCCTCGACGAGAGCATCGACGCGCTGCGGGCCGCGCTCGGGCCCGAGGAGTACCCGCAGTTCGCGGGGGAGCGGTTCTCGTTCAGCGGGCTCGGGCAGCTGCCCCGGCCCGCCCAGGAGAGGGTGCCGGTCTGGGTGGGCGGCTCCTCGCCCGCCGCCGTGCGCCGGGCGGCCGTGCGCGGCGACGGGTGGCTGCCGCAGGGCGATCCCCGCGACCGGCTGCCCGCGCAGATCGCCCGGGTGCACGCCCTGCGGGAGGAGGCGGGGGTCGAGGAGCCGATCGTCATCGGTGCGATCACCGAACCGCTGTACGTGGGTGAGCCGGAGTGGTCCGTGGGGCGGCGGACGCTCACAGGGAAGCCGGAGGAGCTGGCCGAGTCGTTGCGGGAGTACGCGGCGATCGGCGTGCACCAGATCCAGGTCCGCTTCCGGAGCCGGAGCGTGGACGAACTGACCGATCAGATGGCGGCGTTCGGTGCGGACGTGGCCCCTCATCTCGACAGGTAGGGGAGAGCGTTATGGGCAAGCTGGACGGGCGGGTCGTCCTCGTCACCGGGGCGGCGCGCGGGCAGGGTGAGCAGGAGGCTCGGCTCTTCGCGGCCGAGGGTGCGCGGGTCGTCGTCGCCGATGTGCTGATCGAGCAAGGCGAGGCGCTGGCTAAGGAGTTGGGGGCGGACGTCGCTCGGTTCGTGCGGCTGGACGTCGGCGACGAAGATGACTGGGCCGCCGCCGTCGCCGTGGCCAAGGACGCCTTCGGGAAGATCGACGGGCTGGTCAACAACGCGGGCATCCTGCGCTTCAACGAGCTGGTCAACACCCCGCTGGCCGAGTTCGAGCAGGTGGTGCGGGTCAATATGACGGGCGCGTTCCTCGGGATACGCGCCGTCGCGCCGGAGATCGAGGCGGCGGGCGGCGGGACGATCGTCAACACCTCCTCGTACACCGGACTGACCGGTATGCCGCTGGTCGGCGCGTACGCCGCGACCAAGCACGCGGTGCTGGGGCTCACCAAGGTCGCCGCCATGGAGCTGGCGGGCAAGGGGATCCGGGTCAACGCCGTCTGCCCGGGGGCCGTCGACACCGCCATGAGCAACCCGGCCCTGCTGGACCCGGACGCCGACCTGACGACGTCCGGCGCCGCGCTGGACGCGTACTACCGCAAGCTCGTGCCGATGGGGCGGATCGGCCGGCCCGAGGAGGTCGCCGCGCTGGTGCTGTTCCTGACCTCGCGGGACTCCTCGTACATCACCGGGCAGCCGTTCGTCGTGGACGGGGGGTGGCTGGCGGGGGTCAGTCCCTTCTGAGCCTCTCTGTGCCGCACCGCGCCTGACGTGGCGTCAGCTATTGACGAGGTGCGGTGGTGGTGGAACAGTCGGTCGCATCACAATCTGACGGTGCGTCAGAAAAACCGCCAGGAAAACTTGAGGACGGTGAACCTCCGTGGAATTCGGGCTCTTTGTTCAGGGGTACGTGCCCGCCGCGCGTGCCAAGGTGGACCCCGAGGCAGAGCACAAGGCACTGATCGAGGAGACCGAGTACGTCATCCAGGCGGACAAGTCCGGCTTCAAGTACGCCTGGGCCTCCGAGCACCACTTCCTGGAGGAGTACTCGCACCTCTCCGCCAACGACGTGTACCTCGGCTACCTCGCGCACGCCACCGAGCGCATCCACCTCGGCTCCGGCATCTTCAACCCGCTCGCGCCGGTCAACCACCCGGTGAAGGTCGCCGAGAAGGTCGCGATGCTCGACCATCTCTCCGAAGGGCGCTTCGAGTTCGGCACCGGGCGCGGGGCGGGCAGCCACGAGATCCTCGGGTTCATGCCGGGCATCACCGACATGAACCACACGAAGGAGCTGTGGGAGGAGACGGTCGCCGAGTTCCCCAAGATGTGGCTTCAGGACGAATACGTCGGCTTCCAGGGCAAGCACTGGTCGCTGCCGCCGCGGAAGATCCTGCCGAAGCCGTACGGGAAGTCCCACCCGGCCATGTGGTACGCGGCCGGGTCGCCGTCCTCGTACGCCATGGCGGGCAAGAAGGGGCTCGGCGTGCTGGGCTTCAGTGTGCAGAAGGTCTCCGACATGGAGTGGGTCGTCGAGTCCTACAAGAACGCGGTCAAGGACGCGGAGCCGGTGGGGGCGTTCGTCAACGACAACGTGATGGTGACGTCCACGGCCATCTGTGCCGAGACGCATGCCAAGGCGGTGGAGATCGCGGTGGGCGGCGGGCTGAACTACCTGCAGTCGCTGCTGTTCCGCTACCACGACACGTTTCCGCGGCCGGAGGGGATTCCGGAGTGGCCGCAGCTGCTGCCGGAGTACACGGAGGAGATCGTGGAGCTGCTCATCGCTGAGGAGCTGATGATCTGTGGGGATCCCGATGAGGTGCTGAAGCAGTGCCGGCGGTGGGATCGGGCGGGGGCGGACCAGTTGAGCTTCGGGCTGCCGATCGGGATCAGTCCTGAGGACACGATGAACACGATTCGGTTGATCGGGGAGCATGTGATTCCGCAGATCGATACGGATCCGGTGCATCGGACCTCGCGGTTCCGGGCCGCCGCCAACTGATTTCGGGGCGCTGCCCCGGACCCCGCTCCTCAATCGCCGGAGGGGCTGAGTGGTCAAGCCCCTCCGGCGATTGAGGAGCGGGGGTGTGGGGGCGGAGCCCCTGCCCGCCGGTGCGGCTGAGCCCTGGGCTCGGGCCCGCCTCAAACGCCGGCGGGGCTGGAAACGGGCGGCGGCCTCCCGGACCGTCGTCCTGATGAGCCGGGGTACGTACCGCGGCCGAAGCGTGCGTACCCCGGCTGTCCCAACCGGCCGGAGAAGGTCTCCCGGAGAAGGAACCACGGAGAAGGGAACCGTCATGCTCGACCACCTCATCCGCCGTGCGACCGTCGTGGACGGCACCGGCGGACCCGCCCGCATCGCCGACGTCGGCATCCGCGACGGCAGGATCGCGGTCGTCGCCGAGCCGGGGACGATCACCGAAGAGGCCGTCACCGGCGAGGACGCCGACGGGCTCGTCCTCGCGCCCGGGTTCGTCGACCCGCACACCCACTACGACGCCCAGCTGTTCTGGGACCCCTACGCCACCCCCTCGATGAACCACGGCGTCACCACCGTCGCGGGCGGCAACTGCGGGTTCACCCTCGCGCCGCTCCACCCCGACCGGCCCGAGGACGCCGACTACACCCGCCGGATGATGTCCCGGGTGGAGGGGATGGCCCTCGCCGCCCTGGAGGAAGGCGTCGACTGGACCTGGTCCACCTTCCGCGAGTACCTCGACGCCCTCGAAGGGCGCATCGCCGTCAACGCCGGGTTCATGGTCGGGCACTGCGCCCTGCGGCGGCATGTCATGGGCGCCGATGCCGTGGGCGGGCAGCCCACCCCGGCCCAGATGGACGCCATGCTCGCCCTCTTCCACGACGCCATGGACGCCGGGGCCTGGGGGCTCTCCACCACCCAGTCCGCCACCCACTCCGACGGCGACGGCGAACCCGTCGCCTCCCGGCACGCCCGGCCCGAGGAGCTGCTCGCGCTGTCCCGGGCGGTCGGCGAGCACGAGGGGACGCAGCTGGAGGCGATCGTCGCCGGGTGCCTGGACCAGTTCTCCGACGAGGAGATCGACCTCTTCGTCGACATGACCGCCGCCGCCGGGCGCCCGCTCAACTGGAACGTCCTCACCATCGACGCCGCCGTCCCCGAACGCGTACCGCGCCAGTTGATACCGAGTGAGCGAGCCCGCCGCGCCGGCGGCCGGATCGTCGCCCTCACCATGCCGATCCTCACGCCCATGAACATGTCCCTCGGCACCTTCTGCGCCCTCAACCTCATCCCCGGCTGGGGCGAGATCCTGGCCCTGCCCGTCCCCGAGCGCATCGAACGGCTCCGGGATCCCGCCACCCGCGCCGAGATGCTGCGCCGCGCCGACAGCAAGGAGGCCGGCGTCTTCCGGCGGCTCGCGAACTTCGGCCGGTACGTCATCGGGGACACCTACAGCGCCGCCAACGAAGGGCTCAGCGGGCGGGTCGTCGACGACATCGCGGCCGAGCGCGGCCAGGACGCCTTCCACTGCCTGGTCGAGATCTGCGCAGCCGACGATCTGCGTACGGTCCTGTGGCCGATGCCCACCGACAACGACCCGGACTCCTGGGCGCTGCGGCAGCGGACCTGGGAGCACGAGGACGTCATGCTCGGTGGCTCCGACGCGGGCGCGCACCTGGACCGGATGTGCGGGGCCCCGTACACCACCCGCTTCCTCGGCGACTGTCTGCGGGGGCGGAAGCTCGTTCCGCTAACCGCCGCCGTCAAGATGCTCACCGACGACCCGGCCCGGCTCTTCGGGCTGCGCGAACGCGGCCGGATCGAGGAGGGCTTCCACGCCGACCTCGTCCTCTTCGACCCCGAGCGCATCGACGCCGGACCCGCCACCCTCGTCCACGACCTGCCCGGGGACAGCCCGCGCCTGGACTCCAAGGCCATCGGGATCGTCTCCGTACGCGTCAACGGCGTCGAGACCCTGCGCGACGACAAGGTTACGGGGGCGGTGCCGGGGACGGTGCTGCGCTCGGGCCGCGACACCCGGACGGTGAGTACGGCGTGAGCCCCGCACCTGAGCGGCTGTTCATCGGCGGTGAGTGGACCGAGCCCGACCACGGCCACTACGAGGTCGTCAACCCCGCCACCGAGGAGGTCGTCGGCCTCGCCCCCGAGGCGAGCCGCGCCCAGGTGTACGAGGCCGCGGCGGCGGCGAAAGCGGCCTTCCCGGCCTGGTCGCGGACCCGGCCCGAGGAGCGCGCCGCGATCCTGGACCGGGCCGCCGACCTCGTCCAGCGGGACTTCCTCGCCCACGCCGACCTCGCCCGGGCCGAGAGCGGAGCCACCGCCTCCACCGCCCGGGGCATGCAGGTGGGGGTGGGTGTCGCGCGCTTCCGGCGGTACGCGAAGGGCGCGCTGGAGCCCGTCGAGGACGCCATCGCGCCCCAGATCAACGAGGCCGGGCCGATGGGGCGGGCCGGGGTCTTCGGGGCGCTGGCGGTCCGCCGGCCGGTCGGCGTGGTCACCTGCATCACCTCGTACAACAACCCCTGGGCCAACCCGGCGGGCAAGGTCGCGCCCGCGCTCGCGATGGGCAACACGGTCGTGGTGAAGCCCGCCCCGCAGGACCCGCTCTCCGTCTACCGGATGGCGGCCGCCCTCGCGGAGGCGGGCGTTCCGCCGGGCGTCGTGAACGTCGTCACCGGCTCCGGCGCGGAGGCGGGCGAGGCCGCCGTCGATTCCCCGGACGTCGACATGGTCAGCTTCACCGGCTCCACCGCCGTCGGGCAGCGCATCGCGGAAGTGTGCGGGCGCGGCATGAAGCGGCAGCTGATGGAGCTGGGCGGGAAGGGTGCCGCGCTCGTCCTGGAGGACGCGGACCTGGGCTCGGCCGTCGCGGGCATCGGCACGACCTTCTCCTTCTACAGCGGACAGATCTGTACGGCTCCGACCCGCGTCCTGGTCCATCGGTCCCGCCAGGACGAGCTGATCGCCGCGCTGGCCGCGTACGCGAACCGGCTCACCGTCGGCGACCCCTCCGACCGGGCCACCGTGGTCGGCCCGGTCATCTCCGCCGCCCACCGCGACCGCGTCGAGGCGTACGTGGAGCTGGGCCGGAAGGAAGGGGCGCGGGTCGTCACGGGCGGCGCCCGGCCCGGCCACCTGGACCGGGGCTTCTACGTGGCCCCGACGCTCCTGGCCGACTGCACGCACGACATGCGGGTGGTCCGCGAGGAGATCTTCGGGCCGGTCGTCGTGGTCGTCCCCTTCGACGACGAGGAGGAGGCCGTCGCGCTGGCCGACGACAGCGACTACGGCCTCATCGACTACGTGTGGTCCGGCGATGTGGCCC
Organism: Streptomyces sp. SID14515; assembly: GCF_010548505.1. Classification (NCBI taxonomy): domain Bacteria; kingdom Bacillati; phylum Actinomycetota; class Actinomycetes; order Kitasatosporales; family Streptomycetaceae; genus Streptomyces; species Streptomyces sp. SID14515. The sequence goes on along the minus strand of NZ_JAAGMH010000144.1, from coordinate 358,500 downwards.
GCGCCTTCCGGATCGCCCGCCGGCTGCGCGCGGGCGGGGTCGGCGTCAACACGGTCGGGCGGAACATGGAGGCCCCGTTCGGCGGGTTCAAGAAGAGCGGGGTGGGGCGGGACGTGGGCTCGTACGCGCTGCACGCGTACAGCGAGACGCAGGCGATCGTCTGGCCCGGCTGAGAGGCTCCTTGGGCCGTTGTGTGAACAGTGCGGGAAAATTTTGAACCCACACAAAACGGACAGTGCTGCGATTACCGTACGTCGTCGCGCTCGGCTGAGCGGCATGCATTGCAAGGTTTCACGGGAATGTGACCTTTAATTGATGAGGCGCTCTTGGAGAGTTGGCTGGCATATCCAAGGGTGAGACGTTGGAGTCTCACGCTCCGGATGTGGATATCGCAGCGCATAGCGTCCTTCTCATGACTCAGCTGGACGCGCGGCCACGGGCCGGAGACACGGTACGGGGAAGCGCCCCGGCCGACGGCGGTGACGGCGGTGTGCGGAGCAAGGGGCTCGGCGGGAACTCCGTCGGCCTCATGGGCAGTGCCGTCATCGGCGTCTCCACCGTCGCCCCCGTCTACTGCCTGACGTCCACCCTCGGCTCCACCGCCGGAGAGGTCGGCGTGCAGATGCCCGCCGTCTTCCTGGCCGGGTTCCTGCCGATGCTGCTCGTGGCCCTTCGCCTACCGCGAGCTGAACAAGGCGATGCCCGACTGCGGCACCTCCTTCACCTGGACGGTGAAGGCCTTCGGCCCGCGCGTCGGCTGGATGTGCGGCTGGGGCCTGGTGATCGCGACGATCATCGTGCTGTCCAACCTGGCGGGCGTCGCCACCTCGTACTTCTGGCTGCTGGCGGGCGAGATCACCGGCAGCGACGCCATCGCCGCCCTGGACGACAGCAAGCCCGTCCACATCCTCACCTGCCTGGTCCTCATCGCCGTCGCCACCGCCATCAGCTACCGAGGCATGACCGCCACCAAGGGCATCCAGTACGCCCTGGTCGGGCTCCAGTTGATCGTCCTCGCCCTGTTCGTGACGATGGCCCTGAGCAAGGCCGGCAGCGGCGGCCCGGACTTCGCGTCCTCGCTCGACTTCTCCTGGTCCTGGCTGAACCCCTTCGCCGTCCAGTCCTTCGCCGCCTTCACCGCCGGCCTCTCCCTCTCGATCTTCATGTTCTGGGGCTGGGACGCCTGCCTGACCGCCAACGAGGAGACCACCGGCAGCGAGAAGACCCCCGGCCGCGCGGCCCTCATCGCGATGGTCGTCCTGGTCGGCTCCTACCTCGCCACCGGCATCGCCGCCCAGATGGCCGTCGGTTCCGGCACCTCCGGGCTCGGCCTCGCCAACCCGGACACCTCCGACAACGTCTTCGCCGCCCTCGCCGGACCGGTGATGGGCCCCGGCCTCGGCATCCTGCTCTTCCTCGCGGTCCTCGCCTCGGCCGCCGCCAGCCTCCAGACCACGTTCATCCCGGTCGCCCGCACGGTGCTCGCGATGTCCGCGTACGAGGCGATGCCGGCCTCGTACGCCAAGGTCCACCCCCGCTTCAAGACGCCAGGCCGGGCCACGATCACGGCCGGCATCGGCACCGGTGTCTTCTACACCGTGATGACCCTGGTCAGCGAGCACGTCCTGGTCGACACCATCTACGCGCTCGGCCTCATGATCTGCTTCTACTACGCGCTGACCGCCTTCGCCTGCGCCTGGTACTTCCGCGCCGAACTGACCCGCTCCGCCCGGGACCTGGTCTTCAAGGGCCTCTTCCCGGTCGTCGGCGGCATCCTGCTCGCCGCCGTCTTCGCCAAGACCCTCTACGACATGTGGGACCCGGCGTACGGCTCCGGATCCTCGGTCCTCGGCGTCGGCTCGGTGTTCGTCATCGGGGTGGGGCTGCTGCTCCTCGGCGTGGTGCTGATGGTCGCGATGGAGCGCCGCAGCCCGGCGTTCTTCCGGGGCGAGGTCCTCACGAAGGAGACCCCGGCCCTCGTGGTCGAGGACTGAGGTCTCTCTCCTAGCGCTCTGCGTCCGGCGTCTCTCCGGGCTCCGCCCGCCCCGGCACCGCAACCTGCCTCCAAGGGCGCCGGGTTCCGGTCACGAAGGGGGTGGCCCGGTAGACGTCCCGCCGCCAGATCGTGGCGCCTTCGCCGTAATCCGGGAGCGCTTCGACGGCCTCTTCCAGACTGTCGAAGACGTACTCCTTGCCCTTGCCCGTCCGGATCTTCCACTCCGGCATGGGCATACCTGCCAGGCCGATTCCGGTCATTGATCCGCTCCTGTCATGCCGACGGGCTTTCCGAGCCGTTGCCACGAACGCTCGACGGGGAAGGGCGGGCGAACGCCGCGCGGGCCCGGTCCATCGAGTCTCGCACCGACTCCCCGCATCCGAAGGACGCGGCCTGGTCGTGGAAGGCCACGGCCGCGGCGTAGTCGCCCGACGAGAGCGACACCATGGCCTGGAGTTCCCGGATCTTTCCCAGGGTCGTCGCCGCGTCCGGGGTGGCGGAATCGGCAGCCTGCTCCAGCCGGGACGGGATGCGGTTCAGTACGGTCATGGCGCTGCCGAACTCCACCACCGCCGCGTAGTAGGCGGCCTCCACCGGGCGGCCGAGATCGGACAGGGACGATCCGTGGAGCGCTATCTCCTCGCGCCCTCCGAAACGGAGAGCCAGGTCGCAGAGGAGGATGGTGGCGTCGATCAGCTGATCTGCCTCGTAGTCCCGGATTCCGGGCCGGTCGTACCACGGCAGTGAGGAGCGGAGGTGGTCGTACGCCGCCCTCGCGTCCTCCGGCGTGCGTACGGCCGGCAGCAGAACGTCCCGGGTCTCGTAGTGGACCCATTTGGGGTTCCGCGGTTCCGCCGTGCGGCAGGATCCGATCATCGTTCTCGACCGGTCCGCCTTGTTCTTGGCGGTCACGACCTCGGGCTGATAGCCGGTGTGTTCCATCCCGAAGTCCAGCTCGATCCACGGAGGGCTCGAACCGTCCGGCAGGTAGGGCCGTTCGTGGATGTCTCCCATGAACCGAAAGGGCGCGTTCCTGCGGAATATCTTGCGGGTGTTCGTCGCCACGTGACCGCTTCCAACGTCGGCCAGCCAGGGCGACACGAGGAAGTCCTGACGGGGAAGCAGGAAGTCCAGGACGCGCAGGACCGGGCGGAGCGCCCCCTGGTCCGCGGGGCGGACGTACTCGTCGGCGTCGATGAAGAACAGCCAGCCGTCGTCGACCAGGGTGATGGCGTGGTTCCGTTGTCCGGAAAAGCTGTCGGGCCAGGCCCGGGACACCACCTTCACCGTTTCGGAGACCGCCCGCGCGTTCTCCGGGGTGCCGTCCGTCGACCCCGAGTCCAGCACCACCGTGCCGGTGCAGTCCCGCACCGCGGAACCGATGCACCGCCCGATGGATTCCTCCTCGTTCATGGTCAGGACAAGCCCGGTGACCATCGGTTCCGACGCGTCGGACGCATAGGCGGCGACGAGCGAGTCGTAGTCACCGTTCCACACGTCGAGCCCGCTCAACGCGTTGTCGACGGCGACGACCCTGCGGAGATCCGCGGCGAGGCGGGACGGCGCGGGTCCGCACTCGGACGCCGCGGCCGCCAGCACGTCGTACAGCTTCATGTTCCGCTCCCGGCTGTGGAGGTCCCGGCCATCGCCGGGGCCCGATGGTCGTCCGGGTCGAGACAGAGTGCCGCGTCGGTGGCGAACGTATGGTTGTGGGACACGCCGACCAGCGTCCTTCCCAGCATCGAGAGGTTCTCCCAGATCTTCTGCGCGGTGCTCGCGTCTATGCCGCTCATCGACTCGTCGAGAAGCAGTACGGGGGCGCCGTTGAGTACGGACCGGGCGATCGACATGCGCTGATGCTCGCCATGGGACATGGCTGACCTGTCCTCCCGGAGCAGGGTGTCGAAACCGGAGGGCAGCTGTCGGACAACGGTGTCGAAGCACGCGGTCCGGCAGGCCGCCCACACCTCGTCCTCCGAGAACTCGCGGTCCAGCCGAAGATTTTCCAACAGGGTTCCGGAGATCACCATGGGCGTCTCCGGAACATAGAGAACCGTGTTCCGGATCTTCTGTTCCGAGAAGCTCGCCAGGTCGGCCCCGCCCAGGGTGAGCGTTCCGGAGTAGTCCGCGTGGAATCCGGCGATGAGCTTGAGCAGTGTGCTCTTTCCGGTTCCGTTCGCTCCGCGCACCGCGATGCGCGACCCCGCCGCCATGTCGAAGGACACGGAGTCGAGGCAGGGCACCGACCGCTGAGGATGCGTATAGGTCAATCCGCGCGCCACTATGCCCACTCCTCTGTGCGCCGCCGTTCCTGCCCCGTTGTCCGCCGGAGTGCGGGACGGGGTCTCTTCGAGGGAGAGCCGGGCGTCTTCCTCCTGCAGGATGACGTCCCGGTATCGCCCGAGAGCGGCGGACGTGCTCTGCACCATCACCTGCAACTCGGCAACGCTCTGGACCGAGGTCAGGAAGTAGCCCGACATCGTGTAGAAGGCGAAGACCTCTCCGAGTGAAACCGCCCCGGACCGGAGCTGGATCATTCCCGCCCACGCCGCGGCGATGGAGAACGCGCCCGCCAGGGCGTTCCGCGCGACCGAGCTGGCGTTGTGAAGGTTGCCGAGCCTGCTCTGCGCGGAGATCCGGCGGTCCAGAGCCACGGCCAGTTTGTCCGAGACCATGGGCCTCAAGGCGTACGACACCACGCTGTCGAAACCGGACAGCAGGTTCACCGCGACGGCCTTGAGGGTGGAATCGTGCTGAAGCGACTCCTCCGCCGCCTCGCGGATCGACCGGAAGGAGACCCAGGCGATGACCGCGCTGGCCCCGGCCGCCACGGCGAGCAGGGAGAACATGAGCAGATTCATCGTCGCGAGATACGTTCCCACCACCAGAATGACGCCGAAGTCCACACAGACCCCGATCGTGGCTCCGGTCGCCAGCGCCTGAAGCTGCTGGATGTCGTCCAGCCGGCTCACGAGGTCACCGATGCGCCGCGTGTTGAAGAACCGGACGGGCAGTCTGACGAGCTTGCCGACGTAGGAGGACGACAGATCCTTCTGTATCCGCTGCCCGAGCGTCACCACCAGTCGGCCCTGCACGAACTGGAGCAGGTTGCCGAAGAGCGTGACGCAGATGAATCCCAGCGCGAACAGCGTCAGCGGCCGCCCCGACTCCTCACCCACGTACCGGTCCACCGCGAACTGCAGGAAGAGAGAGGTCGAGATCGCTATCACCGCGACGAGCACGGAAAGAGCGGATACGGCCGCTATCCGGGAGCGGTAGGCGGAGACCAGCCCTATGAGGGAGACCCGTCTTTTCGTTCCGGCGGGCGGTCGGTCGGCGAGGCCGGAAGGAACCTCGGTCAGGAGGACCTTGCCGGTGAACTCCGTGCCGAAGTCCTCGACCGAGACGGTGTACATCTCGAAGAACGAAGGGTCGCTCACCAAAAGCTTCCCGGCTCGGTCCACCCCGTGGACCACCACGAAGTGGTCGTTGAGTTCGCGTTCCAGATGCACCACGGCGGGTCCGGTCACCTTCACCGCGGCCACCAGTCCGGCCAGGGGTATCTCGTAGGACTCGGCGGGAACTCCGTACGAGTTGAGACCCTCACGCAGCCGCAGGAGGCTGCAGCCCGCCTGTCCGAGACCCACCGAATCGCGCAGGGTCGGAATGTCGATGGATATGCCGTGCCGCTTGAGCACCATCCCGGCGGCGGCAGGGCCGCAATCGGTCTCGCCGTCCTGGCGGATATGGTATTTCCGGGTCTTCTTCGTCAGCATCATTACCTCCCATGGGGCGAGGCCGCGGGCTGCGGCGCCTCACTGCCGCGCCTGCAACCCGCGTCGACCCGCGTCTCGCCCCTGGGAGGTGCACATGGCCTCCGGAGCGTCTCAGCTCAGGTGGGCTACTTCTTCTTGCAGTACTTGTTCCACAGGTTCAGGTAGTTCTGGTGACCGGCGGACAGCCCGGCGCCACCGCTCGCGATCATCAGGGACCACTGGAGGCACTGCGCCTTGGTGGCTCCGCCCACAACGTTTTCCTCCTGCTCGGGCGTCAGCCCGGCGAAGCCCATTTCGCGAATGTCGGAAAGGCTCATTCTCGTCTCCTTGTTCTCTCGTGACGGCCCGCCGTCGAGCGGGCCGGAAAGTGAAGTTACAAGGTTCGAACCCTTTCCGAAAAGGGGCCTGTAATTCCGTTTTGCCCCTAATTTACTTTCCGTTTGAACGACATTTGCTCGTGCCGTGGAAGGCTGACGGAAGGTCAAAGGCGTTGCCGGTTCGCCGATCGGGTGATGTGTTTCCGTTTTTCCGGGATTCCGTGCGCCGCCCTTTTTTGGCCGGGGCGGGAATGAATCGAATGCAGAGGTGAATGTCACGGAACTCACGGAGGGATTTCTGCATCAGGGGTACGGCCGCCCGGCTGCTGCGGTCGGCCGGGTCCTGCCGTGCGGGTCGTTGCGGTCCGGGCACGCGTAAGGGCCCCGGCGCGCGCCGGGGCCCTTTGCGGGTGGTGCCGTCAGGTCCTACGGCCGCCAGTAACCCAGCGCGTTCACCCGGTCCTTGGGCAGGCCCAGCTCCTTGCGGAGGTACGCCGACAGGGTCCGGGTGGTCGAGGTGTCGCAGGCGACCCAGACGTACGCGTCGGAGTGGTCGTCGCCCAGCAGTGCCGGCAGGGCCGCCTTCACCTCGGCGACGAGCTGCCCGCCCGCATCGCGGCGCTCCACGTGATGCAGCGTGTGGTGGGCCTCGTCGAGGCGGAACGGCAGTTTCCGGTCCTCCTCGTGCGCGGTCTCGAACCAGATCGTCGCCGGGGTCGACGGGACCGCGTCCAGCAGGGAGTTGATCGCGGGCAGCGCCGCCGCGTCACCGATCACGAAGAGCCGCGAGGGCGCCGGGTCGGGCAGCGTGAAGCCGGTGCCCTGGAGCGTCGCGTCGATCGTGTCGCCGGCCTTCGCCTCCCGCGCCCAGGTGCACGCGGCCCCTTCGTGCAGGGCGAATTCCAGACTGAAGGTGCCGGCCTCCGGGTCCGGGTCGACCAGGGTGTAGGCGCGCTGATGCGGTTTGCCGTCCTTCTCGAACCACAGCCGCACCCACATCGTCGGATGGGCCCCGCCGGTCGCGGCGAGCAGTCCGCCGTCGGTCACGTGCACCCGGCGGAAGCGGTCCGTCACCTGTTCCGCGCCGGTCACCGTGAACGTGAAATCGCGCCCCCGGAACAGTTTGAGAACGACGCCTTCCCAGCCATGCCCCACGGTGTCTCCTGCCTCGCCCCGGTGCCCAGGCCCTCTGCCCTACGGGTCACTTTGGTTAGGCTAACCTAAATTTCGGGGGCTGGGGAGTGGCTGAAAAGCACCGGAAGTGGGGATGGGCAGGCGATGACCGCCGACGTCGACAGTGAGAGACCTAGCGAGAGACCGGGCGGGAGATCCGGCGGGAGACCCGGTGAGGGATCGGGTGCGCGGACCGGCGGGAGACCGGGCCCGGGGGCGGGCGACGCCTTCGAGGTGTTCCGCGACGACTGGGGGATCCCGCACCTGCGGGCCGCCGACGCCCTCGCGCTGGCCCGCGCCCAGGGCCATGTCACCGCCCTCGACCGGGCCTGGCAACTGGAGACCGAGCGGCACCGGGTGCTCGGCTCCACCGCGTCCCACCTCGGCGCGGAAGCCGTCGACTGGGACCGGTTCGTCCGGCGGGCCCGGATCGCCGACACCGCCCGCCGCTGCTTCGACCGCCTCGCGCCGGAGACCGCCGCCTGGGTGGGCGCGTACGTCGACGGCGTCAACGAAGGTCTCGCCGAAGGGGCCGCCCACGCACCCGAGTTCGCCGCGGTGGGCCTCGCCCCCGGCCGCTGGGAGCCCTGGACCCCGCTCGGCGTCTGGCTCTCCACCCACATCCTGTTCGCGGGGTTCCCGACCAAACTCTGGCGCGAAGAGGTCGCCCGCCGGCTCGGCGAGGACCGGACGACCCTCTTCGCCACCGACGGCCCCGGCACGGCCGGCAGCAACGGCTGGCTGCTCACCGGCGCCCGCACCGCCACCGGAGCGCCGCTGATCGCGGGCGACCCGCACCGCTTCATCGAGGCCCCCGGCGTCTACCAGCAGATCCGCCTCGCCTGCCCCGAGTTCGACGTCGTCGGCCTCGCGGTCCCGGGCGTCCCCGGCATCGCCCACTTCGGGCACACCGGCGGCGTCGCCTGGGCGATCACCAACGCCATGGCCGACTACCAGGACCTCTACCGGGAGCGGATGCGCCGCACCCCGGACGGCGGGGTGGAGGCGCTCGGCCCGGACGGCTGGTACCGCGCCCACGCCCACACCGAGACGATCGAGGTGGCGGGCGCCGACCCGGAGACGGTCGAGGTGATCGAGACGGACCGGGGGCCGGTGATCATCGGCGAGGTAACCGGTGGAGTCGGTGGGCCCGGGGGCGCCGGGGACTCCGGGGACGGCACCGTCGCCGACGCGTCCGCCGGAGACGTCGCCGGGGGCGGAGCGGCGGGCGCGTCCTCGTTGGACGCGGGCCCCTTCATCAGCCTGCGCTACCCGCCCCGCGTCACCGGCGAGCTCGGCTTCGACGTGCTGCCCGCGCTGCTCCGGGCCCGTACGGTCGCCGACCTCGACACCGCCCTCGACCGCTGGGTCGAGCCCGTCAACGTGGTCCTGGCCGCCGACACCGCCGGGGGCGCCCTGCACCGGGTCGCCGGACACGTCCCGGTGCGCCCGTACGTCAACCGGCTGCGGGTCGTCCCGGCCGAGGATCCCGCGTACGCCTGGCGCGACGGCGAGGCCGTCCCCCTGCCCCGTACCGACGCGGACGGCCCGGACGGGATCGCCGTCATGGCCAACGAGCGCGGCCTCGCCGCCCCGCTCGGCGTCGAGTTCGCGCCCGGGCACCGGGCCCGCCGGATAAGGGAGTTGCTCGGCGCGGGCGCCGACTGGACCCCGGACGGCCAGGCCGCCGTCCACACCGACACCCGCCTCGCCTCGTCCCGCCCGCTGCTCTCCCTGCTGGCCTGGGCCCCCGGCCTCGGTCCGGCCGCCGAACGCCTCCGGGACCGGCTGCTGCGCTGGGACCGCCACATGGACGCGGACAGCACCGACGCGACCCTCTACGCCCGCCTGCGCACCGACGTCGTCCACCGGCTGGCCGGCCACCCGGCCCTGAAGGGCGTCACGGGCGCGGACGACCCCTGGCGCTCGACCGCGTACCCGGCGCTCTTCCGCCCCTGGCTCGCCGCCGTGCCCCGGATCGGCTACGCCCTGGAGAGCCTGCTCTCGGTCGGACTGCTGCCGTACGAGGACCGGCTGGCGGTGGTCGCGGCCTCGGCCGAGGCGGTCGCGGCGGCGGCCGATGAGACGCCGCCGGGCCCGTGGGGCGAGCTGCACCGGCTGTCGCCCTGGCAGGCGCTGCCGGACCGCACGCCCGACGGTTCCGGCGGGCAGGAGATCCGGCCGGGGCTCGCGGGCGACCACGACTGTGTGCTGTCCACCTCCAGCGTCCCGGGCGTCACCGATCTGTTCGCCCGAGGCCCGGCCGCCCGCTACGTCTGGGACCTGGCCCGCCGCGAGGACAGCCGCTGGGTGGTCCCGTTCGGCGCGTCCGGAGTCCCCGGATCCGCCCACCACCGCGACCAGACGCCCCTGTGGGCACGGGGCGCCCTCGCCCCGGTGGTCACCGACTGGAACCTGCTGCACCGCACGACGCACCGTCCCGAGGAGAACCCCGCCGTGACCACCGACGAATCCGCAGCCCCCGCCCTCCGCACCGCCGTTCACGAGCAGAAGATCGAGGGCTTCGGAGTGGTCCGCCTGGTCCCGGTCGCCCCGGCGGCCGACGCCGACCTGCTGCACGGCTGGGTCACCGAGGAGCGGGCCCGCTTCTGGGGCATGGGCGGCCACACCCGCGAACAGGTCCGAGAGATCTACGAGTTCGTCGAATCGCTCCCCACCCACCACGCCTACCTCGCCCTGCGCGACGGGGTTCCGGCCGCGCTCTTCCAGACGTACGAGCCGGACGCCGACCCGGTCGGCGAGTGCTACGACGTGCGGCCCGGCGACGTCGGCATCCATCTGCTGATCGCGCCCGCCGAGGGCGAAGGCGCGGTGAAGGGGTACACGGACGCCCTCCTCACCGCGTTCATCGGCTTCGTCTTCGGCGACCCGGCCCACCTGCGGGTCGTCGTCGAGCCGGACGCCCGCAACGAGAAGGCCCTCGCCCGGATGGTCAGGATCGGCTTCGAGCTGGGCCCGGAGATCGTGAAGCCGGAGAAGACGGCCCGGCTCGCCTTCCTGACGAGGGCGGCGCTGGAACTGGCGTAGGCGCGCCCGGACCGGCGTAGGCGCGCGGGCACCGGCGTCGGCCTCGGGGCCGGCGTGACGGAGCAAGGCACCGTGACGGAGCAAGGCACACAGAGGCGGGGCGGGTCCTACGGTGTGGGGTCCGCCCCGTCCGGGTGCAGTGCGCCGCCCGGCCGGAACAGCCGCTTGGCCACGGTGTGCCCGCCCTCCGCCGCCATCCGGAACCACGGCTCCGCCGCCGCCAGGCCCTCGCGCTGCTCGACCAGCCGGCCCAGCTCCCACATCGACTCCAGGTCGCCGGCCTTCACCGCCTGCCGCAGCAGCCGCTCGGCGGTGTCGGGCCTGCCCTCGGCCCGTGCGGTCAGGGCGAGCGTGCGCAGCCCCCGTACCGCCCGGGCGTCCCCGGCCGCGGCGGCCGCCGCGAGCTTCCGCGGATCGACCGGGCGGCGGGCCCGGTTCCGGAACAGCAGCAGGATCCCGAGCACCCACATGATCCAGCTCAGGCTGATCAGCGTGCCGTTGCCGGTGATGACCCCGGTCAGGCTCAGCGCGCCGCCCGCCGGCAGCAGGAAGTACCCCAGCCCCGGTCCCATCGCAGTTCCTCTCCGTCCGGCACCCGCCACGCGTGCTTCGTCCCTTCCCCCTTCTCAGCCTTCCGTACCGGCCTCCGCGTCGAGGAAGACCGGGTTGGTGAGGGCCGCGAACGCGCCCGGCAGCCCCGGCACGGCCGGAGCGTGCCGGACCTCGGCGCGCACGTACGCGGCGTGGGCGGGAGTCGTACGCCACTCCACCACGCCCGCGCCCGATGCGGGCAGCGGGGTGGTCAACAGGGGCCCCTGATCGGTGACCAGCCGCACCGTGCAGTCGGCGGACGCGCCCGACACCTCCAGCCGCACGGTCACCGGGGCGTCCGCCGCCGCCCGCAGCCGCCCGCCGATGCCCGCGTGCCGGCCCCGCCCGTCCGTCGCGCCGAAGGAGAGGGACAGGGCGGCGGACTCGGCGAGGTAGGAGCGCCCGGCCCGGATTCCGGCGAGGACCGCCTGCCGCGACAGCGCGTCGGCCAGGACGACGGTCTGCGGATGGCCCACGAGGTCGGGCTCGCGGTGCGCGTCGCTGTTGCCCATGGCGGGAAGCCAGCGCCCCGGCCCGTCGCCCGGGTTCCGTACGGCGGCCACCAGCGCGTTGTCCCACTCCGCGAGGGCGATCTCGTCGTCCGGGGTCCAGGGCCCGTTCCACACCTCGACCGCGTCCGCGTCCGCGAGGCCGAACTTCCAGTTGCAGCCTATGCAGGTGGCGTGCGGATGGGCGGGCACGACGAGCCCGCCGGACCGGCGCACCTGCCGCGCGTACCGGCCGAAGCGGTGGTCGCGGGCCCGGTAGCGCCAGTCGACGAAGACCCCCGGGTCGGTGCCGACGGCCAGCACGTGCCCGTTGCGGGTGGTGATCTCCTCGCCGGTCAGGATGAGCAGGTCGTCGCCCCACAGCCCCTGCCACGCGGCGTGCGCGGAGGTGGTGTTGTGCTCGCTGCTGTTGATGAAGTCGAGCCCGGCGGCCCGTGCGGCGGCGGCGACCTCGGCCGGGGTGCGCCGCCCGTCGGAGTGCGTGGAGTGCACATGGCAGTCGCCCCGGTACCAGGCCCGGCCGCGCCCCTTCGCCCGCTCGGGCGGATAGACCGGTACGGGGGTGCGCGCGCCCTTCCCGAAGCGCAGGGTGACGGTCACCTCGTACGGCAGCCCCTCGGGCGCCACGGTGTAGGGGGCCAGGGCGATGTGCCAGACGCCGGGGCGTACGGGGCCGGGGAGGTAGCCGGGGGTCGCGGTGTCGCCCCGGACGGAGAACGAGGTGCGCGCCCCGCCGGACCAGCCGCGGAAGCCGCGCCCGCCGAGTTCCGTACCGCGTTCGTCGAAGAGGCCGATGTCGAGGGCGTTGCCCTGGACGCCGGGCGGCACGGGCGGCTTGCCGTACGTGTACGAGACGGCGAACTCGGCCACCCCGTCCGGCACCTCGACGGGCAGGTACACATAGTCGGGAGCCCCGGCGGGCAGCGTCCCGCGCACGGTCCGGGTACGGACGGCGGCGGCCCGCCCGTCCGGTCCGTCCGGTCCTCCGGCGTCCTCGGCGGCCCGGGCGAAGCTCACCGTGCCCAGGGTCAGGGCGGTGGCGGCGGTCCCGGCGAGCAGGCTGCGGCGGGCGAGAGGCGAGTGGTCGGGCCGGCGGGGTGAGGGCGAATCCGTCATGCGAAGGCTCCCTGGGTACGGACACGAACACGGACACGGATACGGGCACCGAAACGGGCACCGGGACGGGCACGGGTACGGGCACGGACAGGCGCAGAGGTACGGGTCGACGGTCTCGGATTTCGTTGTCGTACGGCATACCTTGGCCCTTCGCACGCATGACGCGCTGAAGGACGACGGAAGACCGACGACAGACGGACGACGGAGGTGTTCTCGATGCGGATCGCCACAACGATCTTCCTCACCGACGAGACGGTGACCCCGGTCAGGCTCGCCCGCGAGCTGGAGCAGCGGGGGTTCGGCGGGCTGTATCTGCCCGAGCACACGCACATCCCGGTGAGCCGCCGCACGCCGTACCCGATGGGCGGTGAGCTGCCCCGCGAGTACGGCCGCACGCTGGACCCGTTCGTCGCCCTCGGCCAGGCCGCCGCCGTCACCGAGCGCCTCGCGCTGGGCACCGGCATCACGCTGGTCGCCCAGCACGACCCGATCGACCTGGCCAAGCAGGCGGCCACCCTGGACCACCTCTCCGGCGGCCGGTTCACGCTCGGCATCGGCTACGGCTGGAACGTCGAGGAGGCGGCCGACCACGGGGTGGAGTGGTCGACGCGCCGGGACCTGGGGCGGGACCGGATGGCCCTGATGCGGGCCCTGTGGGCGGACGAGCCGACCGGTTACGAGGGCGAGTTCGGGTCGGTGCAGGCGAGCGAGGCGCACCCCAAGCCGGCCCAGCGGCCCCGCGGCCCGGTCAACGGCCCGCGCACCCTGATCGGCGGCGGGGCGGGCCCGAAGCTGTTCGCGCACATCGCGGAGTACGCGGACGGCTGGCTGCCCATCGGCGGCGGAGGCCTCACCGAGTCGCTGCCGAAGCTGCGGGCGGCCTGGGAGGAGGCCGGGCGCGATCCGAAGGACCTCCAGGTGGTGCCGTACGCGGTCCTGCCCAGCCCCGGGAAGCTCAGCCACTACGCGGATCTGGGCATCGAGGAGGTCGTGCTCCAGCTGCCCCCGGCGGACGAACCGGAGGTCCTGCGGACGCTGGACGCGTACGCCGCGTACCTCTGAGGAGGCCCGCCGGTGCAACCGGGCACGGTCACAGGGCATCCTTAATCACCGGGGATCGCATACGCGGGCCCGGTCGGCAGGCGTCTCGCCGCGCGGACCGGAGCCCGCCCGGGTGGGGAGTGGAATGAACAGGCCGTTGCGGCACATAGCCATCTTCTGCGGGCTGCTGGTGCTGGCCCTGCTGCTGCGGGCGAACTGGCTCCAGCACGTCGACCGCCAGGAGCTGGCCCAGCACGAGAAGAACGCCCGGGTGCGGTTCGAACGGTTCTCCACCCCGCGCGGCGACATCATCGTCGGCGGCAAGGCGATCACCGGGTCGAAGGAGACCGAGAACAAGGACTACGCGTTCCGCCGGACCTCCAAGGAGGGCCCGATGTACGCGCCCGTCACCGGTTACGCCTCCCAGGCCCGGGGCACCTCGCTGCTGGAGCGGACCTACGACAGCATCCTCAGCGGCCAGGACGACCGCTTCGCCTTCCGGCACGCCAAGGACATCCTGACCGGGCAGCCCCGGCGCGGCGGCGACGTGATCACCACGATCGACGCCAAGGCGCAGAAGGCCGGCTACAAGGGGCTGACCGACCTGGGCGCCCGGGGCGCGGTCGTCGCCCTGGACCCGGAGACCGGCAAGGTGCTGGCCCTGGTCTCGACGCCCTCGTACAACCCGGAGGTCTTCGCCGGGATCTCGTTCAAGGAGAGCGACCGCTTCACCGCGCTGGAGAAGGAGAAGGGCAAGCCGCTGGCCAACCGCCCGCTGCGCGAGACGTACCCGCCCGGCTCCACGTTCAAGATCCTCACGGCCGCGGCGGCGCTGGAGCACGGTGTGGTCACCGATGTGGACGCCAGGACGGACGCGGTCTCGCCGTACCCGCTGCCGCTCTCGACGAACAAGATCGGCAGCGAGGCGGGCGACGCGCTCTGCAACAAGGCGTCGATGAAGACCGCCATGCAGTACTCGTGCAACAACGTCTTCCTCGACGCGGCGGCCGAGCTGGGCGAGGACCGGATGCGGGAGACGGCGGAGAAGTTCGGCTTCAACGAGGACGTGTACGCGGAGGAGTTCGGCGACCTGCTCGCCACGAAGAGCCTCTACCCGCCGAAGCTCGACAAGCCCGGCACGGCCCTCACCGGCATGGGCCAGGGCAGCCTCACCAGCACCCCGATGCAGATGGCGATGGTCACGGCGGCCCTCGCCAACGACGGCAAGCTGATGCAGCCCTACATCGTCGACGAGCTGCGCGGCCCGGACCTCTCCACGCTGGAGAAGAACGAGCCGACGGAGATGAGCCAGGCCGTCTCGCCCGAGACGGCGAAGAAGGTCCAGGAGATGATGGAGCACACCGCGAAGGAGGGCAGCGCCCAGCGCGCCCTGATCGACGGTGTCACGGTCGGCGGCAAGACGGGCACCGCCCAGCGCGGTGTGGACGTCCGCGACGAGGTTCCGTACGGCTGGTTCGTCAGCTACGGCAAGAAGGACGACGGCCGCTCGGTCGCGGTCGCGGTCTTCATCGACCCGACGGACATGGACATCTCCCGCTCCGACATCTCGGGCGGCCGGCTGGGCGCCCCGATCGCGAAGAGCGTGATGCAGGCGGTACTGGGGGACTAGGCCAACCCAGCCCGTCCGGCCAACCCAGCCTGTGCGGCAAACCCAGCCCGCGTCCGGCAAACCCAGTCTGTGCGGCAAACCCAGCCCGTCCGGCGTGGGCCAACCCAGCCTGTGCGGCAAACCCAGCCCGTCCGGCGTTTGAGGACGGAACCGTGCAGGTGGGCCCGGGTGCCTCGAACGGGATGCCGTGCCCCAGTTCCCTCGCTGTCAGGCTCCCTTGAGCAAGGGTTCCGTCCTCAAGCGCCGAACGGGCTCGGAGGCGTCCCGGTCGGGTGCGTGCCCGTGACGCCCATGACCGCGGAGTAGAGACTGGTCTCCGCCGTGATGAAGAGCCGATTCCGCTTGGCCCCGCCCCAGGCGATGTTGGACACCTTCTCGGGCACGACGAGCCGCCCGATCAGCGTGCCGTCGGGGTCGTAGCAGTGCACGCCGTCGTCCATCGCCGCCGCCCACAACCGCCCCGCGTCGTCGAAGCGGAGGTTGTCGAAGCGGGCGGCCCCGCGGACCCCGGCCCCGGCGAAGACCGTGCCGTCCGACAGCGTGCCGTCCTCGCGGACGTCGAAGCGCCGGATGACCCCCGCCCGGGTGTCGGAGACGTACAACTGCCGTTCGTCGTGCGAGAGGACGAGCCCGTTGGGGGCGCCGAAGCAGTCCGCGGCCAGGTGCACGTCGCCCGTCGCGGGGTCGATGCGGTAGACGTTGTTGGAGCCGATCTCGCCCGTCGCGCGGTGGCCCTCGTAGTCGCTGGTGATGCCGAAGTCCGGGTCGGAGAAGTAGACGGATCCGTCGGACCGGACCGCCGCGTCGTTCGGGCTGTTCAGACGCTTGCCCTGCCAGCGGTCGGCCAGCACCGTGACCGTGCCGTCGTGTTCGGTCCGGGAGACCCGGCGGTTGCCCTGCTCGCAGCTGATCAGCCGGCCCTGGCGGTCCAGGGTGTTGCCGTTGGTGTATCCGGCGGAGCGGCGGAAGACGCCGACGTCGCCGGTCTCCTCGTCCCAGCGCAGCATCCGGTCGTTGGGGATGTCGCTCCAGATCACCTGCCGCCAGGCGGGCACGTACAGGGGGCCCTCGGCCCAACGGCAGCCGGTGTACAGCACTTCCAGACCGGCGTCACCGTTCATGCACCGCCCGGTGCGGAACCGGTCGTCGAACATCTCGTACATGTGCCCTCCCCATCCATCTCGATGTCGGCCGAATCATCTACGGCCTGGAGGGGAGATTGCCGTATGGGATATGGTCGTGGCAAGAAATCGCCGAATGGAGAGTTGTGGATCACATCGATCGTTCCCTGCTGGCCCATCTCCAGCAGGACGCCACCCAGTCCTACGCCGCGTTGGGTCGGGCCGTGGGCCTCTCGGCCGGGGCCGCCCACGAACGCGTACGGAAGCTGCGCGAGAGCGGAGTGATCCGGCGCACCACCGTCGAGGTGGACCCGGTGGCGGCCGGTCACGCCGTCCTGGCCTACGTCATGGTCGACTCGGTCTCCTGGATGGGCGATGCGGCGGAGGACTTCGCCGCGCTCCCCGAGATCGTGGAGGCGCATGTCATCGCCGGCAGCGCATCGGTGCTGGTGAAGGTCAGGACCGCGACCACCGAGCGGTTGCAGGACGTACTCCGCCGGATCTACGCGATCGACGGCGTCAGCGGGACGCAGGCCACGGTCGTGCTGGAGACGTTCTTCGAGCGCCCGGTCCCGCTGGAGGCCACCGGCCCCGACCCGGCCTCGCCGACGGGCCACCGGTCCTAGCGCACCGACCTCAACGCCCCGCGCCGCACCACCTTCGCCCCCGCGCCGGGCGACGCATCCGTCACGTCCGACGCTTCCGGCGCATCCGGCGCATCCGGCGCGTCCGACGCCTCCGAGGCAGCGGACCCCGACAGCCCCGACAACCCTGCCAGCCCCGACAATCCCGCCAGATCCGTCAACGCGTCGATGCGGAAGTCCGCCGTCTCCACCACGTCCGGATGCTCCGCCCACCAGTGCCCGTAAGGCCCGCGCCGCAGATGCGCCGTCCGCATCCCCGCCGCCGCGGCCGGGAACAGGTCGTCGGCCGGGTGGTCGCCCACGTACAGCGTCGCTTCCGGGGCCGCGCCCGCCACCTCGGCCACCCGTGCGAAGAACTCCGGGTCCGGCTTCCGTACGCCCCACTCGTCCGAGGTGACCACCAGGTCGGCGGGCAGGTCCAGCGCCCGCAGCAGCTCCCCGGCCCGGACCGTGCCGTTGCCCGCCACCACGACCCGGATGCCCGCGGCCCGCAGTTCGCCCAGCGCCGGGCGGACGTCCTGGTAGAGGTCCGACTCGTCGAGGTGTTCACCGCGCCCGGCGGCGGCCCGCGCGCGATACGCCTCCTCGACGTCCATGTCGGGCCGCAGGATCCGCAGCGCGTCCGTGGCCTCGCGGCCCTGGGCGACGGCCGCGCCCACCAGCGCACTGAGTGTGTGCGGCGGTACGCCGAGCCAGTTGGCCCAGGACGCCCAGTGCCGGTCGTCGCGTACGAGGGTTTCGCCGATGTCGAGGACGATCGTTTCCATCACCGTTCCGACACTAAGCGTGAGGACGCCGTCGGCGGGGTCTCATCCGGGTGAGTCGGCCCGCACGAGTGACCAGGAGCACTCCGCGGCCCGCGAATCCCGTGCCCAGGCCCTGGTCCGGCGCGCGCGCCTCGCTCGTATGCTCGGTTCATGACCGATCCTCAGAGCGGACGCCCCACCTCCAACGCCATGCGGCGCGCGCTCAAACGTGCCCGTGACGGTGTCGCCCTCGATGTCACCGAGGCCGCCGTCCTGCTCCAGGCGCGCGGCGACGATCTGACGGACCTCGCCGCCTCCGCCGCCCGCGTCCGGGACGCGGGGCTGGAGGCGGCGGGCCGGCCGGGCGTGATCACGTACTCGCGCAAGGTCTTCATCCCGCTCACCCGCCTCTGCCGTGACCGGTGCCACTACTGCACCTTCGTGACCGTCCCCGGCAAGCTGCGCCGGGCCGGCCACGGCATGTTCCTCTCGCCCGACGAGGTGCTGAAGATCGCCCGCGAGGGCGCGGCGATGGGCTGCAAGGAAGCGCTGTTCACCCTCGGCGACCGCCCCGAGGACCGCTGGCCCGAGGCGCGGGAGTGGCTGGAGGCGGAGGGGTACGACGACACGCTCGCGTACGTACGGGCCATGGCGATCCGGGTGCTGGAGGAGACGGGTCTGCTGCCCCACCTCAACCCGGGCGTGATGACCTGGACCGATCTCCAGCGCCTGAAGCCTGTCGCGCCTTCCATGGGGATGATGCTGGAGACGACGGCGACCCGCCTGTGGTCCGAGCCGGGCGGCCCGCACCACGGCTCACCGGACAAGGAACCGGCCGTACGGCTGCGCGTGCTCGAAGATGCGGGCCGCTCCAACGTTCCCTTCACCACGGGCATCCTGATCGGCATCGGCGAGTCGTACGAGGAGCGCGCCGACTCCCTCTTCGAGCTGCGCAAGACGGCCCGCGCCTACCACGGCATCCAGGAAGTCATCGTGCAGAACTTCCGCGCCAAGCCGGACACGGCGATGCGCGGGATGCCCGACGCGGAGTTGGAGGAGCTGGCCGCCGCCATCGCGGTGGCCCGGCACATCCTCGGCCCCTCGGCCCGGATCCAGGCCCCGCCGAATCTGGTGGACGCCGAGTACGCGCTCCTCATCGGCGCGGGCATCGACGACTGGGGCGGGGTCTCGCCGCTGACCCCCGACCACGTCAACCCCGAGCGCCCCTGGCCCCACATCGACGAACTGGCCGAGCGAACCGCCGAGTCGGGCTTCACGCTCCGCGAACGCCTCACCATCTACCCGGAGTTCATCCAGCGCGGCGAGCCCTGGCTCGACCCCCGCCTCCTCCCGCACGTCCGCGCCCTGGCCGACCCGGAGACGGGCCTGGCCCGCGAGGACGCGCTGCCCGTCGGCCTGCCCTGGCAGGAGCCGGACGAAGGGTTCACCTCTTCCGGCCGCACCGACCTGCACGCCACGATCGACACCGAGGGCCGCACCGGCGACCGCCGGAACGACTTCGACGAGGTGTACGGGGACTGGGAGGCGCTCCGCGAGGCGGCCGCCCCCGGCATGGTCCCGTCCCGTATCGACGCCGACGTACGCCAGGCGCTCGGCCAGGCCGCCGACGACCCGACGAAGCTCACCGACGACCAGGCCCTCGCCCTGCTCCACGCGGACGGCCCGGCGCTCGACGAGCTGTGCCGGATCGCGGACGCGCTGCGCCGGGACGTGGTCGGCGACGACGTCACGTACATCGTCACGCGGAACATCAACTTCACCAACGTCTGCTACACCGGCTGCCGCTTCTGCGCCTTCGCCCAGCGCCGCACCGACGCCGACGCGTACACCCTCTCGCTGGACCAGGTCGCGGACCGGGCGGCGCAGGCGTGGGACGTCGGCGCGGTCGAGGTCTGCATGCAGGGCGGCATCCACCCGGACCTGCCGGGCACGGCGTACTTCGACATCGCGCGGGCGGTGAAGGAACGCGTCCCCGGCATGCACGTGCACGCCTTCTCGCCCATGGAGGTCGTCAACGGGGCGACCCGCACCGGCATGTCGATCCGCGACTGGCTGACCGCCGCCAAGGAGGCCGGGCTCGACTCGATCCCCGGTACGGCGGCGGAGATCCTGGACGACGAGGTCCGCTGGGTCCTGACCAAGGGCAAACTGCCCACGGCCACCTGGCTGGAGGTCATCAGGACGGCGCACGAGGTGGGCCTGCGGTCGTCCTCGACGATGATGTACGGGCATGTGGACCAGCCGCGCCACTGGCTGGGCCACTTCCGTACCCTCTCCCGGCTCCAGCAGGAGACGGGCGGGCTGACGGAGTTCGTCACCCTCCCCTTCATCCACACCAACGCCCCGGTCTACCTGGCCGGCATCGCCCGCCCGGGCCCGACGGACCGCGACAACCGTGCGGTTACGGCCATGGCGCGACTCCTCCTCCACCCGCACATCACCAACATCCAGACGAGCTGGGTGAAGCTCGGCACGGAGGGCGCGGCGGAAATGCTCCGCTCGGGCGCGAACGACCTGGGCGGCACGCTGATGGAGGAGACCATCTCCCGGATGGCCGGGTCGAGTTACGGCTCGTACCGCTCGATCCAGGACCTGAAGGCCATCGCCGACCTGGCGGGCCGCCCGTCCCGCCCGCGTACGACGCTGTACGGGGAGGTCCCGGCCGAACGGGTCGCGGCGGCCACGGCCTCGGACGGGCATCTGCCGGAACTGCTGCCGGTGCTGCCGAGCTGAGGGCGGGGGAGAACGGGAGCCGGTGCGGGGCGGGGATGTTCCCCGCCCCGCACTCCGCTTCCCGCCCCGGGCGTCATAACGTTGCGGCGTGATGGAGACTCCGCACCTGGACGCGACACGGCAGTCGTACGACGCCGTCGCCGCCGACTACGCCCGGTCCGTCAAGGACCCCGCCGAGCTGGACCCGCTGTCGCGCGCCGTGCTGGCCGCGTTCGCCGAGCTCGTCACGTCGGCGGACCTCGGGCCGACGGCCGATGTGGGCTGCGGACCGGGCAAGGTCACCGCGTACCTGACCGGGCTGGGCGTCTCCGCCTTCGGGGTCGACCTGTCGCCGAGGATGGTCGGGCTGGCCCGCGCCGCCTATCCGGAGCTGCGCTTCGACGTCGGCTCGATGTCCGCGCTGGAGGCCGGCGACGGTGAACTCGGCGGGGTCCTGGCGTTCTACTCCACGCACCACCTGCCGCCGGAATCGCTGCCCGGCGCGTACGCCGAGTTCCATCGGGCGCTGGCGCCCGGCGGGCACCTGCTGCTCGTCACCCGGGTCGGCGACACCGGGCACCAGCGCCGGACGTACGGCTACGGGGGCGGCGAACCCGCCGCGTTCGACAGCTACCGGCTGCCCGCGGACCGGATCGCGGAGCTGCTGGAGCGGGCGGGGTTCGTCGTCACGGGGCGGACGCTGCAGGAACCCGAGACGGGCGCGAAGCGGCCGGTCGCCGGGTTCCTGGCCCGGAAGCCGGAAGCCCGGCAGGCGTAGTCCGGCCCGGGGAGGGCCTCTGCCGATTCCTCTGGAGCGGACTCCGTTTCGCTCTGTCATGTCCCGGGCAACTCATGGGATGCCACCCCGCCGTCCCGTGCCGACGACTCAGGAGAGCCAACCGTGCGAAAGCAGCTGATTCCCGCATCCGCCCCATCCGCCCCATTCACCCCGGGCGCCCCTCCCGGCAGGCGCCGGGCCTCCCGCACCGCCGCCGTCCTCGCCGCCGCCGGCCTCCTCGTGCTGGGCACCGCCTCCGCCGCCCATGCCGATCCGCCGGGCAACCTGCCGCAGAACGCGGGCGGTTACGAGCAGGCGTTCTCGCCCGCCTTCGACTACGACGGCGACGGCTGCTACGCCACCCCCGCCATCGGCCCGGACGGCACCCTCGCGCCCGGCCTGAAGACGAGCGGCGCGATCAACGGCAGCTGCCGGGACCAGTGGGACCTGGACAACTCCCAGACGTACGCCCGCTCGAAGTGCAACAACGGCTGGTGCGGCATCGTCTACGCGAGCTACTTCGAGAAGGACCAGGCCGTCCACGGCAGCGGACTCGGCGGCCACCGGCACGACTTCGAGCATGTGATCTCCTGGGTCAACCAGGGCACCGACCAGGTCGATTACGTCTCGACCACGCAGCACAGCACCGTCAAGACCTACCCGCGCTCGCAGGTGCGGTTCGACGGCTCGCACCCCAAGGCCGTCTACCACAAGGACGGTCCGAGCACGCACTTCTTCCGCCTCGCCAACGGCAACGACGAACCGCCGGAGAACCACTACGGCGACTGGCGCTACCCGCCGATCGTCGACTGGAACGGCTTCCCCAGCACGGAGTTGCGCGACAAGCTCATGAACGCCGACTTCGGGTCCGCGACCATCAAGGTCACCGACAAGGACGACCGCTTCCGCAACCTCCTCAACAACTCCAAGCCCGCCGGGATCCCCTTCGACCCCTGGGCCTGAGGGGCTCCCAAGCCTTCACGCCAAGGGAAAGGCGCGTCGGTAGTCGCTCGGCGACACCCCGATCTGCTTGAGGAAGTGGTGGCGGAGGTTGTTCGCGGTGCCGAGGCCGCTCAGCTCGCCGATCCTGGCGACCGGCAGGTCCGTCGACTCCAGCAGACTCTGGGCCCGGCGCAGCCGCTGGTTGAGCAGCCATTGCAGCGGCGTCACCCCGGTGGCCGCCTGGAGCCGCCGGTAGAGGGTGCGCGGGCTCATCGCGGCCCGCTGCGCCAGGTCCTCGACCGTCAGCGGCTCGTCGAGGTGCGCCCGTGCCCAGTCCAGCACGGGCGCCAGGCCCCGGTCGTCGGTGGCCGGCACAGGCTGGTCGATGAACTGCGCCTGGCCGCCTGGGCGGTGGGCCGGCACCACCATGCGGCGGGCCAGTTGGTTGGCCACGTGCGCGCCGAGGTCGCGGCGTACGAGGTGGAGGCAGAGGTCGAGTCCGGCGGTCAGCCCGGCGCTGGTGAGGACGTCGCCGTCGTCCACGTACAGCACCGAGTCGTCGACCCGCACCTTCGGGTAGCGGGCGGCCAGTTGGGCGGTGTGCATCCAGTGGGCGGTGGCGCGGCGGCCGTCGAGGATGCCCGCCTCGGCCAGGGCGAAGGCGCCCGTGCACAAGGAGACCATGCGGGCGCCGGCGTCATGGGCCAGGCGCAGGGCGGCGATCAGCTCCGGCGGCAGCGGCCGGCCCTCGTCGACGCAGGCGTCGGGCACCGAGGGCACGATGACCGTGTCGGCGTCGACGAGATCGGCCAGGCCGTAGCGGGTACGCAAGGAGAGCCCGGCCCCGCTCGCGGGCGTGCCCGGTTCCTCGCCGGGCTCCTGCGTGCCGCACAGTCGCAGGTCGTACCAGGGATCCGCCAGATCGGGCTGCGGCTTCCCGAACACCGTGCAGGGGATGCTCAGTTCGTACAGGTCCCAGGAAGGGACATGGATTTCCTCGGTCACGACCACGGCGACAGAACCAGCGCTCATGCGGGTCAGCGTATGGCAGGAATTTGGTGGTTGCCGTCACCACTGTCACTTCTGCCGCTCCTCCGGGGCTGCGAGCGTGGTCCGTACGTGATCAACCGGCCCAGGCGTGGGCAGGAGTACGGGAGTTGTTGAGGCATGGGTACCGAGCGTTCGGCCGTGACGGTCATCGGACTGGGGCAGATGGGATCGGCGCTGGCCGCCACCCTGCTGGAGCGGGGCCACCCGACCACTGTGTGGAACCGTTCGGCGGCGAAGGCGCGGCCGCTGGTCGAGCGGGGCGCCCGGCAGGCCGCGACTCCCGAGGAGGCCGTCGCGGCGAGCCCGCTGATCATCGTCTGCGTGCTGGACTACGACGCGCTGCACACCACCCTCGACCCCGTCGCGGCCTCCCTCGCGGGCAAGTCCCTGGTCAACCTCACCTCCGGGTCCCCGGAGCAGGCCCAGGAGGTCGCCGCGTGGGCGCGCTCGCACTCCGCCGACTATCTCGACGGCGCGATCATGACCACTCCGCCGGGCGTCGGCAGCCCCGAGATGATGTTCCTCTACAGCGGGTCGCACACCGTCTTCGACGCCCACCGCCCGACCCTGGCGGCCCTCGGCGACCCCCTGCACCTGGGCGCCGAGCCCGGCCTGGCCTCTCTCTACGACGCCGCGTTGCTCGGCCTGATGTGGTCCACCATGACCGGCTGGCTGCACGGCACCGCCCTGGTCGGCGCGGAGAAGACCGAGGCCACGGCCTTCACCTCGGTCGCGATCCGCTGGCTGAGCGCCGTGAACGGCTTCCTGACCACCTACGCCGCCCAGGTCGACGCAGGCCGCTACCCGGGCGACGACGCCACCGTCGATGTACAGATCGCGGCCATCGACCACCTCCTGCACGCCGCGGCGGCCCGGGGCATCGACAACGCCCTGCCCGAACTCCTCAAGGCCACCATGGAACGCACCCGGGACCTGGGCCACGGCTCCGACAGCTACGCGAGCGTCATCGAGGTCCTGCGGAAGGGGGCGGCCGGCGCATGACCGCGATCCCGTCGGCCACCACGACTCCCGCTCAGATCGCACCTCCCGCTCCGGTCGCGTTTCCTGCTCCGGCCGCGGCTTCTGCGCCGCCGACCGCACCTCCCGCTCCGGCCGCAGCTTCTGATCCGCCCGCAGTTTCTGATCCGTCCCCGCGGTGGACGGACCTGCTCGTGGCCGCCACCGACGCCGGCCTGGCCGCGCTGGAGGAGGTGGCCGGGCGGGACTGGTCGCGTCCCGCCCACGGCCTCGACTGGACCTGCCGGCAGACCCTGGACCACCTCGCTCTCGGCCTGACCGGCTACGCGGGCCTGCTCATCGCCCGCCCGACAGACCGCTACATCACCCTCTTCGCCTCCCTCGACCCCCAGGCCCCCGTCCGCGACTGCCTGGACGGCCTCCGTATCGCCGCGACGCTCGCCGCCTCCACCGTCCGCGACACGGACCCGGACGTACGGGCCTGGCACCCCTGGGGCACCTCCGACGCGACCGGATTCGCCGCCATGGCGATCACCGAACTGGCCCTCCACACCTACGACATCACCCGCGCCCTCGGCGTCCCCCGGACCCCGTCCGACACCGCCGCCGCAGCCGTCCTGGCCCGCCTCTTCCCCGACGCGCCTTCCGGGCACCGCCCGTCCGACACGCTGCTGTGGTGCACGGGCCGCGCCGCGCTTCCGGGGCTGCCCCGGCGCGTGGAGTGGCAGTGGGACGGGACGGTGCGCTGACGGCGGCCGGTTCTGACGGATCGTCAGGAATACTCTTCCATCAGGTAGTCCAGGTGCTCGACGTCTCCCGGTCGTACGGAATCGCGCGGCAGCCGACGCAGAGCGGCGATGTCCTCGGCCTCGAACAGTCCGGTCGCCGAGAGTTCGCCCAGCGCGTTCAGCTCGCACTCCAGACAGTCCGCGTCCTGCTCCAGGACGGCGGCCGAGGCGAGGAGCGAGGCCAGCGTCCGGACCTCCCGTCGGTCGAAGGACCGCACCCAGTCGCCGATCGTCTCGCACGCCCGCACCCGGTCCTTCGCCGTGGCCGACACGAGGCCCCGGGTGAGCGCGAGCAGCTGCTCGTCGCCGATGGACCGGGAGGCGGCGGGCCGGGAGGCGGAGGGCCGGGAGGCGGAGGGCGCGGCCCCGTCCTCGGCCGTCGCTCCCGCCTCGCCCGCGCACTCCTCCGGCCAGAAGCCTGTCGGCTCCGGCGTCCCGTCCAGCGCCGCGTCGACCCGCCCCCGGATGTACGCCCCGGTCATCGGGCACTCCAGCGCCCGGTCGGTCCGGCAGTCGAGCATGTGGGTGAGCACCCCCACGGCCCGCTCCAGCCTCCCGATCCGTCCGAGCAGTGCGTCCCGCTGGCCGGCGATCAGGGCAAGCCGGTCGTCCAGCCGGTCGCTGTCCACGATGGCGCTGGTCTCCGCGAGCGTGAGCAGACCGTCCTCGTGCCAGAGCTGCGCGTACGCCAGCCGGGCCAGGTCCGCGCGGCGGTAGTGCCGGACGCGGCCCCGGCGCTCACTGTGCCGGACGAGGCCGCGCTCCTCGTAGAAGCGCAGGGCCGCGACCGTCAGCCCGAAGGCCTCCGCGACCTCGCTGATCGAGTACAGATCCCGCACGGGCACCTCCGGAACCGCGATCCGCCACTTGCGCTCAAGTTTACTTGAGCGTGAAAGCTGTGCCGGGTCGTCGCACCCACCGGAAGGTCCAGGTCAGCCATGCCGGCCCAGCCACCGCCGCTCGCCGCACCCACTCCCACGTCCCCACCCGGCACTCCTGCCCCCGGCACCGGACCGTCCGCCCCGGCGAGGGCCTCCGCTGTCCTCCTGATCACCGGCTTCGTCCTGGTCGCCCTCAACACCCGGGTGGCGTTCGGGCAGCTCGGGCCGCTCGCCCCGGTCGCCGGCTTCGGGACCGGGGCGCTGACGGTCCTCGGGCTGCTGCCCCCGCTCTGCATGGGCCTCTTCGCCCCGCTGGCCGTGACCGTACGGCGTCGGCTCGGTGAGGAGCGCGGTCTGTTCTGGGCGAGCGTTCTGCTGCTCGCGGGAGCGGTCGTCCGGGTCCTCGGCCTGCCGGGCCTCTTCGCCGGAACGGTGCTCGTCAGCATCGCCACCGCCGTCGTCAACGTGCTGGTCCCGGTGTTCGTGCGCAGCCGGTTCGCCCCGCGCCGGACCGGCGTCATGATGGGTGTCTACGCCCTGTCGATGGGCGCCGGATCCGCCGTCGTCGCCGCGCTGACGGTGCCCGTCTGGCAGGCGTCCGGCCAGTCCTGGCGTACGGCCATGGCTCTGGCGGTCGTTCCGGCCGCGCTCGCCGCTGCGGGTATCGCTCCTCAACTGCGGTACGCGGGACGGGATGTGCGACCGGAACCGGTACGGGCCCGGGTGCGCGTCCTCGGCGGCCGCGGGAAGGGCCTCGCCTGGAGCCTGGTCGGCTACTTCGGCCTCCAGACGCTGCTCTTCTACACCACCCTCGCCTGGCTCCCCGCGATCCTCGTCGACGCCGGGGTGGCCGAGGCGACGGCCGGGACCATGCAGTCCCTGTTCATCCTCGGCATCGCGGCCGGCGGCTTCCTCACCCCGGTCCTGGCCGCCGCCCGAACCGACCAGCGCCCCCACATGCTCGCCGTCCTCCTGGTCTGCGGCCTCGGTTACGCCGGTCTCCTCGCCGCCCCCGCCGCGCTCCCCGCCCTCTGGGCGCTCCTCCTCGGGGCGGGCCTCGGCGGCGGGCAGGCGGTCGCCGGAGTCCTGTACGTGAAGCGGGGCCGGGACCAGGACCACGTCGCCGCGCTGTCCACGGCGGCCCAGACGGGCGGCTACCTGATCGCCGCCACCGGCCCGGCCGCCGCGTCCGTCCTGCACACCGCGACCGGCGCCTGGACCGCGCCGCTCCTCGCCTTCCTCGGCGTACTGCCGCTCAGCACGGTGGCGAGCCTGCGGGCCGGGCACGGCTGAGACCCGGCCCGGACGGCGCGCCGACCCGACCGCAGCGGGCACAGGATGTCGGGTCCGGCACAGTGGGCCTTCCCTAGCGTGGAGACCGGTAGAGGGAAGGACGGCCAGGAGTGCTGGAGCGGCTGAATCAGGCCATGGACCACATCGAGGACCATCTCGATGAGCCCATCGACGCGGCCGAGCTGGCCCGTATCGCCATGACGTCGGAGTACCACTTCCGGCGGATGTTCTCCGCGCTGGCGGGTATCCCGCTCTCCGAGTACATCCGCCGGCGGCGGCTGACGCTCGCCGGGGCGGAAGTGCTCGGCGGGGAGCGGACGCTGCTCGATGTCGCGGTGCGGTACGGGTACAGCTCGGGCGAGGCGTTCGCACGTGCCTTCCGCGCCGTGCACGGGGTCGGCCCCGGCGAGGCGCGGCGCACGGGCGCCGCTCTGCACTCCCAGCCGAGGATGTCCTTCCGGGTGATCGTCGAAGGGAGCAGCAACATGCGGTACCGAGTGGTGGAGAAGGACGGCTTCCGGCTCGTGGGCCGGGGGACACGGATCCCGCTGGTCTACGAGGGGATGAATCCGGCCATCGTGGAGTTCGTCAAGAGCATCGGCAAGGAGACGCTGGGGCGCTGGGAGGAGCAGGCGGCCGGGGAGCCCGGCGGTGTCCTGGCCGCCGTCAGCAACCACTCCGCGGAGGACGCGGAAGGCACCGAACTCGACTACTTCCACGGGGTGGTGAGCGAGACGGAGGTGCCCGGGGCTTCGGAGAGCCTCGACGTCGAGCCGGGCACGTGGGCGGTGTTCGAGTCCTCGGGCGAGTTTCCGCTGGCGGTCCAGTACCTCTGGCGGGACGTGTACACGCAGTGGTTCCCGTCGAACCCGTACCGGAGCCGGCCGGGCCCGTCGCTCTCGCGCACCCGGGTGTCCGAGGACGGTACGCACGCGGACGCGGAGGTGTGGATCCCGGTGGAGCGGTCCGGCGACTGAGCCCGGCCGGTCGCGGGCGGCCCGTCACCCCAGGGTGAGCTGGAAGCGGGCCGTCTCCCGGTAGCCGGGGTGCGGAGGGGTGACCTCCACCGTGACCGGGACACCCTTCCGGTCCGGCTTCAACCGGACCGGGACGGTGCGCTCCTCATCCTCGGGGAGGGGCGGCGCGAGGGCGGAGGCGGACTCGTCCCAGTTCAGCCAGTCCACGTAGCTGCCGGCGGCGTAGTCCTGGCCGGACTCGTCGGGCTCGACTTCGAGCGTGTCGGAGAACGACTTCTCGCCGAGGAGCAGTTCCTCGTCGGTGCCGTTCTTGAAGGTCACGGTGAGGCTGTAGGCGCCGTCGTCGTGCCGCTCGGGGAAGCTGACGGTGACCCACAGCCCGTCCTCGTACCGTGCCGTCGTACCGGGGCCGAGCGTTCGGTACGCGCTGCCCGAGGAGCCGGGCCGTTCCAGCTGCCCGTCGCCGTCGAGGCCCTTCTCGAACTCCGTGAAGGCATGCGCTCCGAGCGCGATCAGCGTGAAGAAGACGATCAGGGCGATCACGCAGCCGTAGAACCCCCGCGGGCTGGCGGCGGGTGACGTTTCTGCTGCGGTGGTCGCTTCTTCCGTGTCCATGCCCGTCACGGTAGGCAGCGGCCCGCGCGTGATCATGAGCGCCGGTACTCAGGGGCGGTGAGTAGGCACGAGGGCCCGCGCCCCGGTCCGGTGAGGACGGGTGCGCGGGCCCTGCGGTGTACGAGGGTGGGTCAGCGCTCGGCCGCGAACTCCACGAAGGCCGCCCAGGCGGGGGCGGTGATGAGGAGCGCGGGGCCTGCGGGGACCTTGCTGTCGCGGACGGGGATCAGGCCGGGGTAGCCGTCGGCGACCTCGATGCAGTTGTTGTCGCCGCCGTCGCTGTAGCTCGACTTGCGCCAGGTGGCGGTGGAGAGGTCGGGCGTGCGCTTCATGATCCTCTGAACTCCTTCAGGACGCCCCTGATGAACGCGATGGAGTCGGGCGGGGGCAGCGACCGATCCCGTGCTCGATCGTAGGACAGCCGGGAGCGCGTGACGTCGGCCGGATCTTCCAGCAACTCGGAGCACTGATTGCCTTCCACATAGGCAACGGCACTTCCGTCCTCCTGCCACAGGAGCGTAAGTGAACCGTTCATCAGATGATGCGCCCCGGCCGAGAACGGCAGCACCTGAAGAGTGACCATCGGCAGTTCTGCGATCTTGATCAGGTGCTCCAACTGGGCTTCCCACACCTTCGCGTCGCCCACCTGACGGCGCAACCCGTACTCGTCCATGATGATGCGGACGGTCGGAGCCGGATTACGGAAGAGCAGTTGCTGGCGGCCCAGGCGCGCTATGACCTGCTCCTCGACCGACTCCGCCTCGCTCTCCGTTTCCTGGTCGCCGGACAACAGGGCCCGTGCCACGTCCTCGGTCTGCAACAGACCAGGAATGCCGAGGGCGTACTTGTGCATGATGCGGGCGGTGAACTCCAGCCGCATGAACTCCTTGTACTTGTCCTTGAAGACCTCCCGCCGCGCCACCTTCCACAGCTCGACCAGCAGCCCGCCCGTCTCGTAGAACCGGTCCAGGTCCTCCATCACCGCCGGCTTGGACAGCCGTTTCCCCGACTCCAGGCGTGACAGGTAGCTCTTGTCGTACCGGGTCTTCTCCGCGAGCTGTCCGAGCGACAGCCCCGCCTTCTCCCGTAAGTACTTCAGAGCCCGCCCCAGCGCCGCGCGCCCCGACTCCGCTTCCACGTTCACTTCCGCGACTTCGGTCATCCCCGACTCCCCGACCCCTTGCCGTTGTCCTGTGCGCAGGCAATCGCGTGCCTCTGTCGAGCGTAGGGCGGCGGGCGTGACGATGAGGGCACGAACGGTAATCGCCACCCGTCAGGGTCACGAACCCCCCTCACGCTTTAGGACGCCGACATGACCGACACCTCGCAACTCCGCCTCCTCCCCTGGAGGTCTCTCGAAGGCAAGCCCTGCTACCTCAGCACCAGCGACCCCAACAGCAGGCTCTCCCGGCTCGCCGACGACATGGAGGAGGAGCAGATCGAGTGCGGCAACGTCGTGCTGGAAGGCGCGCAGGAAGTGCTGGCGGACCAGGCGGCCGGTGAGGTCGCCGTACGGTTCGCGCTCACGCAGGCCGTGCTGTCGCTGCGGGACGTGCTGCTCGTCGCGCACAGCCGGGGGCAGCGGCTTCCGGACGCCGATGACCGATGACCGGTGACCGATGACCGGCGCGGGCCCGTTCGTCGTCAGTCGGTACGGACCCGGGTCATGGCCTTCTCGGCAGGCGGGGCGTAGTACTCCGTGAACAGCTTGCCCACCAGCTCGCCCCGGCTGGAGACCCCGGCCTTCTCGAACACCGCCTTGATGTGGTCCCGGACCGTGTGCGGGGAGAGGTGCAGCTGTGCGGCGATCTCGCCGGTGGGGAGGCCGCGGGCGATGTACTGGGTGATCTCGGCCTCCCGGTCGGTGAGTTCGTACGCGTCCACGATCAGCGGGACGATCTCCGAGGTCTTCGCGGGCTCGATCACCACGGCGGACGCGCCGAGCCCGCCGTCGGCTTCCCGCAGGCAGGAGGCGTGGCAGACCAGCCAGCGGCCCGCACGGTTCCGTACGCGGGCACGCGCCTGGCCACGGCTGCGGCCATGGTCCCGTTCCTGGGCGACCGCGCGGGCCTTCATCGCGGTCGCCTGGATCCAGGCCGGTACGCGGATGCCCTGCGGCGAGGGCACGGCGGGGCCCTCTGGGAGGGTGTCCAGGTAGGTCAGGGCGTCGTCGTTGACCGACAGCAGCGCGCCGTTCGGGTCGAAGAGGAGCAGCCCGGGGCCGTGCGGGGCGTCCGGCAGCGGCTGCGGAGCGGGCTCAGCGAAGGAGCGCAGATGCTTGGCGAGAGGTGTGAGGACGGAGGCGATCAGCCGGGTCTCGGCGGCGTCGAAGGCCGCGCGTCCCTCGGACCGGAACAGGCTGATGTGCCCCTGCGGGCGGCCCCCGACGCGCAGGACCGCCCGCAGTTCGTCGTGGAATCCGCGCGGGCGCATGAAGGTCTCGTAGAGGGTGCTGCGTGCCGGCAGGTCACCGGTGGTCTGCCGGAGCCCGGCGACCGGCACGCGGGCCCGCGCCAGATCGCGGAACAGGTTGACGTTCTCGGTGAACAGTTCGGACTCCCAGTAGACGGCGCAGCCGCCCTCGTCCAGGTTCTCCGCGCGGATGGGCGCGGTCATCATGCCGGTCACCGGGTCGGTGACGCGCCACACCGCCGCGTCGTACGGCATGAGCCGCCGCAGATGGGCTGAGGCCTCGGCGAACATGCCGAGCGCGTCGGTGGCCTTCGCGGACCGGGAGAGCAGTTCCGCCCGGCCGACCGACGTGGAGGAAAGCTTCGAACCGGTCATTCCACGAATGTGACAGGTCCGCCGTCCCACTCCAACCCCTCAAGTAGGGGATGGGAACGGCCCTTTCGGACGAGAACACTCCTCCTCATCCGCTGCTGCCGCCGCCGCTGCTGCTGCCGTCGCTCGGCACGAGAGGAAGGACGTGATCGTGGCCGGACCATCCGAACACGCAGGCATCGCCGGGAGCGCCCTCGACGGGCTCGCCGCCCGGCTCAAGGGCGAGGTCTTCACCCCCGCGGACGCGGGATACGCACGGGAACTCGCCGGGTTCAACCGCATCGCGCAGCACCGGCCCGACGTGGTCGTCGCCGCCCTGTCGGCCGAGGACGTGTCCGCCGCGGTGTCCTTCGCCGCCCGGGAAGGGCTCCCCGTCGCCGTCCAGGCCACCGGCCACGGCATCGCCGCGCCCGCGTCCGGCGGGGTCCTCGTCGCCACCCGCCGGATGGACGCGGTCGCCGTCGACCCCCTCACCCGTACGGCATACGTGGAGGCTGGGGCCCAGTGGCACCAGGTGATCTCCGCCGCCGCGCCGCACGGGCTCGCTCCGCTCAACGGGTCGTCCCCGCTGGTCGGGGTCGTGGGCTACACCCTGGGCGGCGGACTCGGGCCGCTGGGGCGGCAGTTCGGGTACGCCGCCGACCATGTGACCCGTATCGAGGTCGTCACCGCCGACGGGCGCATCCGGCAGGTCGACCGTGACCGACACCCGGAACTTTTCTGGGCGTTGCGCGGCGGCAAGGGGAACTTCGGCATCGTCACCAAGCTCTGGTTCGGCCTGATGCCGGTGCGCAGGCTCTACGGCGGAGGGCTCCACTTTCCCGGCGCACAGGCCGCGCGGGTCCTGCACACCTGGCGGCGGTGGACCGCGACCATGCCCGAGGAGATGACCTCCTCCGTGTCGCTGCTGCGGCTGCCGGACGTGGCGGAGGTGCCGGAGTTCCTCCGGGGGACGTTCGCCGCGCATGTGCGGATCGCCTTCACCGGACCGGCCGAGGAGGGTGAGCGGCTCGTCCGGCCGCTGCGCGCGTGCGGCACGCCGTCGGCGGACTCGGTCGCCGAGATGCCGTACGCGGCGGTCGCCGACATCCACCAGGACCCCACGCATCCGCTCGCGTACCACGAACGGAACGTCGTGCTGCGGGAGTTGGGGGACGATGCCGCCGAGGTGCTGCTGCGGGTCGCCGGGTCCGGTTCGGCCTGCGGTGATCTGATGGTCGAGGTGCGCCATCTGGGCGGCGCGCTCTCCCGGCCCGCCGAGGAGCCCAACGCGGTCGGCGTCCGCGAGGGCGCGTACACGCTGTCCACGCTCTCGCCGCCCGGCTCGCCGGACGTGGTCCTGGGTCCGATGGGGCCGTGGAGCACGGGCCGCCGCTATCTGAACTTCCTCGCGGGGGCGGACACGGCCGGTGCGGCGGCGGAGTGCTTCGACCCGGAGACCCTGAGCCGGCTGGCGCGGGTGAAGGCCGCCGTCGACCCCGACCACCTCTTCCGACTCGACCACACCATCGCGCCCCGCCCTTGAGCCAGGGCGGGCCCGCACATCCTTGGAGTCCATCGTGACCACGCACGAGGCCGCGTCGAACGCGACCACCGCCAGAGTCTCCGCCCCGAAGTCCCGCTCGGAAGGACTGCGTTACGGGGCCCTGTTCGGCCCGGTCGTCTTCGGTGTCACCGCCGCCGGGGTCGCCCTGCCCGATGTGGCGTCCTCCCTCGACGCCTCGCCCACCGCCACCGCCTGGGTGCTGACCGCGCACGCCCTCGCCCTCGGCGTCGGCACGGCGCTGTTCGGCCGCCTCGCCGACACCCGAGGGGTGCGGGCCGCGCTGCTGCTCGGCTCGCTGGTCCTCGCGGCCGGCGCGCTCGTCTGCCTCGTCGCGCCCGGCCTGGGCGTTCTGGTGGCGGGGCGCTTCGTGCAGGCCGCCGGTTCCGGGGCCATGGCGGCCTGCGCCATGGCCCTCACCGCCTCCGTACCACCGGACCGGCGGGCCAGGGCCTTCGCCGGGTTCGGCGCGACGATGGCGGTCTTCTCGGCCGGCGCCACCCTGGCCGGCGGGGTGCTCACCGAGTGGGTGACCTGGCGGGTCGCCCTGGTCCTGCCCGCGCTCTCCCTGCTCGTCGTGCCGCTGTGCCTGGCCGACGCGCCCACGCGGGCGCCCGGGCGGAACGGCTCCGGCCGGTCCAGGGCCATGGACCTGCCGGGAGCCGCCCTGCTGACGCTCACCGCGATGTCCTTCCTCGTGCTGATCCAGTCCTCCGCGCTCGCGCTGAGCACCCCGCTGGTGACCGCCACCGCCGCCGTACTGCTCCTGTCGGCCGCCGGGCTCACCTGGCGCGTCCGCAGCAGCGACGCCTCCTTCGTGCCGCGCGCGCTCGTCACCGACCGCGTCTTCCTGAAGGCCGCCGCCATCGGCATCGGTGTGTACGGCGGCCTGTTCGCCGCGCTGTACGCCGTGCCGCAGCTCCTCGTGCGCGACCACGGCTGGAGCGTCCTGTCCGTCGGGCTCTGGCTGCTGCCCGGCGCGGTCGCCGGAGCGGTGCTCTCCCGGCTGGCCGGCCGGCTCACCGCGGGCGACCACGGCAACCGGCTCCTGGGCGCGGTCTCCCTCGCCTTCGCGGTGGCCCTCGCCGGGTCGCTGACCGGTTCGGGGGTGCTGGTCCTCATCCTCGGCGCTTCGCTCGGCTTCTCCGCGTTCTCCGTCACCCAGGTCTTCACCACCGCCCTGATGTCGGAACACATCGAACCGGCCCGGCGCGGCGGTGCGATGGGGCTGCTCAACCTCACGTTCTTCGTCGGCGGGGGCGTCGGCAGTGCCACCGCGGGCGCGCTGGCGAAGGCGATGCCGCTCTCCACCGCCCTGGGCGTGGTCGCGCTCTTCCCGCTGGCCGCCGCCCTGGTCGCCTTCGCGCCGGCCCGGCGGGCGGGCTCCCGGCCGCCCCGGAGCCGGTGACTCAGGCGGCGCGGCCGCCGGTGCTCGCCTCGCCCGCGTGGATGATCGAGCTGAGCATGGCGTGGGCGGCCTGGAGCTGTTCGATGGAGCTGCTCATGCGCTCGCGTTCGTGCTTGAGGTCCTGGGCCATCTCCTCGCAGGTCGGCGCCAGGATGGCTCCCTCGTCGGCCATGCAGGGCAGCACTTCCCGGATCAGGTCGGTGTTCAGCCCGGCCGCGAGCAGGATCCGGATCCGGCGTACGGCGGCCACATCGGGTTCGTCGAACTCGCGGTAGCCGCTGGCTCGCCGTTGCGGTCGCAGCAACCCCTGCTGCTCGTAGTACCGCAGGCTCCTGGTGCTGACGCCGGTGCGCTTCGACAGCTCGCCGATGAACATGTGACTCCCCGGCACAGAAGGTTGACTTTGACATCAATGTCAAGGTCTAGCTTAACCGGCATGGCAACCAACCAGAGCGTCCAGCACCGTTCCACCATCGATCCGAAGTCCCTGGCAGGAAAGCGGGCGGTCGTCACCGGCGGCACCATCGGCATGGGCCGGGCCGTCGTCCAGGCGCTGACCGACCGCGGCGCCGAAGTGATCTACACCGGGCGCAGCGACCAGCGGCTCGCCGAGGCCCAGGCGGCGCTCGGCACCCCGCTGGCGCACCCGGTGCGCTCCGACGCCACGGACGCCGCGGCCATCGACGCCCTCCGCGACCAGGTCGCCGACCGACTCGGCGGCATCGACCACCTGTTCGTCAATCAGGGCATCGCCGAGTTCCAGACGCTCGAAGAGGTCACGGAGGAGTCGTGGGACCGCATCTTCGACGTGAACGCCAAAGGGGCCTTCTTCACCGTCCAGCGACTGGCGCCGCTGATGTCCGAGGGCGGTTCGATCGTCTTCACCACCGTCTCCAACGACCAGATCTTCCCCGGCCTCAGCGCCTACTCCGCGGCGAAGGAAGCCGTCGCCGCCTTCGCGAAGGTGCTGGCCGCCGAGCTGCTTCCGCGCGGGATCCGCGTCAACGCGATCGCCCCCGGATTCATCCTCACCCCGACGATGGGCGTCGCCGAACTGACCGAGGAGCAGCGCGCCGAGTTCATCGAACAGGGCAACGCCTCCACGCCGATGGGCCGGGGAGGCACCGTGGAGGAGGTCTCCGCCGCAGCGCTCTACCTGGCCGTCGAGGCCACCTTCACCACCGGCCTGGAGCTGCCCGTGGACGGCGGGTTCGGCCAGGGCCTCGGCGCCTGACCGCCCCGGGCCCGGGCGTGCGGCCTCCGCTCGCCCGGGCCCGCTGACAGACTGTCCCCATGCCTCCGTCCAGCCCCCGCCGCCTCTCCCTCCAGCAGATCGTCGAAGGGCAGCGCCGTGCCGCCTTCGTCGGTCGTGAGGCCGAACTCGGCCTGTTCCGCGCCAACTTCGTACTGCCGCCCGAAGACCCCCGGCACCGGTTCGTCTTCCATGTGCGGGGCAACGCCGGGGTTGGCAAGACCTCGCTCGTACGGGAATGGCGCGAGATGGCGGGGGAGTTCGGGGCGCTGACCGCGTCGGTCGACGAGAGTGCCGACTCCGTGCCCGACGTACTCGCCGCCATCGCCGCCCAGTTCGCCGAGCAGGGGTATCCGCTCAAGGCGCTGGACCGGCTGCTCGCCACGTACCGCCGGGCGCTCCACGACACGGCCGGGCGGCTCGCGGCGGACAACGAGACCCCGGCCGGCGCCCCTTCGCCCGGGGCGCTCGCCGCCGCGCAGGCCGGGCTGATCGCGGCCGGGGCGATACCGGTCGTCGGGGCGCTGGCCGGGGGCATCGACCCGGCGGTCGTGGCGCGGGGCGCGGGCGGGCTGCGGGCGGTGTTCGGCGGGCGGGCCCGGCAGCAGGAGGAGGCCAGACTGCTGGTGGAACCGGTACGGGTCCTCACGCCGGTGTTCGTCGCCGAGATCGACCGGGTCGCGGACGCCGTGCCCTGGGTCGTCCTGTTCCTGGACACCTACGAGCGCACCGCGCCCCAGCTGGACCGGTGGCTGGCGGACCTGCTGACCCCGGGGCGGTACGGCGAACTGCCCGCCAACCTCGTCCTGACCCTGGCCGGTCAGCGCCGCCTGGACCCCGTGCACTGGGGCGACCGGGGCCGGCTGGTCGCCGACGTACCGCTCGGGCCGTTCACCGAGGCCGAGTCGCGCCAACTCCTGCACGGGCGCGGTGTGGTGGCGGAGTCCGTCGTACGGGAGGTGCTGCGGCTCTCCGGCGGGCTGCCCGTCCTGGTGTCGACGCTCGCCGCCAACCCCGGGGCGGCCGGAGAGGCGAACGCCACCGCCGTCGAACGCTTCCTGGCCGGCGAGAGCGACCCGGTCCGCAGGGCGGCCGCGCTCGCCTGCGCGCTGCCGCGCCGGTTCGACGAGGACCTGGTGGCCGTGGCCGTACCGCACGGGTCGCACGCCGTCCCCGGGCTCTACGACTGGCTGCACGAACTGCCCTTCGTCGCCGAGCCGTACAGCGGGCGCTCCCGCTACCACGCCGTCGTCCGGGCCCCGATGCTCCGCCTCCAGCGCACCGGATCGCCGCGGCGCTGGAAGGCGGCGCA
Organism: Streptomyces sp. SID14515; assembly: GCF_010548505.1. Classification (NCBI taxonomy): domain Bacteria; kingdom Bacillati; phylum Actinomycetota; class Actinomycetes; order Kitasatosporales; family Streptomycetaceae; genus Streptomyces; species Streptomyces sp. SID14515. Next base: position 321,458 of record NZ_JAAGMH010000144.1, on the reverse strand, counting down.
CGACCGGCTGGCCGAGGCCTTCGCCGCCCGGCGGGACGCGGCCGCCGAGGGCCTCGACCCGGAACGCCTCTGGGCCTCGCAGCCGTGGCGTCGGGCGGCCCTGGACGTGCTCTACCACCGGCTCTGCGCCCGCCCGCGCACCGCGCTGCCCGAGGCCCTGCGCGCCGGGATCGAGCTCTGCGCCCAGCGGCCCTCCCGCGCCCGGCACTGGGCCCAGACCCTCGTCGAGGCGGGCGAGGACGCCGACGACGCCGTACTGCGGGAGTGGGGCCGGGATCTGCTCGCCGCCATAACCGACCACGGGCCCCGCCCCACCGCCGCGCTCGGACTCCTGCTGACCCGGGCCGAGCTGACCGACCGGGACCGGGCGGCCGCCCTCGTGGTGCGGGCCTGGGACCGCTTCCGGGCCGGGGAGCTGGACGCCGCGCTGTCCGACCACGGGCGGGCCGTCGCCGTGGACCCGCGCAGCGAACGCGCCCACCAGGGAAGGGCGGTGATCCTGCGGTCGCTGGGCCGGTACGAGGAGGCCCTCGCCGACCTGGACCGGGCCGAGGAGATCGCGCCCGCCTGGGCCTGGGCGGTGCGCGAGCGGGGTGAGACGTACCGGCGGATGGGGCGGTTGGAGGAGGCCCTGACCGTCCTGGACCGGGCGCACGCCCTGGACCCGTCCGACGCGGTGACGCTCGGCAGCCGGGGCCTGGTCCGCCATGTGCTGGGCCGGCACGAGGAGGCGCTCGACGACTTCGACCGGGCGATCGCGCTGTGGCCGGAGTACACCTGGGCGCTTGTGAGGCGGGCCCGGGTCCGCACCGCGCTCGGCGACCCGGTGGGCGCCCTCGCCGACCTGGACCGGGCCGAGGAGCTGACCCCCGGGCTCGCGGGTACGGAGGGGGAGCGGGGCGAGGTGTACCGGGCGACGGGCCGGCACGAGGAGGCCGTCGCCTGCTACGGCCGGGCGCTGGCCCTGGACCCCGACTACGCCTGGGCGCACGGCAGCAGGGCCCTGGCGCAGGAGGCCCTGGGCCGGATCCCGGAGGCGCGCGCGGACCTGGACCGGGCGCTGGAGCTGGACCCGGGGTACGGGTGGGCGCGGGCGCAGCGGGAGCGGCTGGGGGCCCGCACGGGGCAGTAGGTTCGCGGGTATGCGTGATGTGCGGGTGGTGCTGATCGGCGGGACCTCGAACACCGGGAAGTCGACCGTCGCCGAGGCGGTGGCGGAGCGGCTCGGGTTCGAGCACCGCTCCACGGACGGTCTGGCCCGGCACCCCGGACGGCCCTGGCGGACCCCGGAGCGCGAGGTGCCGCCCCATGTCGCCGAGCACTACGGGACCTTGACCACCGACGAGCTCATCGCCTCCGTCCTCGCCCACTACGAACGGCTCTGGCCGCGTATCGAGGAGCTGATCACCGACCGCGCGGAGGACGGGTCGCCGGGCCTGGTCCTGGAGGGCTCGGCGCTGTGGCCCGAGCGGGTCGCCCGGCTGACGGCGCCCCGTACGGCCGCTGTGTGGCTGACCGCCGACGACATGGTCGTACGCGACCGGGTGCGGGCGGCGGGGCGGTACGCGGAGGCGACGGAGGGGGAGCGGTTTCTCATGGACCGGTTCCTGGCGCGTACCAGCCGCTATCAGGAGCTGATGGTGGACGCGGCCGAGGCGCTCGGCCTGGACCGGATCGACAGCGGCGGCGGCCGTACGGTGGCGGAGCTGGCCGACGCCGTGCTCGCCGCGGCGGCGGCCCAGGTGCGCCCCGCCCCGGCCGCTGATCTCCCCGTGGCCGCCCCACCGCCCAAAAACGACCTGCGGGACGTCCGTCGACATACCCGTACGTACCCCGGTCGCGCCCTCTACCGCCCGTTCCCGTTCGATTACAGTGCTTGCGCGGTCGCCCGCAGCGGCCCGCGCGGGCGAGCACGTGGTGCCGGGAGCGGCGACGGGGAGGGGGCGGGGTGAGTACAGGGACCACGGCGGTCTGGGGCCGGGCCGAGCAGCAGGACTTCCGCAGCCGGGTCCGCGGGGCCCTGCTCGGCGGAGCCGTCGGGGACGCGCTCGGGGCCGGGGTCAGCGGGCTCGTGCTGGAGGAGATCCGCGCCGCCCACGGGGTCGAAGGCGTCACCGATTACGTTCCCGCGCACGGCAGACGCGGCGCCGTCACCGCCCTCACCCAGCTCACCCTGTTCACCGTCGACGGACTCATCCGCGCCCAGGTCCGCCGCGACACCGGAGCCTGGCACCCGCCCACCGACGTGCACCGGGCCCATCTGCGCTGGGCGGCCACCCAGCACGACTGGGGGCCCGACGAACGGCGCGAGGACAACGGCTGGCTGGCCGCCGAGGAGTGGCTCTACGCCCGCCGCGACCCCGCCCGGGAATGCCTCGGCGGCTTCGGCGACACCGTCATGGGCACCCTGGACCGGCCGAAGAACCCCACCGCCCGGGACGCGGGCGCGCTCACCCGGTCCGCGCCGTTCGGGCTCCTGGTCGGCTGGGAGCCGGGGCTTGTGCTCCAACTGGCCGTCGAGTGCGCGGCCCAGTCCCACGGCCACCCCGCCGCCCAGCTGTCCGCCGGGGCCTTCGCCGTACTGGTGCACGCTCTCGCGCGCGGCGAGAGCCTGGACGGGGCCGTGCAGCACACGCTGGCCCTGCTCGCCGAACGACCCGGCCACGAGCCGGTGACCGAGGCGCTGCGGCAGGCGCTGGGCTCGGTGCGGCAGGGCATTCCGGGCCCGGCGCTGATCGAGGCGCTGGGCGCGAGCGACGCCGCCGAGGAGGTGCTCGCCGTCGCCGTGTACTGCGCGCTGGTCAGCGAGGACATCCGGCACGGGCTGCGGCTCGCGGTGAACCACAGCGGCCCCTCCCGCGCCACCGGGTCGGTCTGCGGGGCGCTGCTCGGGGCGCTGCACGGCGAGACCGCGCTGCCGCCGGCCTGGCTCGCGGAGCTGGAGGGGCGCTCCACCCTCCTCGAACTGGCCGACGACTTCGCGATGGAGATGACCCAGGGCCCCGCCCTGCACAGCCCGGCGGCCGTCGCCCCGGGCTGGCTGGCCCGCTACCCGCGCGGCTGAGGTGCGGTCCGTCGGCTATCCGCGCGGCTGAGGTGCGGGGGTCGGGCCTCCGTCCTGGGCGGGGATCGCGGCGGCCGTCGCCGTACCGTCACCGCCGTCGTCCCCGGCGTCGTCGCCGTCGCCTTCGTTGATCTTCGTCAGGATCGCGTCGCGCTCCGGGGTGTCCTCCGGCTTCACGAAGCCGATCAGGATGTAGAGCACGAGCGAGACGGCCAGCGGTACGGACACCTGGTACTGGAGCGGCACGCCGCCCTCGACGGCCCAGTTGACCGGGTAGTTGACCAGCCAGAAGGCGATCAGGCCCGCGGCCCAGCTGACCAGCGCCGCCGTCGGCCCGGACTTCCGGAACGGGCGCAGCAGGCCCAGCATGAACGGGATCGCGATCGGGCCCATCAGTCCGGCGACCCACTTGATCACGACGGTGATGATGTCCTTGAACGTGGGCGAGTTGATCTGCGTGGCGATGGCCATCGACAGGGCCAGGAAGGCCACCGTGGTCCAGCGGGCCGCGATCAGCCCGGCCCGTTCGCTCCAGCCGCGCGCCGCCTTGGAGAGGACCGGCGCGATGTCGCGGGTGAAGACGGCCGCGATGGCGTTGGCGTCCGAGGAGCACATGGCCATCGTGTGGGAGAAGAAGCCGACGATGACCAGGCCCAACAGCCCGTGCGGCAGCAGCTGTTCGGTCATCAGGGCGTAGCTGTCGGAGGCGTCCGGCTTCTGCGCTTCGACCAGCAGCGGGGCGCACCACATCGGGAAGAACAGCACGACCGGCCAGACGAGCCAGAGCAGTGCCGAGAGCCGCGCGGAACGGGTCGCGGAGGCGGCCGAGTCGGTCGCCATGTACCGCTGGGCCTGGTTCCACATGCCGCCGTTGTACTCGAAGGTCTTGATGAACAGGAACGCCATCAGGAACGTCACCGTGTACGGGCCCGCGGTCGGGTCCGCGTGCCCGTCGGGAAGCTTGTCCCAGACCGTCCACAGGGTGGAGAAGCCGTCGAGCTTGCTCATCACCGCGAGCAGCATCGCGAGACCGGCGAACAACTGGATGATGAACTGGCCCAGTTCGGTGAGGGCGTCCGCCCACAGCCCGCCGACCGTGCAGTAGATCCCGGTGACCACGCCGGTGATCAGGATGCCCTGGGTGATGGAGAGGCCGGTGAACACCGACAACAGGGTGGCGATGGCCGCCCACTTGGCGCCGACGTCCACGATCTTCAGCAGCAGTCCGGACCAGGCGAGCGCCTGCTGGGTCCGGATGTTGTAGCGGTTCTTGAGGTACTCCAGCGGCGAGGCGACATGGAGCCGCGAGCGCAGCCGGTTCAGCCGGGGCGCGAAGAGCTTCGCGCCGATGAAGATGCCGATGGCGATCGGCAGCGACCAGGTCACGAAGGACGTGACCCCGTACTGGTACGCGATGCCGGCGTAACCGGTGAACATCACCGCGCTGTAGCCGGACATGTGGTGCGAGATGCCCGACAGCCACCACGGCATCTTGCCGCCGGCCGTGAAGAAGTCGCTGACGTTGTCCACGCGCTTGTGCGACCAGAGTCCGATCGCGACCATCACGCCGAAGTAGCCGATGAGCACAGCCCAGTCGAGACTGTTCATGTCCCCCTCCAGGGGTCCGCCTTGTGAACGGGAACGCACTTCGTCGGTACGGCCGTTCAGCGGCGTCCCCTTGCGGGAGCGGGGACCTTGGGGATTGAACCCCTTGTGAGGGGCGTCGGTCAAGGCTGTCGGCGGTCATGAATGTGAACGTCAATCAGCAAGGCGAACGATTTTACTCGTTCTTGACCTTGTGGGGCGTTGTCGCGAACGTGACGGCGGCCACACGATGGGCGGGCACTTCGTCAGGCTGTGCAGAGAAGTTCGGAGACGTCAGGGAGCGCGCGGCGACGCGCGAAGGCCGCACGGGATGCGGGTCCCGTGCGGCCGAGAAGCCGAGGAGGAGGGTGCCTCGTCGTACGCGTACGTCAGCGCATCAGCTCGCCCGCGTTGACCAGCAGTGACTGGCCGGTGATCGCCCGGGCCCGGTCGGAGGCCAGGAACGCGACGGCCTCCGCCACATCCCCGTCCGTGGCCAGCTCCGGCAGCGCCATCCGCTCGGTGAGCCGGGCCAGCACCTCGGACTCCGGTACGCCTTCGGAGTGCGCGGCGAACTGGACGTACGCCTGCACCGGCGGCCCCCACATCCAGCCCGGCAGCACCGTGTTGACCCGGATCCGGTCCGGCCCCAGCTCTCGTGCCAGCGAGTACATCGCCGAGGTGAGCGCCCCCTTGGACGCCGCGTACGCCGCCTGCCACACCTGGGAGGGCGCGGCCACCGCGGACTGCGTGCCGATCACCACCACCGAGCCGCCCCGCTCCTTGAGCGCGGGCAGGCAGGCCCGGGTCATCCGCAGCGTACCGAGCAGGTTCACGTCGATGACCGACTGCCAGGTGGCGAAGTCCGCGTCCTGGAGCCCGCCGAAGTAGCTGTCCCAGGCGGCCACATGGACCACCGCGTCGATTCCGCCGAACCGCTCCACCGCCAGCGCGGCCAGCGCCTCGCACTGCGCCTCGTCCGTGATGTCGGTCGACAGGTGGGCCGTGTGCCGGCCCTCCGGGTCGATCTCCGCCGCCGACTTGGCCAGGTTCGCCGCCGTACGCGCCCCGAGCACCGCGCGCCCGCCGTCCCGCACCACGGTCTCCGCGACCCGGTGCCCGAGCCCCGGCCCGACGCCCGACACGATGACGGTCTTCCCCGCGAGCAACATCGGTGCCTCCCGGCCCTGGAAGTTCATCTGACGGACCGTCAGAGTAGGGGGACGCGCGAGCCGATGGAAGAGGAAGGGAGACACGGTGGGCGATGACGGGACACGGAGCGAGAGGTACGGCGAGCGGAGCAGCGGGAGGGGCGCCGAGAGGTATGCGGAGCTGGCGGCGACCGGGCCGTACGGGGTCCGGCCGGGGCACGCCCTGATCACCATGGTCGAACCGCACCCGGGCCATGAGTACGCGTACAACCGCTGGTACGAGGACGACCACTACTACGCGGGTGCGACGGCGATGCCGTGGATGTTCGCCGGCCGGCGCTGGGTGGCCACCAAGGACCTCCAGGAGCTGCGGTACCCGGAGAAGTCGGCGGTGGCCCGGCCGGTCGGCGCGGGCTGCTACCTGTCGACGTACTGGGTGACCGAGGGGCGCTACGACGACCACATGAAGTGGACCGTCGCCATCAACAAGCGGCTGAACCGGGACGGCCGGGTCTACCAGGACCGGACCCACGTCTTCACGGCCTTCCAGGACCACGAGGCGACCGTCTACCGCGACGGAGCCGCCGGCCCCCGGGACTTCCACGCGCTCGACCACCCGTACGCGGGCCTCGTCCTCCAGGTCGTCGACGCCGAGGGGCCCGAACAGCGGGCGGAACTGCTGGAATGGCTGCGTTCGCGCCATCTCCCGAAGCGGCTGAAGGGGTCGCCCGCGGCCATGGTCACGGTGTTCCGGCCGACGCCTCTGCCCGGCGACCGGATGACGTACGTGAAGCAGGTAGAGGGGGTCGACAGCCGGCTGACGCTGCTGTGGTTCCTCCAGGAGAACCCGCGGACCTGCTGGGAGGGGCACTTCACCGGTCTGGACGCGGCGGTCGCGGAGACCGGGCTCGGGCGGGTCGAGCTGGTCGCCCCGTTCGTGCCGACCGTGCCGGGGACGGACCTGTACGTCGACCGGCTGCGCTGACGCCTCAGCGCGGCGTCGGATCGTGCCGAGCCCCCTCGGCCAGGACGGCGAACCGGTCGAGAGGGCTCCATCAGGTGGTGCTGTGGTGCTGTGGTGCAGTGCTGCGGTGATGCAGTGGTTCTGTGCTGCTCTGCTGTTGCGCTGCTGTGCTGCGTGATCAGGCGTCGACCGTGCCGGTGGCGACATCGCGCACGAACGCGTTCCACGCGCCGGGGACGAAGGTCAGCGAGGGGCCCTCGGGGGCCTTCGAGTCACGTACGGCGATGGACAGCGCGACCGGGGACTTGACCTCGACGCACGCGCCGTTGCCCCCGGAGTACGACGACTTCGTCCACTTGTCCGTAGCACCCTGAAGAATTGCCATGTTCACTCCGGTTCAGAGAGTTGGGTGAGTCGCACCAACCTGATTCCGATTGGCGTGATCGACGCTACTCGCCAAGCCCCGTCCATGAGATGGCCGTTCACTCGACCGGATGGTCTTTCCCTGGTACGCCTTCCATGGAGAGTGGGCGGCGGTGTACCATCCCGCCGCCCAATCACTCGCAACCGCTCCCGGATTGGCTCGTATACGACTGCGACGTGTCAGCTCGTGTACGACTTGGCGATCTTGCTGATGAACTCCCGGGTCTGCTCCACGTTCAGCGCCTGCGCCCGCAGATGCTCGTACATCACGCTGTAGCGCTGCACGTCGTTCGCCTTCTCCAGGTAGAGATCACTCGTGACGCCCTCGATGTAGACGACGCTGGAGTCCGCGGCGTCCGGGAACTCCAGGATCGCGTACTGGCCGTTGATGCCCGGGTGCGCGCCCATCTCGAACGGCAGCACCTGCACGGTGACGTGCGGCAGATGCGACTGCTCGACGAGGTGTTCCAGCTGGTCGATCATCACCTGCTTGTCACCGACCACCCGGCGCAGCGCCGACTCGTCGATCACGGCCCACAGCCGCAGCGGATTCTCCGGGGCGTTGACCCGGTCCTGCCGGCGCGACCGTACGTTCACGCGCTTCTCGATGTCCGACGGCGGCGCCTCGGGAAGCGCGCCGCTGATCAGGGCCGCGGCGTACGCCCGGGTCTGGAGCAGGCCCGGGATCATCTGGGGCTCGTACACCCGCAGCGACTCCGCGTCGGTCTCCAGGCCGATGTAGACGCTGTACGGGATGTCGCCGAAGGCGTGCCACCAGCCCTGCTGGCGGGAGTCCTTCGCCATCTGCATGAGCGAGTCGACGATGCGGTGGTCCTCGACCTCGTACACCCCGCAGAGATCGCGCACATCGCGCTGGCTGATGGAGCGGCGGCCGTTCTCCAGGCGGCTGATCTTCGACTGCGAGACCAGCAGCCGCTCCGCCACTTCCTCGGCCGTCATGCCTTTGAGTTCGCGCAGGCGGCGCAATTCCTGGCCCAACCTGCGTCGCCTGACAGTGGGATTGACGTTGGACGGCACGGAAACGGCACCTCCGGCTATGTAGCTGTGCGTATCTACTGCTCAGCAGATTGCCACCCCTTGCCCCGGCCGCGCTGGGAAACGGCCACACGCAGGCCGCAGGGGGCGTGCGCACCGGTGCGCGGGAGGGCGCGCAAGCGCACGGGGCAGCCGGTGATGGTGACTACCGGCTGCCCCGTGCGTGGTGCGGCTCCCGGACCGGGTCCTGTGATGACCGACGACGGTACGGCGGTGTGTTGTTCTGTGCTGTTCCCAGGTCCGTGCGGTCAGCTCGCGGCGGTGTGCGCCATGCTGCCTCGACGGGCCTGTGCTTGCGGCTGCAACGGAACGCCCGCTGCCTGCTGCGTACGGCGTGGCTGGACTGCCACTCCGTTCTGGACGTCCATCACGGCGTGCGCCACGAGACCGCCCATCGGGTCGTGCCTGATCAGATCCCGGAGCCGGGAGCGCGATGAGCGCCCCTCGTTCCCGGGGTAAAGATGCTTGCCGAGTCCGACCGCGTGGGCCAGTGCGGCGAGCGCCGCGGTCCGCGGGTCCGGCGGTACGCCGGTGCGGATCGCGCTGTCCAGCCGGTTCCTGATGTCCCGGCTGATCGCTGTCTCCGTCGCCTGGTAGCGAGTCGTCGGCAGCACTCCGCACATCTGGCCCGCCACGGCATGAACCATGCCGCACCGCTCCAGATGAGCGAGATAGATCTGGCGCAGCCCCAGGCGGGGCCCGCCGATCCAGTGGACCGCCCGGACCGGACTGCCACGACGGCGCAGCAGTTCCAGTGCGGAGTCCAGAGTCGGATCTCCTGTCGGCCGTGGCATCACCACGGCGATACGATCCCCGTCAGGGGCTATCCGTCCTGCCAGAGCCAGCTCCACTAGCTGTGCCCCGGCCAGGCCGAGGTCGAGCGACTGCGGCTGCGCTGTGGTACCCGTGGTCGGGTCCAGAGCGAGCAACAGAAGCTCCTCCGGGATTGTTCTGCGGCTCCTGCCCATCCATGCCTCCCCGCGTGGATGTCTGACAGGGTGACCCCTCTCACATTCATCTGTCGAGAGCGCCTGACTGCTTTGTACGGGAACCAGTAGCTATGTCGTTCTCGTCTAGCAGCTCGGCCAGGGGTTCACACAGGACACTGGTAGATGGTTCGGACAGCGCGGGGTGGCCCCGCAGCGCATGAGGAGGCATCGGTGGCGGGCGAGTCCCCCGACAAAACGGAGCAGCGGAAGTCGTCGGGGACGGCTGCGGAGGAACGCGACCCGCGCTTCGCCGTGTTCCGTGACCCCGACGCCGACACGAACGCGGACGCAGCGGACAAGGGTGCGGATTCGGGCACGGGTGCGGACTCGGGCCTGGGCGCGGGTGCTGACACGCGGCCCACGTCCGACACGGCGACCGCGGTGTTCCGTCCCCGGCTTCCGGAGGACGCCGCCCGGCGCGAGCCCGAGGCGGAAGCTCCCTCTGCGGTGCGTGGGCCGGAAGCCGAGCCGGAAGCCGGGTCGGAGAGCTCTTCCGGGGCGGAGGAGACCGAGTCCGAGCCGGAGAGCGCGGCTGTGGCGGCCTCCACGGCCCCTGAGGGGGCCACCACGCCTCCGGAGGGCGCGGGAGCCGCTGAGGGCCGTACGAGCCCGGACACGGACGCGGAGACGCCTGACGCGCAGGTGCCCGACGCGGAGACGCCTGACGCGGAGACGCCTGACGCGGAGACGCCTGCGGAGGAGTCGGCTAAGGGTTCGGCGGACGGGTCGGCGGATGAGCCGGCGGACGAAGCCGAGGCCGAGGCCGGGGACGGCCGACTGCGGGCCGCGGTGGCCGCCTGGGTCGATGCCGCGGCAGAGGACAAGCCGGCGGCGGACACCGAGAGCGACGCGGACTCCGATGCGGAGCCCGAGGTCGACAGCAAGGACGCGTCCTCGGCGACGGCGGAGGCGAAGCCCAAGGCTGAGTCCAAGGCCGAGCCCGAGGCCGAGCCCGAGCCCGAGGCCGACGAGAAGCCGGAATCGGAGTCGAAGGGCGAGCCGGACGACAAGGCGAAGCCCGGACCGGATGCCGACACCGCCGACACCGACACCGCCCCCGAGCCGGCCGCCGATGATGCCGACGACGCCTCCGACCTGCGAGGAATCGATCAGCCCACCGCCATCTTCAAGGCGGTCAAGCCGGCCGAGCACGTCGACCAGGCGACGACCGCGCTGAAGCTCCCGCCCCGCGAGAGCGAGCCCGAGGACAAGAACAAGAGCAGGTCCGACGAGGCCGGGAGCAAGCCCGAGAGCGACGTCGAGCGCACGAGCACGTTCGTGCCGCTGCGCTCCGACGACGTACGGTCCGCCCCCGCGCCCCGTAAGCCCGAGCCCGAGGCGGAACCCGACGCCGGGTCCGACGCCGGGTCCGAGACGTCCGCGCGCACCCCGGAGACCGTCTCTCCGGCCGCTCCGGCGCCCGCCGCCCCCTCCTGGGCGGCGGCCGAGCGGACCCGGCAGCAGCCGCTGCCGCCGAGGCCGCCGCTCGACCTGCTCGCCGAGCTGACGAACACCCCGCCGCCCCCGGAAACCCCGGTCCGGACCGCCGTGCGACGGGTCAAGATCTGGACGCCGCTGGTGCTCCTCCTGCTGATCGTCTTTGCGATCGTGCAGGTGATGCGCCCGCTGCCGGAGCCCTCGCTGGAGCTCACGGCGAAGCCGACCTACACCTTCGAGGGCGGCGCGACGAAGCTGTCCTGGCCGGGCCAGGGGCAGTCGGCCGTGATGGTGGACGGCGTCGGTTCGCTCGGCTCCGAGGGCGCGCAGAAGCCGGCCCCGATCGCCAGTGTCGCGAAGGTCATGACCGCCTACGTGATCCTTGAGGGCCACCCCCTCAAGGGTGACGAGGAGGGCGAGACGATCACCGTCGACCAGAAGGCGGAGGACGAGTCCAAGCGTCCCGACGAGTCGACGGCCCCGCTGTCCAAGGGGCAGAAGCTCACCCAGCGGCAGATGCTCCAGCTGCTGATGATCCCCTCGGGGAACAACGCGGCGCGGCTGCTCGCCCGCTGGGACGCGGGTTCCGAGGAGGCGTTCATCGAGAAGATGAACGAGGCGGCCAAGGACCTCGGCATGACCGGGTCGACGTACACGGACCCGAGCGGCCTGGAGAAGACCACCGTCTCCACCGCCACCGACCAGCTGAAGCTGGCGCAGGCGGTCATGCGCAACGAGGTCTTCCGGAAGATCGTGGACATGCCCGAGGTCGAGATCGAGGGCATCGACGGCAAGATCTACAACAACAACAACCTTCTGCTGCAGCCGGGCGTGAGCGGCATCAAGACCGGCTCCTCGACCCCGGCGGGCGGCAACCTGCTCTGGTCCGCGAACACCAAGGTCGACGGCAAGGTGCTGTGGATCTACGGAGCGGTCATGGGCCAGCAGGCGGGTACCGGCCGGGTTTACGACAGCCTGGAGCTGTCGCTCCAGAACAGCCTGAAGCTGATCAAGGACGCGCAGGAGGCCGCCACCTCGGCGACGGTGGTGAAGAAGGGCGATGTCGTCGGGTACGTGGACAACGGATTCGGCGGGCGGACCCCGGTGGTCGCCACCAAGAACCTCAAGGCGGTCGGCTGGTCCGGCCTGGAGGTCGAGCTCAAGGTCACGGACAACGGCAAGGGCATCGACCGTGCCGCGAAGGCCGGGAGCGAGGTCGGCATGGTGACCGTGGGCACCGGCACCGGAAAGGTCACGGCGCCGGTGGTGCTGCAGGCCGACCTGGCCGAGCCGGCCTTCGGCGACAAGCTGACCAGGATCGGCTGAGACACCAGGTGGGAGGGGTGGGCGGCGTCGCCCGCCCCTCCCCGTTTTATGACAGAGAAACGTGTCGGAGGTACGTGTTAGCGTCCCCGGACAACTCAAGGACGCCGGGACGCGTCCATGAGGAGGTACGGGGCCGGCGGAGACGGGGAGAGCCGTAGTGACCACCGCGGAGCCGAAACCCGGCCGCGAGGCGGACGGGACCACGGGTGCCGAGGACGACGCCCTGCACGTCCGCGTGCCGTCCCCCCGCGTCCCGGACGCCCCGGACAGCCCCGACGCCCCGGCCGAATCCTCCACCGGACCAGCCACCACGGAGTCCGCAGAGCCCTCCACCGGACCAGCCACCGCGGAATCATCCGAGCCCTCCACCGGCCCGGATTCCACCGGCCCGGATTCCACCGGACCCGCCTCCGCCGAGCCGCCGCCCAAGGCGACCGCCCGTCGGCTGCTGCGCCACCCGGTCACCATCGCGACGGCCGCCGCCGCCGTCCTCCATCTCCTCTGGTTCTTCTTCTTCGCCAACACCGGCGGGGACATCGCCGCGCAGGACGCCTGGGCCGAGTTCGTGGGCCGGCACCCCGGCACCGCGTACAACCTGGCCTGGTACGGGGGCATGCACCCCGTCTCGTACAGCGTGGTCTCGCCCTACCTGATGTCGCTGCTCGGCGTCCGTACGACGATGATGATCGTCGGTACGATCTCCTCCGCGCTGACCGCGCTGATCCTGGTCCGGGTACCGGCCGTCCGCAATCCGCTGGCCTGCTCGCTCGCCGGGGTCTTCGCGTTCCTGTGCAACGCGCTGTCGGGCCGGGTGACGTTCGGGCTCGGCATGATGTTCGCCGTCGGCGCGGTGGCCGCGGTCTTCTGCTGGCCCTACCGGTGGCGCTACAAGCGGTGGGCCAAGGCCGCCGTCGCCGCCCCGCTCGCCGCGCTCGCGACCGCGTCCAGCCCGGTCGCCGGACTCTTCCTGGGCGTCGTCGCGGCGGCGCTGTTCCTGCACAAACGCCGCCCCGGCGCGTACGCCATCGGGCTCGCCCCGGTAGCGGTGGTCGGTCTGTCCTCCTGGCTCTTCCCCTTCTCGGGTACGCAGCCGATGTCGCTCGGGACGCTGTCGCTGCCGTTCATCTTCGCGGTGCTGGTCTTCGTCCTCGTACCGCGCGACTGGAGCACGGTCCGCACCGCCGCGGCCGTCTACGGGCTCGGCACGCTGCTCACGTACGTCATCGACTCGCAGATCGGGTCGAACATCACGCGGATGGCGATGCTGTTCGCCGGGGTGGCGCTGCTGGCCGCCCTGCCGTACACCGCACCGCGCAGCCGCCGCTGGTACGCGCTGGTCCTGGCCTTCGTGGGCCTCAACTTCTGGATCGGCTTCAAGGGCGTCGACGACATCGTCCGGACCGCGCCCGCCGCGTCCTGGAACCGCGAACTGGCCCCGCTGGTCAACCAGCTCCAGCAGGTGGAGGCGGAGCGCGGCCGGGTCGAGGTGGTGCCCGCGAGCAGTCACCGCGAGTCATCGGCGCTCGCCCCGTACGTGAACCTGGCGCGCGGCTGGAACCGCCAGGCGGACATGAAGCGCAACCCGCTCTTCTACGACGACACGCTGGACCCGGTGAACTACCGGGAGTGGCTGGACCGCTGGGCCGTGCACTACGTGGTGCTGCCCAAGGACCGGCCGGACAACGGGGCGGTCCAGGAGGCGGAGCTGGTCGAGCAGGGGCAGCCGTACCTGCGCCAGATCTGGGGCGACGCGAACTGGAAGCTCTTCCGGGTTCTGGACCCGGTGCCGCTGGCCGACCCGCCCGCGACGGTGGAGCGGGCGGGCGCGGACGAGCTGACGATCACCGTGAAATCGGCGGGCCGGGTGCTGATCCGGATCCCGTACACGCGGTGGCTCGCGCTCGTCGACGAGGACGGCAAGAGCGTGGAGCGCCCGCAGGAGACCGAGGAGTCGAAGGAGCGGTCGCAGGTGGACGACACCGCCCCGAAGACCTACCTCAACACCCACGGCTGCCTGAACAAGGTCGAGGAGGGCCCGTACGGCGACGAGTGGACCGAACTGCTCGCGCCGCGACCGGGTGTGTACCGGCTGGCGGCCCCGTACCAGCTCCAGCCGGGCACGCCCTGCCCGGAAGAGCTGAGCTGACGGGCCCTCGTCCGTTCCGTTTGTGCCCGTCCCGTGTACGGGCCATCGGGTGCGGGATCTCCCTCTGCGGGCGGCGCCCTGGCAAGGTGTCCTGCCATGAGGTGCCAACACTGCGGCGGTGGGCGGCGAGGCCCGCTGCCCGGAATGGTCTGCCCCGGCTGCGGGGCGGGGTCGTCCCGCGCGGCCGGCGTGGACGGTTCCTGGGTCGTGCGCGAGACGCTGACGGGCCGGCTCTCCACGCTGCCCCGCCGACGCAAGGCCCTGCTCGCGGCGGGCGTCGTGGTGGCCGCCGGAGGCCTGGTGACCGTCGCCTCGCTGCTGGTCGGCGGTGGCGGCAGCCGGACGGACGCGGCGGGCCGGGCGGGCGCGCTGCCCGACCGGGTCGGCGGCGGGGCCCCCACGAGGATCGCCCCGGGCCCGGGACCGGTGCCGAGCGCGGACGAGGGTACGGACGCGGGTACGGACGCCCCTGACACCCCGGAGCCGTCGAAGCCCCCGGCGGACGGCGACGGCTTCTCCCAGTGGGCGGGCCCCGGCTGCTCGGCGGGTACGTACGCGGAGCACGGCCGTTTCGAGAGCGGGGACGCGGGCTGGTACACGGTCGAGAACGGCGGCTTCGACGGCGGCGGGTGCGACGGCCGGTTCAGCGCCGTCCCGATGTCGGGCAGCCCGACGGAGGACCGGGGCTCCACGGCCGTCTGGTCCTGGCGGCTGGGCCGGGGGTTCAGCGAGTGCGCGCTGACCGTCTTCGTCCCCGACAGCGGCCGCCCGCGCGACGCCGCCGGGGACCCGACGGTCTACCGGGTGCTCTCGGACCCGGACGACGCGGACTCCGCGTACACCGGTTTCGCCGTACGCCAGACGGAACACCGGGGGAGCGCGGTCCCGGTGCGCAGCTACCCGGTCAAGGGCGAGGTCTTCGCCGTGCAGCTCATCGACCGGGGCCGGGACTGGGGCGACGCGGAACGGGTCGGCGCGCACCACGCGGCGGCCCAGATGCGGGCGACCTGCCACTGAGCGGCGACAGGTCGCTCGCAGGTACGCGGGTCGTGCGGCGACGGGTCCCTCACCGCACGAAGGCACGGTCGCGCGGCGACAGTTCGGCGACGGGCCCGGCGGCGCGGAGGACGGTGTCGAGGGCGCGGCCCGGATCGGCCTCGTAACACCCGCTGGCCCAGGCCGCGTTGGCCTCGATGACGGCCCATCGGCCCTCGTCGTCCCGGCCGACGTCGACGACGATCGCGGAGGGCAGGCTCTCCCCGGCGGTCGCGAGGACCTCACGCCCGAAGGCGAGCGCGTCACGGTCCGGCGGCCCGAGCCGGAGCCGGCCGGCCTCGGCGTACTGCCCGGCCGCGTGGACGGCCCCGTCGAGCAGATGGAGCCGGTACTCGACGGCGAACGTCATCACGTCGCTCACCAGCACCACGGTCGCCGGGTCCACCGCATCCGGTCCGGGCAGCCGGGACCCGTCCGCGTACACGAGAGCCGAAATGCTCTTGTCGTTGGGTGACTTGACGAAGGCGGGGCGCCGCAGCCGGTACGCCTCGCCGATGGGCATCGCCCGGACGTCCCGTCGGGTGAGCGCCCGGGGGAGTCGTGCGAGCCAGTCGGCGGGAGCTTCCAGGAGGGCGATGCCGAGCGCGGGGGCCACGACGTCGGCGAAGGAGGGCCCGGCGTGCAGATGCACGGCACGGCCTTCGAGTTCCGACTTCGATTCCGATACGGCGGAGGCCGTCGCCTCCACGATCCGCAGCCCGCGCCGCAGCGCGGTGGTGCGCAACTGCCTTGCGGAGGCGGTGAGTCGGGGTGGGAGGACGAGGGTGCGCGGCGGGCAGGTCATGGCCGCTGATCCTCCCGTACGGGGTGCACCGCGCCCCACCGAATTACCGGTGCCGCGGAGTGAGGGGCGGGGCGTGCGTTGTGCGGGACGGGCCCGCCTGGTTCGATCGACGCATGATCATCGAACCGTCGCTCGTACGCGGCCTGATCGCCGCCCAGTTCCCGCAGTGGGCGGACCTGCCGGTGGAGGCGGTCGACGCGAGCGGGACCGCGAACGCGATCTACCGCCTGGGCGCCGACAAGTCCGTACGGCTGCCCCGTACGGAGGGCAGTGCGGCGGATGTGGCGACGGAGCACCGCTGGCTGCTGAAGCTGGCTCCGCACCTGCCCTTCTCCGTACCGCTCCCGCTCGCCCAGGGGGCCCCGGACAAGGCGTTCCCCCGCCCCTGGTCGGTCTGCACCTGGCTGGACGGCAGGAACCCGGGCCCCGGCGACGGCTCTTCGTCCTCCGACCTACTGGCGGCGGACCTGGCGGAGTTCGTGCTGGCGCTGCGCCGGATCGACCCGGCGGACGCCCCGCCCGCGTACCGCAGCGAACCGCTGGCCTCCCGCGACCCGGCGACCCGCGAGGCGCTGGCGGCCCTGGGCGGGGTGGTGGACGCGGAGGCCGTCGCCGCGTCCTGGAAGGAGTCCCTGTCCGCCCCGCCCTTCGCGGCCCGCCCGGTCTGGGTCCACGGGGACCTCCAGCCGGGCAACGTTCTGGTCGAGGACGGCCGCCTCACCGCGGTCATCGACTTCGGCTGCACCGGCCTGGCCGACCCCGCCGTCGACCTGATCGCGGCCTGGTACCTGCTGACGGCCGGGGCCAGGGAGACGTTCCGTACGGCGATCGCGGCCGACGACGCCACCTGGACGCGGGGGCGGGGCTGGGCGCTGTCCATCGCCCTGCTGGAGCTCGCGCACTACCGGGAGACGAACCCGGTGATGGCGCGGATCGCGGCGCATGTGATCGAGGAGGTCGTCGCGGAGGTGCCTGGGGAGGCCCGTGCCTGAGGGGTCGGAGACACTTCTGTCGCAGAAGGGCCAGGTTGGGCATGGTGCCCCGACCTGGCCCCTAGCGCTTCTCGCGCTGGTGGAGAGTGTGCCCCCGGCAGGATTCGAACCTGCGACACCCGCTTTAGGAGAGCGGTTATTGAGAGAGGAGTCATGCCTGATCCGGGCCAGTAGAATCCCCCTCCTGGTGATCGTTTAGGGGGAATATAGGAGGTGGACCCTACGGGTACTTCCGGAGGTCGACCCGCCCCCACAAGGTCCGGACACCGACGTTCGCCATCGCCTTCCAGAATACTTCTTCCAGCCCGTCCAGGCGCTCCTGCCGCATGTCCGGCGTGGGCTTCTGGTAGTGCCGCTTGATCCCCGGCCGCCGGTGCCCGGCCGCCTCGAACGCCAACGGCTCCTTCACCCCGATCTGCGCCTGAAGCGTGTCGTGCAGCGCACGCAACGCCCGCATATCCAGGCCGGGCAGGATCGGCCCCCATGCCTCCCGGTACGAAACGCCCTGCCGCTTCGCCCGCTCGTCGCGGCCGTCGCACGCCGGACGGAAGTCGCGCGACCAGTTGCCCCGGCGCCACGGCTTCCCGGTTGACGTGGCGAACGGACGCTCCCACGCCCAGTCGTCGAGGTGGTGGCCGAGCAGGCGGGCGAGGAACGACGGCACGTCGACATCGCGCGTGCTGCCGTCGTTCTTTGTCGGCTCCAGCCGAAGGAGGTAGCCGCGCTTCGTGCCGTCAGGATCGCGCTTCTGATACTCCGCATACTCCTCCACCACCCGCAGGATCGGGCACACGAACTCGCCGTCGCCCCACGGCTGCCGCCGCTCCAGCAGTGCCCGGTCCCGGTGCAGCCCAAGACCCTCGCCCCACCGCAGCCCGGTGAACGCGGTCACCAGCACGTGAATACCGCGCGCCGGCCCGAGCCGCTCCGCCAGCAGCAGGACATCCTCGGGCCGCGGGTCCCTCGATACCTTCGGAGCCTTCGGCGTGGCGGCGTCCTCAGTGGTGTCGCGGGTGCGTCGTCTGCCGAACAGCGGGTTCACGGTGATGTACTTGGCATCAACCGCAGCCGTCAGGATCGACGACATCAGGCTGACGCAGTGCCCACGCGACACATCCGCGATCGTCAGGCTCTGCTGCCACGCGTCAACCTCATACCAGGTGATCGCGCCCAGCGCAGTGTCCTGCCACCTCGGCAGGATGTGGCTGTCCAGCTTCTCCCACCGGGTGCCCACCGTCCTGCCGCGCTTCCGCCGCGAGGTCATGAACGACATCGCGAACGTGCCGAATGTGACGCTGCGCTTGTCCGGGTCGATCCACGAGCCCTCGCGGATCAGCCGCTCCTGCTCGTTGCCCCAGCTTTCGGCGGTCTTCTTCGTCGGGAACCCCGACCGGGACAGCTCGGCGGGGACGTGCCCCGGCGGGGCCTTGTACTTCACCCTCCAGGTGAACTGCTTCGTCTTGACCCCGTTGCGCACCTTGTAGACCTTCTCGGCGTATGCCATGAGCGCCCTTTCGTCTCTGTGTCACCGTCAGCTGGCGACGCTCCAGAGCAGGGGGCGGGAGCACTTTTGCGCCACCTCCAGTGACTCCGCGTTGACTTCCTGGAGCGCCTCGTTGACCAGGGTCCGCCCCTCAGGGGAGAGGCGCCCGTCCTCTGCGAGGGATTGATCCGCGTAGACGAGGGTGTGAAGCGGCTGGTGGTCGACCCACACCAGCCCGCTGAATGGCATACCCGACACTTTGAGTACGTGCACACACATGGGCCACCCCGTTCGCTACTAGGTGGCCCCCTGATCAGCGTTCAGTCATCGAAGCACACATTCGGGTCACTTGTGGAGTGTTTGGTGTGACTGAGATAGCCCTGTGCTACGCGTCGTTCGCAGCGGGCGACTGTTCCTGATCGGTTCTCAGTTCGCGCAGGTGGGGGCGGGAGCGCCTGTAGGCCTCCAGGGCGGCCAGGATTTCCTCCGTCGTGGCCGAGGCCCGGATCTCGTCGGCCGTCGCTCCTGGCCGCCCCTTGACGACCAGGACCATGGTGGCGTCGTCTCCCAGGGGGATGAGCGCAGTATCGACGAGTGCGCCTTCGGATTCGATGGCGTCGACCACTCGCAGGGGAAGCCTGGCTGCTTCCGTGGAGATTCGCTGCTCCGGGTCGGGCTCTTTGGTTTCCGTTGCCTGCGCGAGCTCCGGCTCTCCGCCGATCAGGACTCGGTCGACCGATTCGGTAGTCCAGCCGAGGTAGCGCGCGTATGCGCGGATGGCGGGGGTGACCTTGGTGGAGGCGGTTCCGCGTTCGATGGCCTGGAGGTTGGCGCGGCTGACGTCGATGGCGTCGGCGGCTTCCACTTGTGTGGGCTTGGGCCGGCGGGCGAGGCGGGTGGCCTTGAGTGCCGCGCCTAGTCGTGCCATGTCCTGGTCCATGAGGCCACATCATGCCCCATCTTTCTGCAACCCAAAAGCCTAGATCCTGCGCTTTGACCTGCGGATTGGTAGCGAATTCAAGCCTTTCGGGTTGCATTGCGCGCCTCGCGCACGCCTCGCGGCGGCCGAGGGGACTCAGTGCCGTGCTCAGATTCCGTGCCGAATGTGTAGGCACACTGCTTGCCCTCGTAGGCTCAAGATGCTTAGATTCTGAGCGTGAGACCGAACGGGACGGCAATTCGAGCCATTCGTGAAGCTCAGAACATGAGCCTCCGTGCGCTCCAGCAGAAGACCGGCTTGGACCGGGGCTACCTCTCACGCATGGAGAGGGGGCACATCCAGGAGCCGGCCGATACGCCGCTCCAGCAGGTCGCCGCAGCGCTACGCGTCACCACCGACGCCATAACCCATAAGGAGAAGACGTGACCGCCAAGGCCACAGCGGCACCCCCCACCACGCCGGACCGCCCCCAGGACGAGCTGGATGACCTGATCCGGTACACGCCGGACGAGGTCATCGCGAACCGGTGGCTGCCGTACAAGAGCGCCCGGGTCCTGAAGGAGAAGTGCTACCGGCGGGAGGTGATCCACCACAACGACGGTGGGCGGATCAGCTTCACAGCCGAGGACATCCGTCGGGAGAACGAGCGGACCGCCGTCCTCCCCGCCGCTGCCTAGCAGCAGCGAGTGAGGCCGCCCCCGTAACGACCAAGTCCGGGAACGGCCTCGTGATCCACCCGCAATCCTCCGCGAACAGAGAGGTGGACCGATGTCCATCCAACCATCCCCTGAGGCTGCTGTGGCAGCCCGCTTCGCCCGTGATGCTGCCGGGCACAAGCTGACGGCCCTCCACGACGACGGCGTGTACCGGCACCTGGTGTTCCGGGACCCGCAGCACTCGTTCTACTGGTTTGAGCTGATCACGACACCCGGGCAGCTGGTGTTCTCCGGTGACGGCGACAGCTTCGTCTTCCGCCGTCTGACGGACATGTTCCAGTTCTTCCGCTCGGGCCTGAACCGCGACGGCTCGGTGGACATCAACCCGGTCTACTGGTCGGAGAAGCTGGCCAGCAACCGTGACGCCGCCCGCACGTACAGCGTGAAGCTGTTCGACGAGGAGGTTGCCCGCGAGCTGGAGGCGGTCGAGGAGGACTACCCGGGCGTCGGCGAGGTGTGGATTGAGCACGTCGAGTCCGGCTACACCACCGAGTACGAGGACGAGGCCCGGCGGGCCCTGGACGACTTCCGGTTTGGCGAGAGCTACCTGGCCCGCTGCAACGAGTGTGACTGGGATCTGGAAGGTGAGTCCTGGTTGGTCGCTCGCCGGAAGATGGACGAGCACACCAAGGAAGCCGGGGAGAAGCACACCGGCCGCGTCGAGGACCTGACGTTCACGTTCAGCGACGTGGGCGAGTGGCAGCTTCAGGACTTCGACTGGTGGTTCCTGTGGGCGCTGCACGGGATCGTCCACGGCATCGCCCGGTACGACCGGCTGCGCTCCTACGGCCTGATGGCGCTGGCGTCCCCGTCGCAGCGTGAGGCAGGTGCCCTGTGAGCGCCCGGTCCCGCCTCGAAGCGGCGAAGCGTAAGGGCCAGAAGCAGGCCGACGACTTCAACGCCCTCCACCCGGTCGGCACGCCGGTCATGGCGTACCCGCTGACGCGGCCGGGTGAGAACGCGAGCTTCTTCGAGGAGCTCGACACGGTCACCCGCACCCCGGCCTGGATCCTCGGCCACGGCGAACCGGTCGTGTCCGTCGAGGGCTACGCGGGCGGCATCTGCCTTTCCCACGTCGACGTGAAGCAGGTGACGTCGTGACTGCCGCCGACATGGAGCGTGTGGACACTCCGCTCGCCGCCCTGATCGTCGAGGTGGACGCCCTGATCGTCGAGGTGGACGCCTTGGCCGCCCGGAAGCGGGCCCTGTTCGCCGCCGGGTTGCTGGCCGAGGACCGCCACCAGTGCGACCCGGCCGACACCCTGTTCGCCCAACTCCCGTGCCCGCACCCCGAAGCGTGCTCCACCAGCGCCGACTACCCGGGCTTCGACGCCTGGATCACCCAGCAGCAGAACCTCAACACCGCAGCCCGGAGGACCCGATGAACGAGGTGTACGAGACCCGCACCGAGATCACCATCGTGATCCCCGCGTCCGGGGCCACCGACCTCACCGACCCATTCACCCGACGGATCCTCATTCCGCACCGCGTGGAGCTGAGGTTGTGCCACATCGCCACCCCGGACGAGGACCGCCGGTGGGCGCACGTCGCGGTCTACGGGCCGCGCCGCCTGAAGTCCGGGCAGCCGGGCCAGGAGATCAGCTCGCACTGCTGGGCCGACGCCAACCCTTCGGCGAGCTACCGGCCGGACGCAGACCGCCCGGGCTGGCTGACACAGCTGCTCACCGACCACCTGCCCGAGGGCTGGCACCCGTCCCTCGTCGAGCTTGCTGGAGGCACCCGATGAACACCTTCAACCTCTCCTGGGGCGACCGCCCGATCGTGCTGGAGACCGAGGACAACCGCACGTTCCTCCGTATCGGTGCCGCCCTGCGGGTCGAGGTCACCGACGCGTCCCTCGACCAGCTCGACCGGCTCGCCGACGTCGCCGCCGACCTGGCCGACCACCAGCGGGACCGCTACCAAGCGGCCGACGTCGCCGACCAGGTCGCCGCCGAGGACGGGCACCGGTTCATCGGCGTCCCCTTCCAGCGGAAGGCGGCGGCATGACGCCCCGCACGGAGACCGTGACCGTCTCCCACCTCCTCTGCGACGCCCCGCCCGTCATCACCGGCGAGGTCGCCAACACCCTCGTCCGGTCGCTGCGACTCGTCGACCGCGACTACCAGGACACGGTGGACGCCGGCTACGTCGAGACCCTCGAAGAGTTCGCCATCCGCATCAGCAAGGACGGTGCGTAATGGGACCCATCCAGATCGCCGAAGCCCGCGCCCGCCAGTCCGACGACCCCCGCCTGTACATGCTCGCCTACTCGGCCGGCTGGAACGCGGCGGCGGATGGCGGTGACCTCGACGGCTACGCCCGCAAGGTCGGCTTGGACGGCGAGGCCGGGTTCATCGAAGGGGCCGCCGCCTACCGCACGAAGAAGGCCACCGCCCGGGACTTCGTGCCCGGTAGCCCCGCCCACGTTCAGCACATCAGGGGGAGTCGCAATGTCTGAGCTGACGTCGCTGGAGAAGGCTCAGGCTCGCATCGCCGAGCTGGAAGCCCAGTTGGAGAAGTACGTGGGCAAGGAGCCGACGGTCCGCGACGAAATGGCCTACCTCCAGCGGTGCCTGAACTCGGTGCTGGAACTCTGCGACCGGGCCGCCGCCCAGGCAACCCAGTGGGAGAACCCGCTGCCGGTCCCGGAGTGGGCCATCGCAGTCCGTGAGGCGGCAACGGGTGAACGCCCCGACAACCCGGCCGACAAGCGGCGCCGCATTTACATCGACGGCAGAGGCGAGGCGTGGCTGTCCCTTTGCCACGACCGGAACATCCAGTACATCGGCCCGCTCGCCGGGGCGGTGTGGGGCGAAGAGACCACCACCAGCGTCCGCGACCGCACCGGCGAACTCCACGAGATCGGTCGGTGCTGGTGAGCGCCTACCTGATCACCGCCACCGTCATCGGCGTCGTGTTCTGCGCAATGGCGGTGGCCCCCAGCCTCTGGACCCGGAAGGGCAAGTCATGAGCCTCAACCTCGGCATACGCCGCAGCAAGCCGAAGCACCGGGCCGCCGACAAGGTGGCCGAGCTGGAGCGGCAGTTGAAGGACCAGCAGGCCGAGACGGTCAGCGCGTTCGGTCAGCTGATCGGGGCGGCCGACACCATCGCGATCCTCGAAGCCGACCTGGCCGACGTCCGAGCCAAGCGGGCGGAGGCCGAGCAGGTCGTGGTGTGCCTCGACGCCGACCTGCGGGACCGGACCGCCGAACGCGACCAGGCCCGCGACGAGATCCGCCAGCTCCACGCCCAGCTCGCCCCGTTCCTCGCGGCGGAGGCCAACGCGAACGCTGTCACCGTCCCGCCCTCCGAGCGCGACACCACCCGGTTCGAGGACCAGGCGACCGCCCCGATCGACGTCCGCGAACTCCGCAACCGGTTCACCGCTGGCCCGGTCGTGTCGCTGCACCACTCCCCGCAGGCCGCAGACCCGACGCACATCCCGGCACCGGCCGCCTGAGACCTGCCGGGTGGGCGGTGACCACACCACCCTCCCACCCGGCAGACCAACACCCCGCAAGGACAAGTTGCGGGGTGTCAGACACCAGCATCCCAGAGAAGGACGCCATGACGACCATCAACGCCCACAAGCTCCAGCGCCTCATCAAGCAGACCCGCAACCACATCAGCCCCGACGACACCCTGCCGCCCATCAACGGCATCCGCTTCGAGTGCGACGGCGTCCACATCCACGCCCTCGCCACCGACCGCTACACCTTCGCCGTGGCCCGCACCAAGGTCCGCGAGGAGACCGACACCTGGTCCTTCACCATCAGCGAAAGCACCCTCGGCTGGCTGAGCCCGTGGCTGAAGACGCACAAGGGCGACACCATCCTCAACCTCGCGGTCACGGCCGACGGGCTGACCATCACCGACGACGACGGCAAGCTCACCGTCCCCGTCGCCGAGACGACGTTCCCGAAGTGGCAGCACCTCTTCCGCGACGCCCTCCAGGACGCCTCCACGTCGGGTGATCTCGTCTCCGTCGACACCGACATGCTCAGCCGCTGGAAGCACGCCGACACCCACCTCCGGGTCTGGCAGACGGGCGCCGAGAAGCCGCTCCTCCTCATCGGCGAGGAGTTCCTTGGCCTGCAGATGCCGTGCCGGTACAGCGGCGCCAACAAGGACCGGGCCGAGGTCATCGGCGAGTGGATGGGGAGCCTCGCCAAGAAGAAGGGCGAGAGCGCCGAGCCCGTTGCGCCGCTCCCGCAGCCTGGCGCCGTCGCGAAGATGGCCGAGGAGATGCTCCGGCAGACCCTGCGCTCCACCGGGGAGATGTTCGGCACCGACATGGACACCGTGAAGGGGCGCGGCGCCTTCAACGCCTGGGTCCACTCCGGCATCTACGCCTGGTCCGCATACCGGCTGCTTCAGGCACTGAAGACGGCTGACCCGGACTTGGCTGAGAAGACCGTTGCTGACCTCTCCGAGCAGCTGGAGTCCGGCGAGATCGGCGAGTGGGCCTGGGACGAGGCCGAGGAAGCCGGTCACGACCCGAAGAAGTGGGCCGACGACTACGAGGCGCACCTCAAGAAGCTCGCGGAGAAGGCCGCCGCAGAGCAGAACCCGGCCTGACGTGCAGCGCCCCCGCCGAGGCAAGCGGCGGGGGCACCCAACCCCATCATCCCAGGAGGACCCATGTCGTACCCCCAGCTGCTCACCCCCGAAGAGATGCTCGCGAAGGCGAAGGCCGACCTCGGCATCAAGAACGTCGTCGTGCTGTGCGGTTCGATGCGCTTCGCCGACCTCATGGCCGAGATCGCCATCGAGCAGTCCGTGCTCATCGGCGCCCTGGTGCTGAAGCCCGACTGCAACATGAAGGTCACCCACCCGCTGTGGGCCGACCCGGACGACGCAGAAGCGCTGAAGGTCCGGCTCGACGACCAGCACAAGCAGAAGATCCGGCTCGCCGACCGGGTCATCGTCGTCGGCAACTACGTGGGCGACTCCACCCGCTCCGAGATCGCCTACGCCCGGCAGCTCGGCAAGCCGATCTCGTTCACCCACGCCGTGATCGAGGCGGCATTCCGACCGGCAGGCGTCTGAGCCCGGCTCCGTCTGCCCGCTGCGGGCCGCCACCCCCACCGGCGGCCCGCAGCAACCCACCCAGGAGAACCACATGAGCCCCATCGAATGCGCCCAGTGCCAAGGCACCGAAGGGCCGTTCGCCCGCAAGCCCGAAGGCCCCGTCTGCGAAGACTGCCTCACCGAACAGGACCAGCGATGACCACCACCCAGCCGGCCCCGCCGACCGGACGACTGCTCGGCCACTTTGAGCCCGGCACCCCCGAGTGGCACGCCGCCCGCGCCGACGGCATCGGCGGGTCCGAGATCGCCGCCGTCCTCGGCATCAGCCCCCACGAGTCCCGGTTCAGCCTCTGGCACCGCAAGCAGGGCAACGTCAGCCCCGTCGACGAGTCCCCGCAGATGTACTGGGGCAAGCGCCACGAGCCCACCATCTGCGACGAGTTCACCCTGCGGCACCCCGAACTCATCGTCCTCCCGTCCGGCACCTACGCCGCGACGAACACTCCGTGGTGGATTGCGAACCCCGACCGGCTCGGCTTCACCCAGGACGGCGACCTCGAAGTCATCGAGGCGAAGACCGCCTACGACGACCACGAGTGGGGCGACGAAGGCACCGACCAAATCCCCGTCTACTACAAGGCGCAGGTCCGCTGGTACTGCCACGCCCTCGGCGCCCGCCGGGCCCGGGTCGCCGTTCTGATCGGCCTGTCCGACTACCGCGAGTACATCGTCGAGCCGGACCCCGCCGACACCGACCTCATGCGGACCACAGCCCAAGCGTTCATGGACTCCCTCGCCGCCGGGGTTGCCCCGCCGATCGACGGCCACACCGCCACCTACCAGGCGATCAAGGAAATCCCGGACGGCATGGAAGACGTCGACATCCAAGTCGACCACACCCTGGCCCGCCGCTACTTCAACGCCCTCGCCGCCGCCAAGGCCGCCGAAGAAGAGAAGCGGCACGCCTCCGGGCTCGTCCTCGACCGCATCGGCACCGGCCGGCGTGCCGTCGTCGGCGACGACCGCATCGCCACCCGCACCGTCCGAGACGGCCGCACCTACTCCCTCCAGCCCGCCCGCAACAGGAGCATCTGATGACCGACAACGTGTCCCAGGCCGTCGCTGTCCGCGACAACGGACCCGCCGCCCAAGTCGAGCAGTACCGCGACGAATACGCCGCCCTCATGCCCTCCCACGTCAACCCCGACCAGTGGGTCCGCATGGCCGTCGGCGCGATCCGCGGCGACGCCAAGCTCGTCCAGGCCGCCCAGAACGACATCGGCGCGTTCCTCCGCGAACTCCGCACCGCCGCCCGCCTCGGCCTCGAACCCGGCACCGAGCAGTTCTACCTGACCCCCCGCAAGGCCAAGGGCCGCATGGTCATCAAGGGGATCGTCGGCTACCAGGGCATCGTCGAGCTCATCTACCGGGCCGGCGCTGTGTCCTCCGTCATCGTCGAGGTCGTCCGCACCAACGACACCTTCCGCTACGTCATCGGCCGCGACGGCAAGCCCGTCCACGAACCCGACTGGTTCAGCGACGACCGCGGCGACCTGATCGGCGTGTACGCCTACGCCGTCATGAAGGACGGCGCCACCTCCAAGGTCGTCATCCTCAACCGCAGGCAGGTCATGGAGGCCAAGGCCAAGTCCGACGGCCGGAACTCCGAGTACTCCCCGTGGAACACCAACGAGGAGTCCATGTGGCTGAAGACCGCAGTCCGGCGCCTCGCGAAATGGGTCCCGACCTCGGCCGAGTACATGCGCGAGCAACTCCGCGCCCAGGCCGAAGTTGCCGGCGAACTGGCCGCCGCACCGGGCGATGCGCCGATGCCGCCCCAGCCGTCCGTCGACCTCGACGACGAAGAGGACGGGCCCATCGACCCCGAGCTGGAGCCCGAGGGTGGCTGGCCCGAAATCACCCAGCCCGGTACCGCTGCCTAGCCCATCCGCAGACCGGGGTCCCGCCCGCCGCTAACAGGCGGGACCCCGGCCACCCAAGGAGACCACGATCATGACCACTGACCCCAGTACCCAGCTCGAAGTGATCCGGGGCGCCGTTGCCCGGCACATTGCCCACGCTCTCGTCAGCAACGTCCACAGCCGCGCCAGGGCTGCCCGCGATCTCGCCCACGAACTCGACAACAACTGGGCGAACATCGACGACCTCGTCGACCAGCACCTCATCAGTGACGGCTACAGCACCGCCGAGGTCCGGCGAGAAAGTGCCAACGAGACCCCGGACCCGTGGGGCCCTGGCGTCACCCGTGACCAGGCCATGGCCAACGTCGTCACCCTCCACCTCGCCGAAGCGCTCCTCGACGGCAAGAGCGAAGAAGTCCGCACCTGGGCCCGGGGCCTTGCCCACGAGCTGAAGCGCGAACGCATCGACCTGATCGACGACATCGGCCGCCACATGCAGCGCATGGCCCTCGGCGGGCCCACCAACGAGATCCCGTTCTAGCCCACCCGCACTTCGGGGCAGCCCCGTACCCGACATACGGGGCTGCCCCACCACCAGCACACCACACGGAAGGAGGAACGCCATGGCCTGGCACCTGGGCCGCCTCGCCGGCTTCGACCTGGAGACCACCGGCCCCGACCCGCTGACCGCCCGCATCGTCACCGCTTGCATCGTCCAACTCGGCGGCCAGCAGCCCACCGTGGCCGCGAACTGGCTGACCAACGTCGACGGCGAAGAGATCCCCGCCGGGGCCGCCGCGGTCCACGGCATCAGCACCGAGAAAGCCCGCACCGAGGGTGTCCCACTGAAGGAAGCCGTCGGGGAGATTCTCGCTGGGCTGACTCAGGTGATCCTCGCCGGGGTCCCGATCGTGGCGATGAACGCGCGGTACGACGTCACCCTCCTCGATCGGGAAGCCGAACGCTTCGGCCTCGCCCCGCTGCCCGCCAGCCCCGTCATCGACCCGTTCGTCATCGACAAGCAGGTCGACCGCTACCGGTCCGGGAAGCGCACCCTCACCGCGTTGTGCCAGCACTACGACGTCCGCCTCGACGGTGCACACTCCGCCGACGCGGACGCGGTCGCCGCGTGCCGGGTCGCATGGCGGCAGGCCACCCGGTACCCCCAGCTCGCCGCCATGACCCTCGACGAACTCCACGCGGCGCAGGTCGGGTGGGCCGCCGAGCAGGCCGCCTCGCTCCAGGAGCACTTCCGCAAGAAGGACCCGGCCGCCGTCGTCGAAGGCGCCTGGCCACTCATCCCCAGGCAGAGGGAGGCGACGTCATGAGGGCCTTCTACCGCGGCTACAACGCCGCCACCGGCCGCCGCGCCCAACAGGTCCGCAACCTCCACGTCATGCGTGAGGACGGCAACTTCGCTGGGAAGCAGGGGCTGTGCGGGGCGCCGGGCTGGGGTGTCACCCACTCCCCGCCGATGATCATCGACCCGATGCCGCCAGCCCCGCCCGACGGCCTGGTTTGGTGCCGGTCCTGCGTCGGCCATGCCGCCGCCATCATCGGCCAGCTCAACGCGTTCGCCCGCATCATCGCGGCCCTCAACGACCTCGCAGACGAGGAGCAAGCCTCATGACCGCGTCCGTGCAGCCCATCCTCGACGGCAGCATCCACCGAATCATTTCCGATTCGGCGTACCGGGAACGCACGCAGCAGCGCATCAAGGCGCACAGCGAGATAGCCGCCGGCAGCGAGTGCTGGCTCTGGACCAACGCCCTTGATCGGGACGGCTACGGCGTCATCATGGCGCCGGGCCGGGACAGTGCTCACCGCGCCGCCTACCTGGCGTTTGTTGGAGCGATCCCCGCCGACCGGGTTCTGGATCACGTCTGCCACTCACGCGATCAGGCGTGCCCCGGCGGCTCCACCTGCCCCCACCGCCGGTGCGTCAATCCCGCCCACCTCGAAGCCGTGACCGGAGGCGTCAACACCCTCAGAGGTCGCAGCGTCTGGGCGCTCAACGCCCGAAAGACGCACTGCAAGCACGGCCATGCCTTCACCCCCGAAAACACCTATCAGCGCCACGACGGACGCGCCTGCCGGACTTGCATCCGCGCGGCCACGGCGAGGTACCGCAGCAAGAAGAGGGGAACGCCCCGATGACCCACATCCAGCCCGCCTTCGACGGCACCGAGCTTGCCGCCGCAGCCCCGTCTATCGCCCGCCGCAAGATCGACGACTATGAGGCGTGGGTCAGCGAAGTCCGGCCCGTCTTCGAGGAGATAGCGCGCACCGGGCAGCCGTTCCTCTGCTGGAAATTCGCCAAGGACAACGACCTCCCCGACCCCCCGGACCGCGACCATGACTGGGGCCGGTTCGTCGCTGCTCTCCACCGCGAGGGCTTGATCCGCTTCGACAGCTTCGGCCTCACTCGCGACAAGTCCGCCGTCCGACGTTGGCGGGGCACCGCCGCAGCACGACGGGGCGACGCCGCATGACCGACCTCGACACCGTGTTCGCCGCCGGCCAGGCCCTTGCCGCAGTTCACACCGCGGTCGACCAGGTCATCGACGCCGCCCTGTTCTACGGGCCGGGCACCCTGCTCACCGCCGCGGTGGTTGTCGCCTGGCGTGCCGGCCGGTGGACGGTCACCCAGGTCGACCAATGGCTCCAAGACCGGGCCGACCGGCGCGAATACACCGCCCGCGCCCACCGGCTCTGCCGCGTCGCCGACAACGCCGACGCCGTCACCGCGCTCCCCGAGATCGACCTCATCACCTACCTCGACAACAAGCTCGCAGCCACCACAGACCTCGCCCCGGAGGAGGGCCGATGACCACCACCCGAACCCCCGTCCAGCACGGCGAACGCCGCTGCTACATCCGCGGCTGCCGGCGCCCCGAATGCGCCGAGGCCAACCGCCGGTACTGCAAGCAATACCGCACCCTCGTCTACGTCACAGGCCCCCGCCGCGTCGACAACGTCCAGCCCTACATCAACATCGTCACCCGCTACCTCAACCACGGCTGGTCCTACGCCCAAATCGGCAACCTCGCCGGCTGCTGCGAGACCGTCCCGTTCAACCTCCACAAGGGCATCAGCAAGCGCCTGAACCAGAGGACCGCCAACCAGCTCGCAACCCTCCCCACCACACCCCCGGAAGTTCCCGGCCTCGGATTCGTAGACCCCACCGGGACGGTGCGCCGCGGCCAGGCCCTCTACCGAATCGGCCACACCCTCCGCGGCATGGCCCCCGAGCTGAACATCGACCCCGACAGCCTGAGCCGCACCCTCAACAGGCCGACCGCCTACGTCTACGGCAGCACCGCAGCCGCCATGACCGACCTCTACAACCGGTGGCAGAACACCCCCGGACCCAGCACCGCGAACCGCAACCGTGCTGCCGCCCGCGGCTGGCCCGACCCCACCTGGTGGGAGGACATGGGGCACATCGACGACCCCGCCTTCGACCCGCAGACAGTGGTCGAGCGCCCCATGAACCGCCTCGAACTTGCCGCCTACCGGCGTGACGAGATCGAACGGCTCAACTCCTACCGGATCCCCGACCACGAGATCGCCGGACGGCTCGACATGGCCCTCACCACCGTCCGCAACATCATCACCGAGCTGGAGGCCGGCCAGCGCCGCGACCGGAAGCAGGCGGCGTGATCGCGACGCGGCCCGGTGCCGCCACCCCAACCCGCCTGTACCCGTCCACCACCGCCACGGTCGACGGCGACCTCGACCTCATCGCGATCGAGCACGCCATGAACGGCGAACCCGTCACCCTCACCGCAGCCGAGCGCATCGAAACAGCCAGGCAGTTGGTCGCCCGCGGCTTCACCCTCACCGACGCCGGCCGCCGTGTCCGCGCCGACCGCAACACCATCGTCGCCTGGCAGAACAACGGGTGGGCAACACCCTCCGTCAAACCTGACCCCGAGCCCATCAACATCGGCAACGCCCAGCACGGCCGATCTGGCTACAGCAAAGGCTGCCGCTGCCGCACCTGCAAGGACGGGGCCTCCGCAGCCAAGCGGGCCGCGAAAGACCGGAGGGCAGCCGCATGAGCGACCTCGACATGACGTGGCACGAAGAAGGCATCTGCCAGACCACCGACCCGGACCTGTTCTTCCCGGAGTCCGGGGCACCCGTGGCCGCCATCAAGGTCTGCGCCGGCTGCCCGGTGAAACGCCGCTGCCTGGAGCACGCGCTTACTGCACCCGAAGACCACGGCATCTGGGGCGGGACAACGCGCAACCAGCGCCGGCGCATGAACCAGCAGGCCGCATGACAACGGGCGGGCCACCACACGTGGCCCGCCCACACAGCACGACAAAAACCCGCCGCGGCGGGGGAGGGAGGGAGGAGACGTGACGTCAGTCCGAGTCGGGAGCCGGCTTACTGCGCTTGACCCTGATCGTGATGCGCTTCCGGGCCGGAAGGCCCTGCTTCTTCCGCCAGGCGTTGACGCGGGAGTAGGCGTGACGGCGCAGGTCATCGCCGCGGGAGGTGCCTTCCTCCTCGCACAGCTGCCCGTACTCGGCCCAGACCTCATCGTCGATCCGGACCATGCGGCCGGGCGTCCCCTTCGTCGTCATGTCGACAGGGTAGCTGACCCTCTCTTGCCTACACACCCCGCGCCCTGGATTTCGGTCAGGAATCGGGTCGCGAGTGTACTGACGGTGCCTACACACCTTGCGCTACAGTCGAAGCACGCCGAGAGGCCCGCCGACGAGAAAACCGGCGACCCCAAGGGCCTGGTTCCGTGCGCCCACTCGGCCCCCATGACCACCTCCAACCAGGGGGACACCTTGAACGCTCACCCCGACCTCATCGTCGAGGGCTTCCACGGCCCCGGCGGCTTGGCCGAAGGCCGCCGCATCCTCGGCCTGCGCACCCGCGCGGTCGGCATGGAGTGGGACGCCGCCGCCTGCGCCACCGCGAAAGCAGCCGGACACACCGTTGTCCGGTGCGACGTTGCCACCATGCCCACCGCCCCGTTCCGGGGCCGGGTGAAGATCAAGGTGGACTCGCCGCCGTGCCAGGCGTGGTCGGACGCCGGCAAGCGGGAAGGTCTCATCGACCAGCCGCTCGTGCACCAGGCCGTCGAAGACCTCGCCCGCGGACGTGACACCCGGGCCCGGCTTCTCACCGCGTGCAAGGACAAGCGGTCCCTGCTGGCCGCCGAGCCGATGCGCTGGCACCACGACCTCCGCCCCGAAACCATCGTCATGGAGGAAGTCCCGCGGGTGCTGCCTCTGTGGCAGCAGTACGCCCGGGTGCTCCGTGCCTGGGGTTACAGCGTGTGGGTCGGCGTGCTCAACGCCGCCGACTACGGGGTCCCCCAGACCCGGCGCCGCGCCATCCTCATCGCCTCCCTGGTTCGCGACGTCGCCCCGCCCGCGCCTACCCACACCGAACACCCCGCCGGCGAAGACCTCTTCGGCGACAACCTGCCCGGCTGGGTCACCATGGCCGAAGCCCTGCACCTCGAAACCGGCATCGACGTCATCACCCGCGGCAACCGCAAGACCCCCGGCGGCAACGCCTTCCCAGCGGACGCCCCCTCCTGGGCGCTCACCGAGAAGGCCCCCTCCTGGGTGCTGCACTCCCGCCGCGACTCCCCGGCCTGGATCGCCGCCCACGGAGCCCGCGAGAACCGCACCGGGGCGCAACCCGCCCCGTCCATCACTGGAGAAGCCCACCGCTGGTACTGGACCGCCGACGGCGACCTCCGGCGCCCGCTCTCCCTCGCCGAGGCCGCGACCCTCCAGTCGTTCCCCGCCGACCACCCCTGGCACGGGGCCCGCACCCGCCAGTTCCTGCAAGTTGGGAACGCCGTACCGCCGTTGCTCGCCGCGCACGTCCTGTCCGCCGCCACCGGCATCCCGATGCCTGTGGCCGCCGACCTGCGAGCCGCCGCGTGACCGCCCGCCCGGACCCCGCCCCCACCTGACCCGGCCGCAGGCCCCACACCGCCGCCGCCCGTACCTATCCACACCGCTTGAAGGAAGTTCCCATGGCCGAGAAGGACAAGCGCACCTATGTCCGGGTGCACGACGGTCTGCCGGACCACCCGAAGATCATCGAGGCGGGCGGTGAGGCCGGCTGGCTGTACATCTGCGGGCTCGCCTACGCGTCCCGGCAGCTCACCGACGGTGTCCTTCCTCGGCGACTCGTGCCCCGCCTCACCGACTCAAGCAAACCCGAAGCAAGTGCTTCGGCACTCGTTCGCGTTGGCTTGTGGCACGAAGGCGAACACGACTGCCCCAGCTGCCCCCAAGCAGGCCCCGACGCCTACGTCATCCACGACTACCTGGAGCACCAGCGGTCCTCTGCCGAGGTCGCAGACCTCCGCGCCAAGCGTGCAGCCGCAGGTCAGCGCGGTGGCAAGCGGTCCGGAGAGTCCCGCCGCGCCTCCTCCGAAGCCGAAGCAAACTGCGAAGCAAGTGCTTCAGCAAAAGCGAAGCAAGCGCGAAGCAAAAACGAACCAGAGACAGAGACAGAGACAGAGGTAAAAGAAAAGACTTCTCGAACTCCTGCGGAGTCCTCCGACGACCCGCCCCGGCACGACGTCGAACGCGTCTGCAAGCACCTCGCCACCGTCATCGAGAACGGCGGCGACAAGCGCCCCCGCATCAGCGCCAAGTGGCGCACCGACATGCGGCGCCTCATCGACATCGACGGCGTCACCCCGGACCAGGCCATCGCCGCCATCAACTGGGCCCACGCCAGCGGCTTCTGGAACGCCCACATTCTCAGCCCGGCCAAGCTCCGCGAGAAGTTCCCCACCCTCCGCCGGCAGGCCGCCAACGAACGCGACCGCGGCCAGTCCGGCCCGCAGACCGCCTCCCGCAACTCCACCGAGGAAGAGATCGCCAATGACAGCAAGTTCGGGTGACGAGACCCCCATGGACTCCTGGCTCAACGAGCGCCGCACCCAGGCCCTCGCCGCGTTCGACGACCAGATCCCGCTCCTGTACCGCCGCCGCATCTACCTCAACGACCAGGTCGCCCAGTGGGCCGACCAGGCCGACGGGGCACCGACCAGCCTGTTCCTCTGGGGGCCGTTGGGCGTCGGGAAGACCCACAACGCCTGGCAGGCCACCCGCCGCTGGGTCGGTCAGCGGTTCGCCAGCAACTACCGCGGCACCCCCGTCGTCCAGACGTGGCGGTCCACCGCCCTGTTCGACGCCCTGCGGCCCGACGACAACGGGGGCAGCCCCAAGCGGCTCATGAAGCAGCTCCAGACCGCAGACCTGCTGTACATCGACGACGTGGCTGCCGCCCGGGTCTCCCCGACCGGGTGGACCCAGGAACGGCTCTACGAAATTTTCGACGAGCGGTACATCAACCGGCGCCCAATCCTGATCACCAGCGATGTGAAGCCGAGCCAGATCAGCCACATCGTGGGGGAGCGGGTCACTTCCCGGGCCGCCGAGATTTTCCGGCGCGGGGTTGTCCACCTCGACGGCGCCGACCGGCGGCAGGGCGGTGAAGCCGCATGAACGTCCTCGTCTGCCATGCGCAGCGCTACCCGATACGCCGCATCCTTCACTGCCCCACCTGCAAGACCCTCCGCCGCATGCTCTGGCACGACGAGGCCTGGTACGGCACCGCCGTCACCTGCTGCCACTGCGGAGACAGCTGGCAGGACGGCGAACGCAGTCAGCGCCCCAACCGCCGCGGCTGGCGCACAGAAGCCGCGGCCGCGGCCACCACCGAATGGCTCGCGGCGGGCCCCTACGACCCTGCCGCTCATCGCATCTGGCTCAACGAACAGATCGGAACCAGCTCATGACCACCAGCATGTGGGACGCCCCCGTCGACGACCCGGCCGCCCTGCCCGGCACCCCCGCCGACTTCGAAGCCGAGAAGATCCTCGTCGCCACCGCCATGGCCCGCCCCGCCACCGTCGACGAACTTGCCGCCACCGGCTTCGACCCCGCCGACATCGTCGACGACCGCTACCGGTGGGTGTGGTTCGCCGTCGAAGAGCTCGCCACCACCTTCCAGGCCGGCGAAATCCGCTACATCCCCGTCGCCCGACAGCTCCAAGCGTGGCGCGCCGACGGCCGCATCCTCAGCGTCCCCTTCACCGAAGACCAGCTGCGCGACCTGTACAACCACGCCCACCCCGGCACCGAGGGCTACTACGCCGACCGCATCACCCGCCAAGCCATCGCCGCCCGCATGGTCGCCCACGGCCACGCCTCCATCCTCCGCGGCAACTCCCCGGCCTTCGACCCCGACCAAGACGTTGCCGCCGCACAGGCCGAACTCGACGGCGTTATCCGCGCCACCACCGGCACCGAAACGACCCTCGTCGGCGACCTCCTCGCCGGCGTCTTCGAACGGGCCACCACACCGCCCACCAACGACGACAAGATCCCCACCGGGTTCATCGACCTCGACGGGCTCCTCTGCGGCGGATGGGCCCCCGGCCAGATGGTTGTTGTCGGCGCCCGCCCCGCCATGGGCAAAACCACGTTCGGGCTCGGTCTCGCGAGGGTCGCGGCCATCACCCACAACATCCCGACCCTGTTCGAGTCCCTCGAAATGGGTGAGGCCGAGCTCGGCAACAGCATCGTCTCCGCCGAAGCCCGCGTCGCCCTCCACCACATCAAGCAAGGCGTCGTAGGCGAAGACGCCGACGGCACCCGCCGCATGGCCACCCGCGCCCCGGCCATCAAAGCCGCCCCGCTCCACATCAGCGACGAAGCGAACCTGTCCATGGCCACCCTCCGCGGCCGGGTCCGCAACCTGGTGCGCACCGAAGGGCTCCGGCTCGTCGTCGTCGACTACCTCCAGCTGATGCAGGCACCCCGGGCCGAGTCCCGGCAGGTCGCCGTTTCCGAGATGTCCCGGCAGCTGAAGCTCCTCGCGAAGGAGTTCCAGATCACGGTCGTCGTCCTGGCCCAGCTCAACCGCGGGCCGGAGCAGCGCAACGAGAAGAAGCCGATGGTGTCGGACCTGCGGGAGTCGGGGGCGATCGAGCAGGACGCCGACATTGTGATCCTCCTCCACCGCGAAGACGCCTACGAGAAGGAATCCCCGCGGGCCGGCGAAGCCGACCTCATCGTCGGGAAGCACCGCGGGGGCCCCACGGCAACGATCACCACCGCGTTTCAGGGGCATTATGCCCGATTTGTAGACATGGCCCAGACCTGATGTGGGAGCCGACCGTCGACGACATCGTCGCCGCCCGCGAACAAGGCGACCTCAAAGCTTTGTTACTCCTCGCCGCCGGCATCACCCCCACCGCACCGAAGCAGCGCCAAGCCGAACCCGAGGAGCCCTGCTATCACGTGCGCCGCCCCGGCGCCTGGCCCTGCGGCACCGCCCCCACCGGGCCCACACCCAAGCCCTGCACCGAATGCCAGAACGGAGGAACACCGTGACGGACAACTGCCCCAACTGCCCGCAGCAGCACGTCCAGCCGGTTGCCGAGCACGAGCGCGGCGACCAGGTCAGCCACCTGTACCACTGCCCCGCCTGCGGTGCGACGTGGTCGACGAACCGGGACCTGCGGGCCTACGGGGAGGCGGCGTGATGCCCGCGGTGAGGGGGGACCGGTCATCGGGCGGAGCGCGGGCGCGAGGGTCCAGCGGCCTCGTTGCGGGGCGTGGCGGGGTCTCTCGCGGACGAACAGGCCCCTGAAGCCCCTGGGGTCGACCGGCCCGCAGATCGCCCCGCAGGAGCCCACACAGCCGCTCCGTCCGATCAGGTCCCCGGCCAAACCGCCCTGGAACTCCGGCCTATGCAACCGACCCTCTGGAGCCTCTGATGACCACGATGGGTGGACGCCAGTCGTCCCGCATGCAGTCCGACGTATGGCTGACACCCCCAGCCATCCTCTCCGCGCTCGGCGAGTTCGACCTCGACCCGTGCGCCGCACCCGATCCCCGACCGTGGCCCACCGCCACCCGCCACTACGCGCTGCCCCAGGACGGCCTGTCGCTGCCCTGGGAGGGACGGGTCTGGTGCAACCCCCCGTACTCGCGACAGGCGGTGCGATGGCTGCGCCGCCTCGCCGAGCACGGCACGGGTACCGCTCTGATCTTCGCCCGGACCGAGACAAGCTGGTTCATCGAGACAGTCTGGGAGCAGGCCACGGCCGTTTTCTTCCTGCACGGGCGGGTCAACTTTCACTACCAGGACGGCTCTCGCGCTGAGTGGAACGGCGGCGCACCTTCGGCGCTGATCGCCTACGGGCTCCGAGACGCCGAACTCCTCAGGACGTGCGGGTTGGCCGGGACGTACATGTCCGGCTGGGTGACCTCGGCGTCACCCGCCCAGCTTCGCCTCACCGCCGCATGACAGCAGTACCGGCTGCCCCCGTCGCAACCGGGGGCAGCCGGCCCACCCACCGTACCGATCACCTGGAGCCCCTGATGCCCACCACCTGCGACACCTGCCACGGCACGAACGGTCAGCACCACGTCCAGTGCCCCCGCTACCAGCCGAGGAGCGCCGCCTGATGCCCACTACCCCTGACCGCCCCGCCGAGAGCATCCTCGGCCCGATCACCCCGATCCGCTGCACCGAGCCGGGCTGCCACTGGGCCTGCCACGGGGTGCCGGACAAGTACGCGGACAGCCGGGCGCGGATTGTCCGCGAGCACCTGGCGGCCGAGCACGCGCCGACGCCGGAGTCCCCTGACCGCCCCGCCGACCAGCTGCGCGCCGCCGCCGACCGCGCCCGCGAACTCGGCGACACCCTGCACACCGAGCTGGGCAACTGGCTGGAGGCGACCGCGCACCGGCTGGACGCTTCCACCCACCCGGACTGGCAGTGGGCCGTCGTCGAGCCGAGCGCCTTGGCGGTGGCCCGGCAGCTCCTCGGCACCAGCACGGGCGAGGACGACGAGTCGTGCGGCCGGTTCGTGCCGGACACGCCCCGCGCCCCCGGCCTGTGCGCCTCATGCGGCGACGCGAAGGGGTGGCACAGCCTCCTGGCCACCGCCGCCGAGCCGTCCGTCGACCGTCGCGCCCGGTACGAGGAGGCGCTCGCCCCCAACGCGCTGAACGTCGACGCTGCCGTGACCGCCGCGATGGCCGTCGCGGACAGCGAGATCGCAGCCGCCGCCCCGCCCGCGCCTGCCGACCGGGGCGCCACCCGGGACCGCATTCGTCAGGCGATCTGCGAGGCGTCCGGGTTCACCTGGCTGCCCGACGAGTTGATGGAGCCCGACGAGTACGGGGAGCACGCCGACGCGGTCCTCGCGGTGCTGGACGCGCCTGCCGACCGGGCC
Organism: Streptomyces sp. SID14515; assembly: GCF_010548505.1. Taxonomy (NCBI): domain Bacteria; kingdom Bacillati; phylum Actinomycetota; class Actinomycetes; order Kitasatosporales; family Streptomycetaceae; genus Streptomyces; species Streptomyces sp. SID14515. The sequence continues at coordinate 283,138 of NZ_JAAGMH010000144.1, read as the reverse complement.
GCCGTGCTGGCCGAGGCTGCCGACGCACTGGCCGCCGAATACCAGCGGCGCACCGCCCCCGGGATCGATCGGTGGAACCCGCTTAGGGTGCGCGGCCTGGCGGCAGGTGAGGCCATTCTCCGCCGTCTGGCCGGTGAGGCTGCCGCCGGGGCACACCACCCCGAGCAGGCCTTGCGGGTCCGGATCAGTGAACTCGCCGGGAGTTGGCGCCTCGGAGTCGACGAGGGAGATCTCAGCCCCGGGTGGGCATCTGCGGCAGCCGCACTTCTCGCTGTCGTCGACAACCCGCACATCACCCACACGGAGGTTGGGCTCGACCACCCCGCCACGACGGGGCGCGCCCCCGCTGTCCCTGCCGCGCCCGAGGAGACCCGGTGACCACGCCCCAGCGCATCCAGCGCCGCCGCACCAAGGGCTGGCGCGCCCCCGAAGGTGCCGTCTACGTCGGACGCGGCAGCAGGTACGGGAACCCCACCCGGATCGTCTACCGCCCGGACACCGGCGGCTGGCACGCCGAACACGACAACGGCGGCGGCATCGGCACCTTCCCCACCGCCGCCGAAGGCCGACGGTTCGCCGCCGACGCCTTCCGCGCCCACCTCGCGCTCGACCCGGCTCTTGCCGACCGAGCGCGCCGCGAGCTGGCAGGCCGGGACCTCATGTGCTGGTGCCCGCTCCCCGAGCCCGGCCAGCCCGACCACTGCCACGCCGCCGTCCTCCTCGCCCTCGCCAACCGCCCCGCCCCTGCTGCCGGGTGATCCCGGCCCACACCACGGAGACCCACATGACCCGACGCCCGCCTCTGAACTGCGCGCTCTGCGCCGTGCCCATCTGGGGTGACCCGCCGACCGTGTGGAGCGACGAGCCGGACCGTGAGCCGTTCTGCGGTGACGACTGCCTGGCCACCGCAACCGCCGTCGCCCGCAGCGTCCCGCCCGCCGTCGACCGGGGTGTCCGCCGCGACCACTCCCTGTGCGGCGCCAGCCCCTGCTCGCACTGCCGCTGACTGCCTGTCTGCTGTGTGGCCGCCCCACCACAGGCGGCCACCCCCACCCCGGAAGGACCACCCCGTGCTCAGCGACGAAGACCTATGCACCGCCGAATTCCCCGGCGACGAACTCCACGCCGGACAGCTCTGCGACCTCAAGACGGGGCACGACGGTGACCACGTTGCGGTCGTCGGACTGGCCGCCGCGTTCCGACGCCGCCTGACCTGGCCCACCACCGAGGGGGCCCGGTGACCACCCAGCCCACCGAGCTCGACCACCTCCTCGACCGGGCCGACCGCAACGTCCTCCTCCCCGACGAGGCGGCGCGCCTCCGCACGCTCGTCGGAAAGTTGCACGGCGACGTCGAGTTCTACGAGGCCGCCACCTCCCGCATGCGCGACCGAGCCGAGGTGGCCACCGTCCGGGCCAACCGCGCCGAAACCCGCGCCCGAGAGCTGGAGGCCGAGATGGCCCGCTACGAGGAAGTCGTCGGCGAACTCAACGAGGCCAACACCGGACTCCAGCGGGACGTCGCCCGCCTAACCGCCGGGCAGTGCACCGACTCCCGAGCCATGCGGACTGGCTGACCCAGCTCTACATCCGGCCCCCACTCAGATCCTCAAGAAGAAGCCCGACAAGAACCTCTCGGGTGACGCGGAGCTGCCAAGCCCACTCCTCCCGAGTGGCCGAAGAGACCATGCCGCCCCGCTCCACCCGCTCCTCTTCGCGGGTGATCCGCTTCAACCAAACCGCGATCTCAGCCGTGCCGCCCACACCAACTCCTCTATGCAGAAGGGGCACTGTGACTCCCTCGCCACAACACCCCGAAGATCACAATCATCCTGCCACCACCATTGCGCCAATGCCTGACCTTCAGAACTTGATGGCGCAGTGGTCCCGGGACCGGGACGTGATCGCCCGTGTCCGCCAGGCCGTGAACGCCGGCCCGGTCGGCTCGTGCTGCGCCCACCTCATCCGCGCCGCACTCAACCCCCCGGCCGTCGTGAAGCGGTGCGGGTGCGGAAGACCCGACCCAGGGCCCTGCGACCCCTGCCCGTTCGAGACGGTCAGCCTCCACTGCGCCTGCGTGTGCGCACCCGCCGGAACCACCCCGTGAACGGGCCACCGCCGTGCGCTTACGGCCGCCCCTGCCTCTACGACGACGAGGCGGGGGCGTGCCCCTGCGAAACCGAACCAGTCGCCGAACGGGACGTGGAGACCGTCCCCGTCGGCGACTACCTCTGACCGAAGGAGCCCGCATGAACCGCCCGCTCACCGTTCGCCTCGACCCGGACACGTCCCGTCTGCTGCGCCTGTACCGCGGCCAATCCCCAGCCGCCGTCTTCGGGCAGGCGATGCGGCTTCTCGCGACCGCCGACGGGCACCTCGACCCGGCGGGCAACGTCAAGCAGCAACGCCCATGACCGGCCCGTCCACGACACCCCGGGGTGAGCACGCCGGCCGCCCCGGGACCGGGTGGGAAACCGTCCTCCAACCCGGCGGCGAATACGTAGTCCCCGACGACCAACCACAATCGCGCGCCAACCGGGCGGCGCGGCGAACAGCACGGAAGAGGAACCGATGACCGACACGATCACCGCCCCGTGGGGCAGCGAACAAATTGCCGCCCTCGAAGCGTTCCAGACCTCCAGCGGGATGCATCCCTTCACCTGCGGCGCTGACCGGCATACCCAAGCGCCGGCCCTGGTCCCGTCCCACTCCGGCTGGTACTGCCCCGACCCCTCCTGCGACTACCGACAGGACTGGGCGCACACGTTCATGACCGACCCGGCAGCGTGGCCGAAGCCGTTCGGGGAGCGGCACGGGCCGACACCCGAAGAGGTTCGGGAAGGCCTGAAGGTCGCCGTCCGGGCAGCCGCCCGCCGCCGTCGCGCCCTGGCGTTCAACGCCGTTCAGCCCGTCCTCGCCAAGCACGACCGGCACCTGCCGCTCACCGTCCGCCAGGAGATCGCCGACGCGGTGCTCGCGGCCATCGACAGCGACCCTCAGGCGACGACATGATCGCCCACCTCGCCGGCCGTCTCGCGACCGCCCTCGCCCGGTACGCCCACTGGCACGGCGTCCACCACTACCTGTCCACCGGCTGCCTGCACGGGGAGCACGGGTACTGCCAAGGGAACACCGGGAAGGCGGGGGCGAAGAAGCCAGCCGAGTGCAAGTTCTGCGGGGCCGGCTGCCAGTGCCCGTGCCACCACAGCTGACCCCGTACACGCCGCGGCCCCCACCCATACGGGTAGGGGCCGCTCCGCTACGTTCAGCGCTTGCTGGGCCAGATCTCGTGCCGCGGATCCCACCACACGACATGGAAGACGTTCCCCACCAGAAAGCCCCAGAGCCGACCGGCGCCCCCGACGCGCAGCTTCCAGATCTGCGTCATATCGGACAAGCCCAAGGCATCGAGGCGGGCCAGAGCGTCCCTGTTCGGCAGCGTGTGGACGTCGTGGCGCTTCCCCGGCCACTCGCCCTGGTGGAACAGCTCATGCATCGTCTGGCTCTCGAACTTCGCCATATCCGTGAGCAGCACCATCAACCGCTCATGATCCAACGACACAAGCCCCCACGGCCCGTCCAAGTCGAGGTGGCTGAACCGCCAGCACACCCGCTCCTCCGACGTGCGACTGCTCGGCAGCAGCGAATTCGGGTCCCCGGTGCGCTTCTCGTCCGCGATAGAGCCAGGCGGGACGCTGACCTTCTTCCCCTTCCCCCCTTTGCCCATCAGTCTTCGCGGCCCGCCAGCGCGCCGAAGAAGTCGGCGATCTCCTCATCCCGCAGTTCCTCGTTGCTTCGCTGCAAGTCGTCCTCCAGGCCAGCCCGCCGGCGGGCATCCAGCCACGGCCCCGGCCGGTGAGTCATCGCGGACAGCTCGTGAGCCGAGAACGCCTTGAAGCTCTCCAGTACGGCGTCGATCGACTCACGCTCTCCGACGTCGAGCTTGGACGGGTCACCCTGGATGTCGCCGTTGTCCAGCCGGTACTGGCCACGGTGCTCGGCGTACAGCTCGTACACCACCGGCCCGTTCGCCCACGCCTCGAACCGCTCCGGGAACAGCTGCCGGTCCTCCCACGCCAGGTGGTACCCATAGGCGAAGTAGCAGAGCTTCTGCAGCTTCATCGCGGACATCGGCGAGTCCTTGCGCAGTATGTACGCGGCCACGTCCTGAACGTTCGCTGTCATGGTGTCTCCTCTGGTGCCTGTTCCTCACCGTAGATGAGTCCTCTCCGGGTGCGACTCGGCGGGTCTACGGGCAGGACGGCACATCCCCCAGACAGCCCACCGTAGCGACTGCCGCTGACAGCGGTAAGAGGCAGGGTGAAGGTCTGGACAACCCGTGACGTACCGATCGCACGTTCGAATAGATGGTTCGCGCGCGGCTCCCCGTGAACCAACTGTCCATCCCTCCCGGAACCGCATCGCCGGGTGACACCGCTGGCACGCAGAAGCCCCCGCCGGTGAACCAGGCGAGGGCTTCAAGGTGTGCGGTCAGCGGTTAGCGCGGGAACCGGGTCAGCCAGTCCGGCAACGGCTTCCCCTCCCGGGCGTAGTGCTGCAACGCGTACTGGTAGCTCAGAAGGTCCACGGCGCGCACCGAGTGCAGATCCTCCGGCGCCTCGCTCCCAAGCTGCGACAGGGTCTTCTGCCGCTGCTCCCGGTAGATCCGTGGCCGTTTCCGCTCGAACTGCAACAGCAACCTGCGCAGCCGCCCGTCGTCCAGCTGGTTCGCCGCCTCGTACAACGCAACAAGCCGGCTCGCTGGCTGGCCCGCGCGAGCGCAAGCGAGTGCGGAGGAGGATTGTTCCGCTTCTTCTTGCTGCTGGTTCTTCTTGTAAGAACTCGTGTTGTTAAAGACCTCCGGGTCTTCGGGACTGCTGAAGTCTGGAGGTACTGAACCCTGGACCTCCTGAAAACCCGTACCTCCAGGATCCGCAGCGAACACCGGCAGATCGCATACCGCCGTCTCCGTCCGCCACCGCTGCGCACCAGGCGCCGGATTCTCCACACGAACCCGACGGTGAGCCAGATAGCCCTTCCGTTCCAGCTCCTGCATCGCCCGCCGCATCGCATCCCGACCCTCAACATCCGGGTCGCCGGCCCGCTTCGCCTGCTGCATCAACCCGTCGAACGTCACGCTGTACCCGTCCGGGAAACTCAGCAGATCCAACAGCAGCCCCTTCGCCCGCCACGACAACCGCCGCTGCTGCGCCGTCGCATTCCCCACCGGCACCCAGCCCTCCGGAGGCATCGACCGTATGACCTTCACCTACACCCCGCCGCCATGCATGGGCAGACCGCACCGCGGCCCCGCCCGCCGATCTGGAAACGGCCGGGCAGCAACCAGCTGCCCGGCCGTGAGAAACCGCTACGTCAGCGGCCGGCTCGCCACTCCGCCCGCGCAACCTCCAGGCGGCCATGCATCTTCTCCAGGTGCTCCAGCCGCTCCCGCAACGTCCCGATCACCGTCGCCAGACCGTCCGGGTCCAAGCCCTCAATCCACTCGTCCTGCACCACCTCCACCGACACATGCGGGGCGCGCAGGGCGATCGTCTCGGCGAACGGCAGCATGTTCAACGTCGCCGACAACACCCGCATGTTCTCCGGGGTGCCGTTCGAGTTGATCGGCAGGCACACGTCCGTCGAGTCGATCTGGCACCAGATGTCATCCGGATCCGACGGGGACGCCGCATCCAGTGAGTGGTCGACGTCGCAGCCGCGCATGCAGGTGACCTCCAGCCGGCGACCCGTGTGACGGTCGGTGAACGACCAACGGCGGGGATCCGGGGCCGGGGCGGGGGGTGTCGGGGCCGGCGGCTGCGGCGGAACCGGAGCCGACAACACCGGGGAGACGAGGGCAGGGGAGGGCTGTACGATGGCCATCGAGGTACTCCTCTGATCGGGATGGATCTCTGACTGGCGAGCTGATGACTCGCCGGTGAAACAGGCCGGGCGTTCGTAGCGCCCGGCTTTTTCGTGTCCGCACCTAGACCAACGAACGGGAAGGCGCGGCGTCCCGCACGAACTATGCGGCGGGAGTGCAAAAGCCGATCAGCCTGGGAACCCGTGCGCGCGGTACCAGTCGTGTGGCAGCTTGGGGCGCTCGTTGTTTGCAAGGCTGTGAGGCGTGCTGCTCTTCGGTGCCGACGTCGGGGCCAACCTGTGTGTGGCCTGGGCGACGAACACCCCGTGCCCCGGTCGGATCTCAAGGAGCCCTTCTTGCTGGAGCAGAACGGACGCTTGGCTGGCGATACGCATGCTTGCCCCGACTGCCTCGGCAAGGGTGCGCAGAGACGGGATGCGCTGGCCGCGGCCCCACCGCCCGCTGGTGATCTCGCCCCGAATGAGCTCCGCGATTGATGTGACCTTGTGGAGCGCTGACACGGTCGGCCAGCTGGCTGGGTCGAACGGGGCGTCGTCGTAGTTGTGCTTCCCGTTGTGTCGGGGGCGCTCTGCCTTGATGGCAGCTTCCTCGGCCTGTACAGCCTCTTCCCTGGTGCTCCACCACTCGATCACGTGGCGTGTGACCTGCTTCGGCCATAACTCCCGGGAGTACAGGTGGGCCTTCCAGCGGAAGTCAGGGTCGTTGCTGATGCCGACGTACAGCAGCACGTCGTCGGCGTCGTAGAGGCGGTAGAGCGCGGTGTGCTCGGGTGATTCACTCATGGGCGGTACGCTGCTCACGAGGTCTCCTTCGTTGAGGACTCTCACCGATCAGCGGGTGGCGACCCGCCTTGATCTTCGGGCCGGACGGTGGCGACCGTCCGGCCCTGTTGTGTTACTCCTCGTCTACCTGCCAGGAGCCCGGGGGGTACAGGTCTTCCCAGACTTCGAGCGGGCCGTCTTCGTCGTGGAAGACGTTGACGACAACGAGGGCGGCTGTTGCTGCCTCGGGGGGCAGCTCGACGCCCAGCGCCTTGAGCTCGTTGTTCGAGATGAGGCGTGCGGTTCGCCGTTCGGGTGACTTCGTGACCTCTCGGCCGGTGCGCTCCTTGTAGAGCTCCTGCCACCAACGTTCCAGAGGGGCGTTGCTCAGGATTTCCGGCACGTCGCCAAGGGCGCGCACGTGAATCACCGAGAGCGCGACGGTTGAGGGCTTACCGTCTCGCCGGTGTACTCGCCGCCGGATGACGACTTCGTCGTGCGGTTCGACGCCCAACAGGTTGGCGATCAGTGGATCGGCGAGCGACCTTAGCCCAGCCCAGTGATCTGTCGATGATTCGCCGGGTGCGTAGGGCTTCCCGGTGCGGGCGAGCCGGTTCAGTCTGGCAACGCCCGTGACGGCGACGTCGGACTGATGCGCGACGGTCGTTCCCTTTCCAGGCCGGCTCACGATCAAGCCCTCGGACTTGAGGATGTCGTAAGCGCGAATGACGGTCGTCCGGTTGACCTCGAACTCCTCGGCCGCCTTCGCGTAGGACGGCATCGCTTCCCCGGGACTCAGCTCACCGTCGGCGATCTGCCGCCTGAAGTGAGTGGCGATTTCCGCATAACCAAGCATCGCTCCTTCCTCTCCTTTCCATGCGTTGGGAATTGACCATAGGCGTGAACCACGACCTCGGTCAACCAGTTGACACCGGTGGACCACCGGTCTACCGTCAGTATCGCATCGCCGGGAGCTGAACGAATCGGCGGCTAACACTCCATTGCCATGCGCCATCCGAAGGAAGGAGCACAACCATGACCCCGCCGATCTCCCCGCCGGCCGCCCCGATGTCTGCGGCGGACGAGCTGGCGCACGTGAAGGCGTCGCACCGCCGCCCGGCGCAGGTTTCCCAGGAGTCCCCGACCCCGCCCGCCGACCCGGCTGCTCGCCGCCGGTTCATCGCGCAGCGGGGGTGGTGATCGTGCTGGCTCCGGCGTTCGCGTTCGACGAGCAGCACCGGGCCGAGGGGCTTGCCGCCCGCGCCCAGGAGATCACCACCACCCCCGGTCACCCGTCGGCCGGCTCCCTGCACCTGTACCAGGAGTCCGCCAGGGCGGCGTTCGAGACGGCCGCTGCGCACACCGAGCAGCCCGATGGTGGGTGGCGGTCGTGACCGCCGCCGAGTACGAGGCGCTGCGCCGGAAGGTCGCCGAGGCGAACGAGCGCAGCCGCAACAACGCCGGCAAGTAACACTCCCAAGCCGTCGCTCCTGCCCGGTGTCCAACCCCCGTCCCGGGCAGGAGCGGCTCTCCACCCCCACCTCTGTTTGATCCCATTCACCTCACAGATAGGCACCCCCATGTCTCCGTACCTGATGTCCACGACCGACCTGGCCACCCTGTCCGACGCCGACACGGCGACGGTGTCGTCGCTCGCGGCTCGCCGCCGGTCGCAGCTCACGGTTGCTCAGGCCGAGCAGCTGGCCGCCGACCGGTTGGCGGTGTCGCTGCTGTCGGAGTTCCGTGCGGCGTGGTCGGTCGGTGACCGGGACGCCATGTCGGCGGTGATGCTCGCCGCGATCGACCTGGACCAGACCTCCCCGGGTGCGCCGCGGCTGATGGACGAGATCCGCGGCCTGTCGACGCCGGCCGCGGCGTGATGCCCGCGGCGACGGGCCCGGCGGATCCGGTTCTTCGTGACGCCGAGCAGACGGTGGTCATCGAAGCCGTGCGGGCCTACGTGGAGAACATCCGGCCGATCGATCTCTCCGACTCCGGCCGCCTGGTCGGGCATCTGATGGCCGCCGAAATGCTCCTGATTGAGGTCGGTGCGGCGTTCACCGCCGACAACACCTGACCCGAAAGGACTTGCTCATGGCCGTCGCGACGACCCACACCGTCGACAGCCTGATCGCCCGCTACGCCGTCGACATCGCTTTCGTCGCCGAGGAGCAGCCGGCCACCACCCTGGCCGACTTCAACGCCCAGCTCGCCACCGTCGTCGAACGTCTCGGCCCGACGTGGGCGGACATCGAGGGCGCCGAGGAGTTGGACGTCGCCGTCACCTACCTGGCTGACGCCCTCGATACCACCGGCGACGCCGAGCGCACCGTCCTCGTGAACCGTGCCGCCACCTACCTCACCCGCATCCCCGACCTGGTCGAGGAGTACCGGGAGATGGCTGCCGAGGGTGCGGCGCTCCTCGAACGGCTCGACTCTGCCACCGGCCCAGCCTGACCCCGGGTCGCCCTGTCGCCCCCAACTCCGTGTTGGTGGCGGCGGAGTGGCCCGGGAACCACCCGGACCCAACACCCAAGGAGAGCCCCATGGCCCGCAAGACCGACAAGCAGTGCGCCCAGGCCGCCGTCGCCGCCGCGATCGTCACCGGCACCGAGTCCGGCACGAAGAAGGTCGTATCCGAGTCCCTCACCCGCGACGAGATGCGGCGTGCCCGGGGCTACCTCCAGTCTGGCCAGTCCATCAAGGGCAAGTAGAGGAAGCTGCCATGTTCGCCACCCTGTTCGTTCTGCTGTACGTCGCCCATTTGCTCGCCGACTACCCGTTTCAGACGGATCACCAGGCCGGTCACAAGGCGGGCTGCGGGGCGGCGGGGTGGCGGGCGAACTTGTCCCACGCCGGGACACACCTGGTGCTCTCCGGGCTGGCCCTGCTGGTCGGGTGGGCGGTCCTCGACTTGCACGTGGGGTTGGTGCCCGCTGCTGTGGCCCTGCTCTGGGTTGCCGGTTCGCATGCGTTCGTCGACCGCCGGTGGCTTGTTGCCCGGTGGATGGCGTTCGCCCGGCAGGCCGGGTGGGCGCAGCACGGTGGTGCCGCCCACGTCGACCAGACCGCGCACATCACCGCCATCTTCCTCGCCGCACTGGCCCTTGCCGCCTGACTGGAGTCTGCTGTGCACCCGTACCTGATTACTGCGAAGCCCGGACGGTTCCGGCGCACTGCCGCCTGGGTGCGGGTGTGGACTCTCCGTCTCCTGGCCCTGCTGGTGATGGCCGTGTTGGGCGCGGTGGTTCTGACCGTCCGCTGCGCCCGGCCGCTGATCAACTACGCGGCCACCCGGCTGATCTTCCTCGAACTGTGGGCCGCCCAGCGTTTGGGCCGGCCGCCGGTCAGTGGGTTCGTCGGGGCCGGGATCACCGACGCGTTCGTCGACGAATTCCACCGCGCCCGACGCACCGCAACCACCGTCTGACCTGAAAGGACACCGACATGAACATCAACCGCATCGTCGAGCCCGGCCGCTACGACTACAGCCTCACCGTCAAGTTTCCGAGCACCTACATCCCGGAACACACCCCGCCCGAGTTTCGTAACGCCGCCGGTTACGAGACCACCCGCACCCGCAGTGTTTTCGGGCAGTTCGACCTCGCCGCGGCTGCGCCGCGCGACCTCGTCCGTGACCACTTCGTCCGCCAGGTCACCGACGAGCTCCTGCTGCCCAATGGCGGGGTCGAGGTCGTCAGCTTCACCCTCGAACAGCCCGCCTGAAGCACTACTTCAACTACGCCAGGAAGGACATCGAGCCGTCGTGACGACCAGCCCGCCCCAGGTGAACGGCCACCCCCGCACCCTGCCCGTCCTCGGGGAGTGGCAGGCCATCACCAAAGCCATAGAGCAGCCCGTCGCCCCCGACCCCGCTGTGGCCAGTGAGCCGAAGCCGGATCTGATCGCCGAGGCCGAAGCCGAAGCGATCCGAGCCCGTGCCTTCGCCGAGGCCGAAGCGCGCCGTAAGGCGGCAGACGCTGAGGCAGAGGCAGTGCGCATCAAGGCCGAAGCCGAGGCCGAGAAGCAGCGCCTGGCCAACGAGCGGGCCGCGATGAAGCTGGAAGCCGACAAGGCGGCCCACGCCAAGCGGCTCGCCGAACTTGACGCACAGAAGGCCGCTGCTGAGGCCGCCGAGCTGAAGACCCGCCAGCAGTCCGAAGCGGAAGCCGACCGGGCCGCGGCGCGGGAAGCGGAGCAGGAGCGGACCGAAACCATCTGGAAGTGGGGCGCCCGCAGCATTTACGCGGTCGGCCTGATCATCGCCGCCCCTATTCAGTTCCTTGCGTTCTGGGACAAGGAGCGCCCCTTCCTTGTTGCCGCGCCCGCACTCCTCGAAGGCCTCGCACTCGTCCTCGCGTTCGGCGCAGCGTGGGCGGTTGCCCACCGCCGCGATGTTGTTCCCTACCGGGTCGGCATCATGATCGGTGCGCTGATTGCCGCCGGCATCAACCTGTGGCACGGACTCGACGACCCCACCATCGGGCTGAACGCCGGAATCATCGGCGCCATTGCCTCCGTCGGCGGCCCGATTGTCCTCATGGCCTACGAGCACGGCATCGCGCAGAAGGCCGACGGGGTGCCGTCATGGCGGGAGCAGCGAGCCGCCAACCAGGCCCGGGAAGCCGAGGATGCAGCCAAGGCGCAGGCGAAGGCCGAGAAGGATGCAGCCGAAGGGAAGGCCGCCGCCGACAAGGCTGAGCAGCAGGCCCGACTCGACGCCGAACAGCAGCGCAAGGACGCCGGCCGGAGGGACCAGCACAAGGACGTCTGGGACGTCGCCGAAGCCTTCCGTTCCGCCCGCGGAGCGCAGGTGGTGACCGAGCAGATTTGGGCTGATGCCTGGCACCGCGTGACGGGCACCAAGCTCATCGGGATCCGGCCCGAGATCGAGGCGCAGAGCAGGCTCGCCGCGGCCCGCATGAAGGACGCCTCGGAGCGCCCGGTTGGCGACGCTGCGTCGCAGGTCGAATCCCAAATGCCCCCCAGGCAGAAGAAGGAACCCGGCGCCCCCGACGGTCGCCGCTCCAACGGGGGGATCCCGCCCATCCGGCAGCCCGGCGACACGACCCCCTACCACCGTGCCGCCGCCGTGTCGGCAGCCGACACCGCACGCCGTTCCGTGACCGCCCGAATCACCACTGAGGAGACCAAGTGACGACCCCGCCCCGACCGCGCACCGCTCCCGCCAACGGCCACCATCCCGGAGGCGTCAACAACTCGAAGAACCGCACCGGCGGAGGGTTCAACCCGTCGCTCGGCCTGTCCGTGAACAAGACCGTCGTGAACGGCAACGCCGGCGGCGGTACAGGACCCGGAGGAGGCGGCACCGGTGGCAAGGTGCCCGGCTCCGACTTCATGTCCAACGAGGACATCCGCGCGTTCTGCGAGCACCACCGGAAGAAGTCCCGCGACGGCGCCACCGAACTCGCCATGGACGCCGACCACCTCCAGACCGTCCTGCGCACCATCCCCGACGCCACCGGTTCGCTCGGCGGATCCCGAATGCGGGCCCGCCGCGTGTCCCGGTGGCTGAAGAAGGCCGCGGCGGCAGAGAAGGCGAAGCAGAAGTACTTCGCCGCCGTGTACGCCACGTTCGAGCGCGAATTCGAGTCGAACCTGCGGAAAGTCGGCAAGGGCCGCACCCAGCAGCAGCCCAGCAAGTTCGGCTGGCGCTAACCCCCAACCCACCTGATCAGGAGAACACCCGTGGCTGACAGCCAGAAGGCCGACCTGTGGAAGGCCCTGAAACACCCCCGCATGAGGCCCTGGCTGACAGTCGCCGCCGGGGTCCCCGCCACCTTCGCCTCCCACCACTACTGGGGCGACTCCGTGCCCGCCGCGATCGGCCTCACCGTCGCGGCGGGTGTCCTGACCGCCGCAACGTGGTGGGCAGGCGAAGGGACCCGGCCCGGCCGGCGTATCCACGCCACCCTGTCCACCGGACTCGGCACTTCCTACCTCGTCGTCGGCACCGCGGTCGGCCCGTTCGACCCGGCCCTGACCTCCACCCTCGTCATCGGCGGTGCCGTCGCCGCAGGCAGCTGGAACATCCGCCAGGCCCTCCGCGTCAACGTCGACACCCAGAAGGACGGCGGCAACGCCGAGACCGGGGTCCTCGTCAAGGCCATCGGTGACGCCAAGGTCGCCCTCCGCGGCAAACCGAAGATCGAACCCAACAAGGTCACCGCACCCCTCCAACTCGCCGCCGGCCAGGTCACGTCCGACGACCTGGGCAACCGCATCAAGCACATCGCCGGGGAACTCGGAGTGTCCCCGACCAGCATCCGTGTCATCCCCGACCCCGACGACGCCGCCCGCGCCACCCTCGTCGTCGTCCCCAAGGACGAACTCAAGCAGCCCACCCCCTGGCCTGGGCCGTCCAACCCGGGCGGCAGTATCACTGAGCCCGTCGTCCCTGGCATCTACGAGGACGGCGAGGAGGCGAGGCTGTGGTTCCCCGCCGGCCCAGGACGGAACGCCACCCACTTCCTCACCGCGGGCATGAACGGCTCCGGGAAGTCCGCCGGCCAGTCCGTCGCCATCACCGAAGCCCTGACACGCCGCGACGCCATCGTGTGGGCGGTCGATCCGTCCAAGGGGCAGCAGACCTTCGCCCCCTTCCTCCCGCACCTGGACTGGGTAGAGATGACCGAGGCGGGCGGGAACGAGATGATCGACGCCCTGTCGCAGGTCATCACCGCTCGCGCCAACGAGCTCGGCCGCCACGGCTTCAAGAACTGGACCCCGCAGGCCCACGACCAGCTCGGCATGCCGTACCTCATCGTGTGGATCGAGGAGGCCGCGAAGTTCTTCCGCAACGGCACCGAAATGGAAGGCCTCGTCATGGAGGCCCGCTCGGCGGGGATCAGCGTCATCATCAGCCTCCAGCGCCCCTCCGCGACCAGCATGCCCACCGACGTCCGCGAACAGCTCGGCGGCGTTCTCTGCTTCGGCGTCAAGGGCTCCACCACCGCCGACATGGCCCTCCCCGACGACGTCCGCGACGCCGGCGCCCGCCCCGAAGCGTGGGAGAACCGCAAGCCCGGCTACGCCTACCTCGTCGCCCCCGGCGTCGACGAAGACCGGTACGCCACCCCGCTGCGCACCTACCTCATCGACGACGACCAGATCACCGGGGCGCTCTCGATCCTGCCCCGCACCCCCATCGATCCCGTCACCGCCGCCGCAGCCGGTGACGCCTACACCAACCGCACCCGATATGACGCTGACACCCCCCTGGCCAGCAACGACACTGACAGGCAGGAGAACGTCCTCATGAGCAAGGACGACAACGAGCAGGCCGAGAAAGCGTTGCTGGAAAAGCAGGTCGACCGTGAGATCGACGCCATGGTCGGCGACGACCCCGACGACGACGGGTACGTGCCCGACATCGACGCCGAGCAGGAGATCGCCCCGCCGACCGAGACCTGGTCGTTCGGGCAGCCCCCGGCTCCCGTTGAGGAGAAGACACCGGAGGCGGGCATGGAGGCTCTGATGGCGATGCTCGACGACTTCCGGGCGGAGGACCGGGAGTTCGTCGGGCCGAAGGACTTCGCCCCCTACGGCAAGGGGTCGCGCATCGGAAGGGCCCGATCGTGGGTGTCAGGGGCCCTCGGGGACCTGTCAGATGGCGGGATTCACCTGTCAGAAACGGATCAGCCGGGGGTCTACCGGCTGCTGTACCCGGTCCCGGCTGAGGTCTGACACCTGAAGGTGTCAGCGCTGACACCCCATCTGACCTGCGGTGACACCGTCTGACGCCGGTTCTGACACCTCGAAGGTGTCAGAACCGGTGTCAGAAGCCCTCCAGGGGGCCGATTTCTATAGGTCATGCGCGTGCGCGCGCGTGACCCGCCCCTCCGTGATACCCCAACCTGACACAGGAGACAAACCCGTGAAAAGCCCCGAAACGGACGGAGGTCGAGCGAAAGTCCTAGCCGCCGCACTCCGCACCTGGACCACCGTCGATAACGACCCCGAACCCCCCGTCGCACGCCTCGAAATCCGCTACCCACCCGCTTGGGCGTTCACCTCCACCAACCCCATCACCGCCAGGCAGCAGCAGCGGCTCCTCGCGTTCCTCCGCGACGACCTCGCCGAAAACCGGCCCGGACACTCCACCCCCGAACGCGCCGCCGCAGTCATCCATGGCCTCATCAACGAGCACGCCGCCGCCGGCCGTACTCGGATCACGACCGCAGACCTCGCCGAAGCTGCACCGCGCATCGGCCGGTCCCGCACCTGGATCGCCGCTCACGTCACTGACCTCGTCGATGCCGGGGTGCTCCACGAAACCCGCCGCATCGACACCTTCCGCATCAACTAGGAGCCCCTTCATGCAGCTGCCTGAGCAGCCCGTCGCCGGGCAGCCCGACCCTATCCGTGACAACGCCGAACGGCTTCTTGCCGCTATCCGGGACATCGAGCAGGCCACCTACCACCGGGACACTACCCCGCTCCCCGTGGTCGGCCCGACGCCGCCGGTTCCGCAGCCGGGGCAGCCCCCGATGTCGCAGTGGGCGACCGACGCCAGCGGTGTCCTCAAGGCCGTGTCCGTCGCCTCGCTGCCGATCGGTGGGGCCCTGTGGATCGTCGGCCAGGTCGACCCGCTGACCCTCGGCATCATCCTCGGCTCGCCGGCCGCCGTCGCGTTGGCCGTGGCCCGGCTCGTCGCGAAGGTCAAAGACGCCAACCAGGCCGTGCATCCGGTCGTCCAGCACTACCACGGCGCCGTTCACCAGGACACCCGCACCGTCACGAGCACCACCCGCGGCGTCATCGCCAACAATCGGAACACCACCAGCACCTGACCTCAGGAGGATCAGATGAACACCAACAATAACGTCACCGACTCCACTGCCGACACCGTCATCCAGGCAGGCACCACCGGCCCGATCAACATCGACACCAGCACCCAGAACAACGCCCCGACCTTCAGTGGCAACAACACCGGCGTCACCGTCATCAACGGCGACATGGCCGGCGAGATCAATCAGACCTTCAACCGATAGCCTGCAGAGGGGCGGCTTCAAGGCCGCAGCGGCCTGACCCGGCTAGCGCACGAAAGGCCCCCGACCGTCTGGTCCGGGGCCTTTCGTGTAGCGCGGGCGATCCACGCCCCGCCCAGCCGGTCCGTCGGTGGCAGCGTCACGGTCACGTCCAGGAGCCGGCTCAGCTCGTCCAACGCCTGCTGGCATTCGTCCTGGGTGCAGCCGTGGACCGTGAACCTCGCCATGACCACAGTCTGCCGGGGGAGCAGGGGTGGTGGTGGCGGAACCGGTGAAGCGCTACGGGCAGTCCGGTCGAGTCCGTTCCCGGTCGGCCAGCCGGTCGGCTTCGTCGAGCAGGGCCCGCGCGGCCTCGTGCTTGCCGTCGGCGGCGTACACCTCGGCGCGCTCCCGCAGAATGTCCGCGACCTCATACAAAGCGGTGCTCGCGGCGTGGGTGGCGGCAATGTCATAGTGCCGGTCACCGGTCCAGCCGATCAGCGGGGCCGAGGTCAGCGCGTCACGAACCTGCTCGGTCACGTCGTACAGAACAGTCGGGTCACTCACGGCCGCAACGCCTCCTCGTATCCGGGGTGGTCGATGTACGGGAGGGCGAGGAGTTCCAGGGTGCGGCGGACCCGGGCGTCCCGGCCGCAGGACTCCCAGCACTCCGGCTCGACGCCATCCTCGTGGCGGCGCTCTGCGTTGAGCGCGTCCAGCGCTGCGAGGGTGGTCTCGTCGAGCCCGTCGGCTGCTGTGGCGCGGGGGCACGTCTCGTATTGGTCGGCGCTCACGTGGTGGCGGTCGGCGAGCACGGCGTCAAGCAGCTGGTGCTTGGCGTCGACTTCCCGCAGGGTGTGGGCCGGGTCCTGGCGGGCAAAGTGGGCGCGTGTTTCCTCGCGCGGCACCATTGCCACGGTGCCCGCGTTCGCGTCGTCGCGCAGCTCGCCGTCCATGTCGAAGTTCTGCCACGACAGGCTCGGCTGGCCAGAGCCCCGCGCCACCCACTCGTCGTCTTCGAGCCGGGCCTTGAGGAAGGCCACCAAGGCGGCGGTCATGAGGGGCTCCCCTCGGGCTTGAGCTTGCCGACGGTGGGCGGACGGAGGCGCTCCACTCCCTCGGCGCGGGCGATGCGCCGGAAGTACTCAGGGGTGAGGCCGGTGAGCTTCGCCAGCTGTCTGACGGTCGCCCCGGCCTTGAGGTCGGCTGCCGCCTGCTCCCGGACAGGGTCCTTGAGCTCGGCTTCGGCTTCGCGGGCGCGCTTGTAGCGGGCGTAGAGCCGGGTGGCTTCTTCGTCGGGGGCGTAGTCGGTGGCCATAGGGGTCATGGTCCCACATTTGTTGGCCACCGATAAGGCCACCCGGTTGCCCTGACTAAAGAATCATGATGGCCAATCTGTTGGCCTCTTGCATGGGCAACATGTTGGCCTATATGTTGGAGTCATCGCCAAGCCGCACAGCACCACCCGAGGGGGACTCGTGATCGCCAGCAACCGCACCCGCCGCGCCACACTCCGCGCACGCCAGACCGCCAACCGGGCCGCCGCACGAATCCGCCGCACCGGAGTCGGCACCCTCGCCACCCACTGCTTGGCCGCCGGCCTCACGCCCCGCGAAGCCCAGTCGGTCGCCGGCTCCCTCCGGAAGAACGCCACCAAGGCCGGAGTCACCGGCACGATCGGCCGCACCTTCCGCAAGGGCGCTGCCCGGGTCTGCACCCGCTACACCCGGGCCGCCGTCGCGCTCATCGCCGCGATCTACCGGCCCCGCAAGGCCGCTTACCGCCTCGCCGCCGCCAAGCTCGCCCTCGCCGCCTAGGAGACCCTGATGAACCTGCCCGACATCAAGCAGCAGCAGCCGTCAGTCCCGACGGTGTGGATCCTCTCCGAGGGTGAGATGCACGAAGGCGGCACGATCGTCGGCGTCTACCTCGACCGCGACCTTGCACGCGGCGCTCTGACCGCACGGGCCCAGCAGTTGCACGAGCGGTTCACGATCGACGACGCCCGCCAGGACGACGACGGGGCGATTCGCATCGAGGGTGGCTGCGACTGGATCTCCTTGGAACCCCACCCGGTCGTCACTGCACTCGAACTCGGCCGATGAACTCCCGCTCTGCCTCCGGAAGGACCCCGATGACTGACACCCGCCCGCTGTATCCCGCACCAGCCGATGGAGTTCGCTGGCGTGTCCTGTACGAGGGCTCCGGGTTCTCCATGGCCGAGACGCACCCGGACGAGGACACCGCCTATGCCGCGGCTCGGGCGGCTGCGGAACGTGCCGCGACCGGTGAGCAGGTCAGCTTCGTCAGCCGAATCGGACCTGCACTCAAGACCGTCCTCGGCGTCTCGATCCTCCACTGGTCCGACGAGGTCGGCGACTGGCGACACCACGCGTGGAGCTGGAGAGACAACGCTCCGGGGGTTGACGCGCTCACACCGCTGCCCGCCGACTTCTGGAACTGAACGACCCACGCCGAAGGAGAACCCGATGACCGACACCCCGATGGCCCCGGACCGCGAGCAGGAGATCCGCACCCTGGATCTGCTGGAGTTGATGTCCGACCGCGTCGCCCCCGTGATCAGCGGGCACCTTGCCGCACTGCTCGGAGAGATCGACCGGCTGCGGAAGGCTCTGTCCGAGGCGGCCGACCAGGTTGCCGAGCTGGACGACGTGAACGCCCAGTTGCACCATCAGATCGCCGCCCAACGATCCACCGCAAAGCAGCTCCTCGCCCGGGTTGCCGAACTGGAGACGTTGAAGCCCGCCCGGTTCCAGGACTGCCAGGTGTGCGGGGCCGGGTATGAGTACGCGAAGCCGTGCGCCGCCTGTGAGTTCAACAAGCAGATGGCCGCCGCGCAGTCCGAGCCCGCCTACCGGTCGCAGCCCCTTCCGCCCCGGGATGCCCTGTGCATCTGCGGCCACACCGGCTTGGACCACCACCACAGCGAGACGAGCTGCTGGGCGACCCTGCCTCGCACGCAGCAGCGGAACGGGACGTGGAGCGCCGTACCCACCTGTGACTGCTCGGAGTTCGAGGCCACCCCGTGACCCCGCCGCCGGCCCCGGCCCCGTTGCCGCCGTGGGAGGACACCCTGGCCGAGGTGAAACGCCGCGACCGCGAATGGTGGGAGCGGGACTATGACAACGACAACGAGGACTGACATGAACGAGTACCCGCACCTGCCCGCCGAGTGCCGCAACAACCGTTGCGACCACGAACCCAACCGGTGCGTCCGCTACCGGTCCCGGCGCTGCCTCTCCGGCGAATGCGCCCACGCCAGGCAGGACCTGATGTGTGCCGTGAACTACCCGACCGGCGGCGACCAGCAGTGACCGCCCCGAACCCCATGGGCTGCCAGCTGTGCGGCATCGACCGCCCGCACGGCTGGCAGTACACCGACGAGGCTGGCCTCCACCAGTGGGTCCGGCCCACCCAGGAACAGATCAAGGGCCGGATGCGCGCCCGACGGTCAGCCCGCACGGAGCGGATCCGGCACTCCGGGCCCGACACCAAGTTCTGCGTCCTCTGCCTGTCAGGGGAACACCAGCGCATCGACAACGACAACGAGGAGTAGACCGGTGAGTGCACGAGATGAGACCACCTGGGCGGGCGCGACGGAACTCGCCTCCGACGGGGAGATCGCCAGGGTCGCGGGGACTGATGTTGTCGGCTACCGGCAGAACCAGGGGCGGCTCCTGCACTGCCTCGCCCACAAGCCCGTCCCCGCATCCCGGTATGCCGACTTCCACGAGGTCGGCGCGGATGACCTCGACGACGGCGGGATCTGCGTCTACCGCGACTGCGGCCGAGACCTCCTTGCCGCCTGGCCCACCACCCGAACGCCCGAGGAGCCCACACGGTGACCCAGAACCCCCTGTACCGCTACGTCGACATGGACGGCGACGAACTCACCGTCACCGCAGACCTCACCGACGGACTGCGGGTCGCTACCATCCGAATCCGATCTCGCGGCATGATCTCCGCCGTCCAACTGCCCGTCGACGGCGGCGAAGACGATGTCCTGCACCTACTCGCCGCCATCCGCAGCGCCGCAGGGCTGCCTCCCGAGCCCACCACCCCCGCCCCTGCTGCCGGGTGACCTGAACTCATTACGGAGACCAACATGAGCGATCTACTTCGCTGCCCCATTGAGGACTGCCCGACCGAGGTCGACGAATACGACCTATATGGGCACCTGGCAGACGAACACGAAGTCGGTGAGCTCGTACACCGGCTCGTTGAGCTGGCCCCCGATCTGCCGTACCACCGGGCCATCGAGTGCGAGAAGTGCGGCACCTACGGGGCCCGACCCGGCGACCACCCGCTCTGCGCCAACTGCGAGCAGCAAATCCACCCCACCACCTGACCGCCCCTGGGCCGCTGTGTACGGCACGGCAGCCCACACCGGAGGAACCCATGACCGACCGCACCGACCGCAACCTCGACGCCACTATCGCCCACACCACCGCCGACCTCGCCCGCACCGACACCAAAGCGGGTTTACTCCTCACCCTCGACGGGCTCCTCGTCGCCGCCCTCAGCCTGTCCGGCACCGACATGCATGGCCTCTCCCTCACCCTGGCCGTAGTCGGCGCTATCGCCCTGGTCGGGTCGGTGATCCTGGCGCTCCTCGTCATCCGCCCCCGACTCAACGGCGGGCAGATCAACGACCGCACGTCCTACGGGTACTTCGCCGAAGCCGACCCCGCCGCCATCGCAGAAGCATTGGCCGCAGACCGGCGCCCCGCCCACCTTGCCGCCCTGTCCACGATCGCCCTCCAGAAGATGCGGCGGCTCCGACTCGCCGGCGACATCACCCTCGTCGCGGTCGTCGCGATCGCCGCCGCCATCCTCACCCGATAACCCAGCCGGCCGCCACGCCAGGCGCGGCGGCCCACAACCCGAGGAGAACCCATGCCCATCGTCGACGACATCGAGTTCTTCGGCCGCGCCGCCGATGCAGGCGACATGCCACGCGACGCAGCCATCCGGGCCCTGGCCGCCGCCAGTCAAGGTGGCCTCACCGAACTTGGCGCCGCGTCATCCATCGACAACTGGCAGACCGCCCGCGCCGACTACCAGGCGATCTACGAGACCGCCGCCGACAACCTCCGCAAGTGGACCCAGGAGCCCCCGCGATGATCCAGCCCGGACAGACCTACCGCAGCGTGAAGCCGAGCGACAAGGGGTGGCGCATCCGCATCGTCGACGTCGGCCCCTTCAGCGCCCGAGCCGTTGAGGCGACCAACGGTCGCCCGCTACTCAACCGGATCATGCTCCACAGCCTCCACGCCAGTCCGACCACGAAGAACGGCACACCCCGCCGCACCGGATACGTCCTGGAGGACACGTGAGCGACACCCGCTACGCCGTCACGATCACCGTGACCGCCGTCAACCTCGCCGAGGCCGACCTCGACACCCTCCGGCAGGAGATCGAGGACGCAGCCGTCGCCTACAAGGGCGACGTCACCGTCGACGGTCGGGACTACATCGCCGACTAGCGCCACCCCCACCCTGGGCCCGTCCTGAACCATCAGGCGGGCCCGAGGCGTTGTGTGCGGTACGTCAGCGGGAACACTCCAGGCAGACCACGGAGGTGACCATGCCAGGCCGACAGCACACCGGATTCAAGAGCCGAGCCCAATGGCGCTACTTCTTCGCCAACCCCAGGCTCCGCCGCTACGCCCGCCAGAAAGCCCACGCCACCAAGGGCGGGAAGATCACCCGTTACCGGCGGCTCCCCGCACGGCGCGGCATCCGTCGCCGCTAGGCCGCCAACGCAGGCCGCGAGCCCCCGCCCACCGGCTCTTCGTCCGGGTCCTCCGACTGGCCCTCGTCGAAGCCCGGCTCGACCTCGCCGTCCGGCTCCTCCTCGTTCGGCTCACCGCCGCCCGTGTTGAACGGATCCCCGGCAGGAACCGCCGCCTTGTCGTCCCGGATGCGTCGCACCTCCGCCAACACCTCCGCCTCATCCCACGACGGCTCCCGCATCTTCACCTTCATGTAGGTGGAGATCGCCCCCGCCGACTCCAACAACGACAACGACCGAGCCGTCGCCTCCGGGTCCGGCTGAACCGCCTGCGGCCACGACGCCGTCAACTCCGCCGCCGGATCCACACCCTTCGCGCGGCAGTGCGTCACGTCCACCCACATCAGGGTCGTCAGGTGCTCCAGCAGCGCCGGCCGCTGGTAGAGGATCTTCAGACCGCGGGTCGTCAACGACTCTTCCTTGCGAGCCGCGACCTCGGTAGCGGTCACCGCCACCGAGCCCTCCTCGCCGTATGACTGGGCGGAGTAGCCGGCCGACGCCAGAATCTGGCGGCGCAACGCCTTCGCAGTCCGTTCATGGTCGTCGACACGGATCGCGAACTGAATCTCGGTGATCGAGTCCTTCATGGACTTCTCGTCACCCAGGAACCCGCTCAGGGAGACGAGCAGCTCCTTGTCCAGATCGAACGACGAACCAGAACCCGGGCCGTCGGTGTCGAGCATCTCCTGCGGGACCACCACCCGTGCCTTGCCCAACCGTAGGTCCCGCATCCATGACGACCAGGCCTCGTCCAGGCCGTCCATCATCGGCTCGATGCCCGCGTAGTCGCTGCGGCCAAGCGGCGCCGTGTCCGGCACCCCGTCCCACACCCGGTTCGGGAGGACGTTCGGCAGGTGCGTGATGAGCAGCCGGTCGATGCCCGTCGCCTGGCGACCCTTGTCGTCAGTTCGGCTCGCCAGGAACTCGGACTCATGGTGGTCCGCGAAGTCCATCAGCATGCCGAGCGTCGCGTGGTCGCCCTTGTACACCCCGTACTCGATCAACCCAGGGGTGTGATACTCCAACAGCCGCCACACCCCACCAGCGTCATCCAGCGGCTCCAGCTCCCGCCACACCGTCGCCGCCGCCAACATCCCCCACCGCCACTCCGGGACCACCGCGTTCGCCTGGATTACGTCCGACCACGGGCGCGGGCGCAGCGACGTGTCCCACACCGCCCGCAGGTACACGTTCGACAGGCCGGCCGTCAGCTCGGCGGCCTCTCGCATCTTCGCATGACCCCGGTCGTCGAGGTACCGGCCGATCTGCGCCTGCGTCGACGCGGCCGTGGCCTTGTCCGTCGAGTCCCCATCGACGGTCACCTGCGGCACCTCAGCCCACAGGAGGTTTGCGGACATCTCCGCAATGTCCCCGCCGATCGGCACATGCAGCTTCGCCGCCTGCTGGCCCGGTGACGGCTCCTGCCCCCAAAACATGCGCAGCTCGTCACCACCCACCGCACGGCGCCTGTCCACATCGAAGAACGCGCGCGCGATGCCGTTCCGCGTGTACGACGCCGGCCCCCCGTACACCTGGGCCAAGTGCCCGGTGTCGCCGGCGTACCAGGCCCGCCACATGTCCATGTCGGCGTGCGGAATCTCCAGCTTCGACGGCGGCCACGGGGTGTTCCCGGACGGAGGCAGCGGCATGACGAGTCCTTTCGGTCAGGCGGCCAGGGCGAGCTGGCGCTGCCACAGGGCACGAGTAGTGAAGATCGCGTAGCGGAGGGCGTCGACACCATGGTCGGCAACCTTGATGGGGCGCTCCTCACCGCGCAGGGCGGCCTTGTCGTCCCAGGAGTAGCCGCCGATCTCGGTGATGAGGTCCTTGCAGGAGGCGTGAACGAGGAGCCGGTTGGAGGCCAGGAGCGAGGAGACGGTGCGGATGCCGTCCATGACGTCGTTCTTCGCCGCGGTCGGTGTCATCCGGTCCCGGCGCAACTGGGCACTGAAGCTGGCCGCGGACGGGTCGACGGTCACGAACTGCGGGCGCACCGGGCCGATCCCCGGCACGTCCGTGAGCCACGCCCGCATCCGCTGCGAGTACTCGGCGTCGGTGAGCTGCTTCTTCGTCTGCCGCGCCTCGTACCGCCACTCCGCCGCGGCGTACAGCCGGCGGTCTCGGCCAAGGCCGAGGAGCACGGCGTGGAACGGATTGGACGTGCCGTAGTCGACACCGAGGCTGATCCACCGGCGGATGCCCTCACGGGGCAGAGCATCGACGATGTGCCGTTCGCGGTCCCACGAGTCGTAGATGGCGCCCTCGGCGGCCACCCACTCGCCGAGGATGAACCGACGGTAGAACAAGCCCTCGTGGGAAGCCTTCATGTCGGCGACGTACTCGGGGTCGAGGAACGGGTTGTCGTCGATCGTGAAGCTGAACCGGCGCACCGGCTTCTTCCCGACGTGGGCGAGCCAGTCCCGCATGAACCAGTGGGCGGGGTTGTCGGGGTTCGTCGTGCAGAACATTTGGGCGCCGTGCACGGACATGCGGCCGTAGAGCTGCTCGAAGAAGATTTGCGGGACGAGGGTGACCTCGTCGACGTAGGCCCCGCACACCGTCATCCCTCGGATCTTCGGTTCGGACTTGGCGTCGTTGGCGCCGATGACGTGCACAACCCGGCCGAGAATCCGGGCTGTTGGCGCACCGGGTGTGTAGTGGATGTGGTGGGCGATCTCCCCGAACAGGGCGGGGTCCTGCAGGGGCAGGAACAGGTTGCGGTGGATGGTCTGCGACGTCTTGCCGATCATGACGAGTTCGCCCGTCGTCGGCGCATTCGCAATGAAGATCAACCACTTCAGTAGGGACGCGATTGTCTTCCCTGACCGAATGGCACCCTCCCAGCACGAGATCTTCGTCGTCGACTCAGCGACCGACCTGATCTGCTTCCGCGACAACGGGAGGGTGTCCAACATCAGCTACGCCCGATCCATGGGCTCAGCCTCAGCGCCCTGCTCGTCCATGTTCTGCGAGTACACAGACAGCAAGTTCCCCAGGTTCCCCAGCATCGACTTCGCCCCGTCCAGGTTCGACGAAGCCTCAGCAGGCGCCAGCTTCAACGACCGGTCCGTCGCCGTACCCGCAGCGGCGACCAGGGCCCGCCGCTCCGCGGCCGGGGCCTCGTCGAAGGTGTGCTCCTCGTAGGTGTTCTTCGCCCCGCCGAACGCGTACACCGTCGTCGGCTTGTAGATCCGGTCCAGGGAGTCCTCGGCGACGTCGGTGAACTTCACAGCGAGAAGGCTGCGCCGCTCGGCAAGGTCGGCGACGCGTGCGGCGGTTGCGGCTTCGATGCGTGACCGGTCGAAGGTGAGGTCCAGGTGCTCGGCGGTGCGTGACACCACCGCGTAGCATTTGCCCATTTCGCGGGAGATTGCGTTACGTCCCAGCCCTTCGGCGTGCAGTTCACGGAACCGTTCCCAAAGGTCCTTGGCCATCACTCCTGTCGGCACTTCGGCCTCCTGCGGGTTACCAGTCATCAGGCTCTCCGATCGGTTCGTGCGGCCCGGCGCAGCAGGGCGGGTAGTGGTGTGCCGTCGACAGGCCAGGTGGGGGAGTAGGGGATGGTCCAGCACCGGCAGTGCGGGTGCAGGGGAGGCCCTTTGGGCGCGGTGGCGAAGACGGTGCGCCGCGGGTCGAGGCTGAGTGCGGCGGGGAACCGGCGGCCGGCCACGACACTGCGCCCGGCGTAGGCGGCGCAGGCCGGGCACGCCCCGGGTTCGGCGACCCACAGGAGCCGGGCGCTGGGCCCAATGCCGCGGGCGACTGCAGCGGCGGCATGTGCGGCGGCGCTGGTGACGGTGCCGCCGGCGTGGCGGGCGATGCGGGTGACAGCGCGGCGGGCCCGGTTGAACACGCCGGTGACGGCTGCGAACCCGAGGGCGGTAACGCTGGCCGCGGTGAGGAGCGCAAGGGCCCGGTTGTGTTCGTCCTTGACTGCTGCGGGTACGGCATCGACGGTGGCCGTGGCCTCTGGCCCAATGACGGGCTGCACCGGTGGGGTGGGCTGGCCGCTCATCGCCGCGGCGAGCGCGGAAGCCTGACGGGCGCTGAGCTGGGCGGAGCTGAACGCAGCGATCCGGATGACGTCCGCGGCCAGCTTGCCCTTGCCGCGGAACGCGTCGGCGAGCAACTGCCTGACGGCCGTGATGTACCGGTCGAGGGCGGTCGGTGACGGCAGGGCCTGCTTGTTGGTGGCGTGGAGCCACTGCCGGGTCGCTGAACGCTGGGCGTCGGCGAGCGCCTGAGCGAGGGGCTGGGCGGCGTCCCGGGCGGCTTGCTGCTCAACGCGTCGCAGTGCGGCGGGGAGTTGCCGTGCTGTGTCGGCTATGCGGTTGCTGCTGACCATCCCACCCACCCCTTTGAGCCTTGGATTCTAAGGACATCTTGCGCTATGACCTTTGATTGTGCAGCATTGTGGTGGGTTCAGGGTTAACATCTGGGCTAACACGCCAGCGGACAAGGTGTCGCAACCGCGTGCAGGCCGCCCAAGGAGGCACCGAGATGACGACCCCCGCCCCCGCAGCACCCGAGGGAACCACGGCAGACCCCGGCACCCAGCCGGACAACCCGCCCACACCCCCGGCCGCACCAACTGCACCGGCCCAGCCAGAGCCGGCCGCACCCACCACAGCTGAACCGGCAGAGCCCGCCACCGAGCCCAAGGGGAAGTCCCCGGAGTTCAAGGGCGAGTTCGACCCGGCGAAGTTCCAGAAGCTCGTCGAGAACCTCCGCGGCGACGTCGCAGCCGAAAAGGCCAAGCGCGAAGCCCTGGAGCAAAGGGCTAAGGACGACCAGGACACCCTCATGAAACGGGTGGCCAAGGCGTTCGGCCTGGAGACCGACGAGGAGAAGCCGGCAACCCCCGAAGAGCTCGCCAAGCAGCTGGACGAGGCGCAGACCCGGACCAAGGCGTCCGACGATCGCGCCCGCCAGCGAGAGGTCGAACTCGCCGTCTACAAGACGGCCGGGAAGCACGGCGGCGACCCCGACGCACTGCTCGACTCACGCAACTTCGCCAAGGCCATCGAGAAGCTCGACCCCAACGCAGACGGGTTCGACGAAGCGGTAGCCAAGGCCGTGAGGACGGCAGTCGACAGCAACTCCAAGCTCGCGGCCAAGGCGCCGAAGCAGGAGCCGGAGCCCACCCCGGCGGGTGGCGCACCGATGGATGGGGCCGGTGGGAGCAAGAAGCAGCTGGGCGAGGCGGATCTAGCTCGCATGACTCCCAAGCAGATCAACCAGGCCATGGCCGAAGGGCGGTTCGACCGCTACCTGGGCAGGGCCGGATAAGGACCCACCATGTCCGTCGCGCTGTTCAAGCCCCAGATCTGGTCCGCCCAGATCCTGGCCGGTCTGGACGAGGCACTCGTCTACGCGCAGCCCCAGATCGTCAACCGCGACTACGAGGGTGAGATCACCTCGCAGGGCCAGTCGGTGCGGATCGTCACCATCGGCGACCCGTCGATCTTCCCCTACAAGTCCGGCGACACGATCAACTACGAAGACATCGACACCGCCGGTCTCGACCTGCCCATCGACCAGGGCGACGCGTTCGCGTTCAAGCTCGACGACGTCGACAAGGCCCAGGTCGCCCTCAACCCGATGGCGAAGACCACCCAGCGCGCAGCCCGGAAGCTCGCCGCCCAGGCTGACCGGTACGTCGCTTCCCTGTACACCGGGGTCGCCCCGTCCAACGTCGTCGGCTCCTCCGGCTCCCCGGTCAACATCGCGACGAACCCCAAGGACGCCTGGGACAAGGTCCTCATCCCGCTCCGCACCAAGCTCAACCGGGCCAACGTCCCCGGCATAGACCGGTACGTCGTCGTGTCCCCGGAGTTCACCGGGGCGCTCCTCCAGGACGACCGGTTCGTTCGCGTCGACGCCTCCGGCAACGAGCAGGGCCTCCGCAACGGCATCGTCGGCCGCGCCGCGGGCTTCGACGTTCTGGAGTCCAACGTCACCCCGAACCCGTCGTCGGACACCCAGGTCATCCAGGCCGGCTACCCCGGCGCCCTGACGTTCGTCGACCAGATCCTGGAGACCGAGGCGCTGCGCCTGGAGTCGACGATCGCCGACGCCGTCCGTGGCCTGCACGTGTACGGCGCGAAGCTGATCCGCCCCGAGGGCATCGCCGTCGCCTACGTCGACCCGTCCGCCTGATCCCTCCCATCACCTCGTCGGCGTTCTCTCTGGAGGAATCATGCCGCGCACTGCTCTCACCCCGACCAACCTCGGCGTCACCGACGTCGCCGACCCGACCGGCACGGCGATCGACTCGACGCTCGTCACGAACGGCGTCGTCATCAACGCTGCAGACCCGTCCCGCATTGTGCTGCGGGTCGCAAACTCCGCAGGTTCCGCCAAGAAGGTCACCGTCCGCGCCGGCGGCAAGGACGGCCCGGCGTGGATGCGCACCCAGGGCGACACCGAGGTGTCCGTCGGCGCGTCCGGCACACGCTGGGTCGGCCCGTTCTCCGAGGCCCGCTACCTGCAGCACGGGGGGAAACTCAACATCGACTTCGAGTCCGGGTTCACCGGCACGATCACCGCGTTCAAGCTTTCCCGGAGCCTGTGATGGCGGCCCGCGAGTATGTCGGCGCGGGTGGCATGCGGGTCCTGCTCGACGAGCCGCTCGACCCGATGATGGCCGCCCAGGTCAACCGGGGCGAGCTGCGCCTGGCGGAGGACGGTGACCCGCTGCTGGACCCGGGCCAGAAGGTGCAGCCGCAGGTCATCCATCACGGCGCGGACGCCCCCGCAGCCACCCGGGTCGGGAAGAACGTGCGTGGGGCCCCGGAGAAGCCGGAACCGGGCGATCACACCGGGGCGTGGGCCACCTACGCGGTGCGCCTCGGGCTGCTCGCCACGAAGGCGTCCACCATGTCCCACCAGCAGCTGATGGAGTGGGTCGACGCCGTTGAGGAGACCGACACCGGTGTAGTCGGTGACGCAGGCGAAGGCGCCCGCGGCCCGGAGCATGCGAGTGTCGACGGCCGGCCCAACGAGGCGCGCGGCGACGTGCACCCGAAGTCGGAGCCTCGGAAGTCCGATGCGCCGACCGAAGACGGTGAAGACGAGCCGACGGCGGACCTGCCGAAGAAGCCTGCGGCCAACGCCAAGGTCGACACGTGGCGCGAGTACGTCATTGCCCTGGGCATGGACCCGGACCAGGCGAAGGACGCCACCAAGCAGGAGTGCCAGGACTACGCCCAGGTCGTCGAGGACGCCGAAGAGGGCCAGGAGTAGCCGGTGCCCTACGCGACCGTCCCCGACCTCGCAGCGTGGCTGGCCCCCGAGCCGGCCCCGCCGAACGCTGTGCGCCTGTTGACGTTGGCGTCGCAGCGGATCGACCGCGCCCTTCTTGGCGCGTGGTACGACCGCGATGACGCCGACGTGGTGGAGGTGTTGCGGCAGGCGACGGTCCAGCAGGTGCATTGGATGCTGGACCGCGGTGACGAGACCGAGGCCCAGGCCGATCTCCAGTCGATGTCGACGGGGCAGCGGTCGTTCACCCGGCGCACGGTGGGCGGGGCAGCGGGCCAGACGGCGCAGCTCGCCCCGTCTGTGGTGGACCTGCTGCGGACGTGCGGGTTGTTCCGGTTCGATCCGCTGGTGGTGGGCTGATGCCGGGCCACATCGGACGCCAAACCGTGGTGCTTGTCGACGCGCCGCTGATCGACGGGGACTACAACACGCAGGTCCGGGACTGGGCGCACGCCACCCGCACCCCGGTGTACGGGTGCACCGTCGACTACGCGTCTTCCTCGGAGTCGAAGGAAGCCAAGGACCAGACGGCCACTGTTGCCCAGCTGTTCATGCCGCGCCGCGCCCCGAAGGTGTCGGAGTGGCAGCGCGTTGAGTGGGACGGGCGCACCTGGGAGGTCGACGGGGTGCCGCGCGACGTTCAGGAGGCCGGTCCGCTGTCGGGGCAGACGGTGCGGCTGCTGGAGGTGGCGGGATGAACTACATCCGCATCGACCTTGACGAGGACGCCATCGCCGGGCTGGTGCTGCACCCCGACGTGCAGGCCGACCTCGACGCACGAATGGGGCGGGTTGAGGCCGTGGCGCAGCTGACGGCTCCGGTCGACACCGGCGAGTACCGCTCGAAGATCCACGTTGTGGAGCGCCCCGACCCGGACGGCACCCGCCACGTCGACGCTGACGCTGACCACTCCATCTACGTGGAACTCGGCACCCGGCAGACCGACCGCCACGGCCGCCGCATCCACCTGCCGAACCACACGCTCGGCAACGCTCTCGACGCCGCAGGAGGCGACCACCATGTCTGACCGCAGCACCGTGAAGATGCGCCTGACGTTCCCCCGGGGCAAGCAGCAGCCCGGCGAGATCGTCGATGTTCCCGCCGACGAGGTCCACCGCTGGAAGGGCTTCGCCGTACCGGCCGAGGACACCCCCAAGGCGACGACCGAGAAGAACCCGACGACCGGCAGTCAGCCGCAGAAGGCCGCAGGCAAGTAGCCATGGCCACCCCGCTGATCCTCCCTGACGGCAAGAAGGTCGCCATCGACCTTCTCGACCTCGACATGCCCGACGCCTACGTGACGTCGAAGCTCCCCGAGGGCAAGGCACTCAACGCCAAGCTTCCGGCGGTCAGGGTCCTGAGGATCGGCGGCACCAGCACCATGCGCGGCTGGTCCGACCCGGCCACTACCGACCGGCCCCGGTTCTCGGTCGACTGCTATGCCGCCGACGAGGGGGCGGCCATGCGCCTCGCCCTCTGGGTCTGCGCCGCATGGGAGCTGTTCCCCGGCCGGTCCACCGAGGACGGCATCGTCAGCGCCATCTCGCAGGAGACCGGCCCGCAAGACCGACCAGAAGAGCCCAACACCGGCATCGCACGCGTCGGAATGATCCTGGGGATGAGCGTCCGCCCACCCCTCCCGAACAGCTAGGAGGCCCGTCGTGGGCGACTCTGCGAACATCATCGTCGGTACGGCGGGCAAGGCCTACGCCGCCCCCGTCGGCTCCACATTCCCCCTCGGCCCCGAACTCACATGGGGCGTCGACTTCGTCGACATGGGGTTCATCACCCCCGACGGTCTCGAAGAGGCCATGGCCGAGGAGCGCACCCAACTCGACGCCTGGGGCGAAGACGCACCCGTCGTCGACCTCGCCAAAAAGCGCACCCAGACGTTCAAGCTCACGTTCCGCGAGACCACCGCCCAGCTCCTGTCCCTCTACTACCAGGTGCAGTTGGCGAACATGACCAGCACCGCAGCAGTGGAGGGCCCGCCGGCGAAGAAGCAGTTCATCTCCTTCGGCTCCGGTAGCACCCAGGACACGGTGGAGATCGCCCTCGGCCTGGACGTCATCTACGGAGGCAAGCGCCACCGCATCATGATCGCCCGCTGCGGCGTATCCGACCGAGGCGCCCGCAAGCACAGCGCGGACGACTCCTCGAACTACGAACTGACCTTCACCGCGCTCAGCGCCCCGGGCGGCGCCCAGTCCGTCCAGCACATGATCACCGAGGTCACCCTGCCCGCCTAACCCCGACTGGTGGCCCGTCGCGCTCCAACCCGGGGCGGGGAGAGCGCGACGGGCCACCTGAAACACCCCGCCCCATCCCCGCCCGAGTAAAGGACCAACCCCATGTCGAAGCCCAACCGCAAGGTCATCCGCCTCCAGCAGATGCGCGCCCAGCGCGCCTCCGCCGAGAAGCTCCAGTTCCTCGATGTCGTCTTCGAGAACGCCGACGGCGTCGAGGAGACCTGCAGCTTCCCTGTGCAGGACAACTGGCCCCTGGAGGTCATTGAGGAAGTCGAGGAGAAGGGTGGCAACGCCAACCTCAACGTCCTTCGCGAGATCGCCCGACCGAAGGAAGCCTTCGACCGGCTTGTCACAGTCGCCCACCTCACCGTCGGCGAGCTGAAGGACATCCTCGACGAGCTGAACGAGGAGGCGGGCACCAACCCGGGGGAAGGCTCTGGCTCCTCCAGCTCCTCCGAGAGCACCCCGGAGCCGTCCGCGCCGACCTCCAGCGGTACTACCCCGGCCGCCGCCTAGAGGAGTTCTGGGCCATGTCCTGGGGTGAGGGGTCCATGAACTGGGCGGAACTCCGCGACCTGGTCGAACACCTCCCGGAGGACTCCGCAACGAAGGCGGCCACCGCCGGGGACGTGGACGGGCGGCGTTGGACACAGGGCACCTACCTGCAAGCCGCCCAGTACAACGCACTCCTTCTCATGATCCGCGTCCTATGGGCCGCCCACCTTAAAGGCGACCCGCCGGACATGCCGCCTGTCGAATCCCCGGCCACGGAAGTCGACGAGAGGCAAGCCGAACTCGAAGCCGCTGGCACGGCGTACAGCGAGGCAGTCCTCAACCAGTTTTCGCCCGGCACCACCCAGACCGATCAAGCGGAGATCGACCACTGGGCCAGCAAGCTCCGCGAACTCGAAGCAGCACCGTAGGAGGGGAGGGCAGCATGGCCGAGCCGACACTCGTCGGATCCACCCGGGTATCACTCATCCCGGACACGTCGTCCTTCGGCGACAAGCTTCGCGTCGAACTGCCCTCCGCAATTCGCCAGCCCGCCAAGCTTGCCGGCCAGGTCGCCGGAGACCAGATCCTCGACGGGATCCGGCGGAAGCTTGCCGCCGCCACACCCACTGTGCGGGTCGGCGTTGACCTCCTTACAACCGTGGCGGAGGCCAAGCTCACTAAGCTGACCAAGACGCGCACGATCAAGGTGACGGCTGAGCTCGACGATAAGGCCGCCACGACGGCGCTGACCCGGCTCACCCGCGACCGCACCGTAAAGGTCCGGGCCGAACTCGACGACACCACGGCCCGCACCGCGCTCGGCAAGCTCACCGACCAGCGCACCGTAAAGATCACCGCCCAGCTTGAAGACCGGGCCGCCAAGACGGCACTCGCCCGCCTCAACGACGAACGAACCGTCCGAATCGTCGCCCAAGTCGACGACACCGCAGCCAAGGCGAAGCTCGCCGGGTTCGGGCAGACCACCGTCGACATCGTCGCCAAGATCCAAGACGCGGCGTACAAGAAGGTCGAGAAGGCCCTCGACAAGCTCACCGCCGACCGCTTCGTACAGATCCGCGCCACCCTCGACACCCGCGTCGCCGCCAACGAGTTGCGGGGCCTCACCCAAAGGCAGCGTGTCCGACTCGGAGTCGACGTCGACACCAGGGTCGCGGCGAACGATCTGGCGAACCTCACCCGCGCCCGCATGGCCCGCGTCACCGCACGCGCGGACACCACCGCCGCGAACACCGCCCTCAACCACGTTTCGCGCGACCGCACCGTCAACATTCGCACCCGCCTGTTCGGGCTCGCCGGAATCACCTCAGCCCTCGGGTCCTTCGGCGGGAGTGGAGGCAGCGCATCCGCCCAGGCGGGCATCCTGTCGGGGCGCATCGCGAAACTCGCCGCCGCCGCGCTCCTCGCCACCCCGCAACTGTCCGCGATGGGCCAGGCCATCGCCCAGATGGGGCCGCTCGCCGCCGTCGCGGCACCCGCCATCCTCACCCTCGCCACCGCCTTCGGGGCCATCAAGCTCGGTACGTCCGGGGTGGGTGACGCGATCAAGGCCGCGCTCAACCCCGCCCCCGCCGAAGCCCAAGCAGCCGTCACCGCAACACGGCAGGTCGAGACGGCGCAGCGCTCCCTCGCCAACGCCCAGCGCGGTGTCGCCGACGCCGAACGCAACCTGTCCCAAGCCCAACGGGCCGCCCGCCAAGCCCAGGCCGACCTGTCCGCAGCACGACGGCAGGCCACCCGCGACCTGGAGGACATGAACCAGCGCCTCCGCCAAGGCGCACTCGACCAGAAGCAGGCCGCCCTCGACATTGAGCAAGCCGAACTCGACCTCGCGAAAACCCGCTCCGACCCCACCGCAACCCAGCTACAGATCCAGCAAGCCGACCTTGCCCTGGAGCGCGCGCGGGCAGCGGCGGAGGAGCAGACGCGGCAGCAGAAGCGCCTCCAGGTCGACACTGCGGCCGCGAACAAGGCCGGGGTCGCCGGGTCCGACGCGGTCGTGCAGGCGCAGGAGCGGATCCGGGCGGCGAACCAGCAGGTTGCCGAGCAGGAACGCGGACTTGCTGATGCCCACCGGGCTGTCGCCGACGCTGCCCGCGCGGTGGCTGACGCTCAGCAGACCGCCGCCACGCAGACCACGAAGCTCGACGACGCCATAAGCAAGCTGTCACCGAACGCCCGAGGCTTCGTCAACACCCTCCGCGAGATGGCCCCCGCCTGGCGGGCCATGAAACTCGACGTGCAGGACGCCCTGTTCGCCGGGCTCGGCACCCGGCTCCAAGCCGTCGGCGGGCGCATCCTCCCCACCGTCCGGGCCGGGTTCGTCGGCGCCGCCACCGAGCTGAGCACGATGGCGAAGAACGCCCTCACCGCCGTCGACAACCTCGAAAAGACCGGGCAGCTCAAGGGCACCTTCGACGTCATCCGCAACGGCCTCGGAAACCTCAACAAGATCCCCGGCCAAGTCCTGACCGGCCTGTCCCAGCTCACCATCGCCGCCGGCCCCGCCTGGGACCGCATCACAGGCGGGGCCGGCGAGGCCATGGACCGAGTCATGGCCAAGCTCGCCAAGGGCCTGGAGAACGGCAAGCTTGAAGAGGCCATCAACACTGCCCTCGACGTCGCTGTCCAGTTCGGCGGGGTGCTGGCGGACCTCGGCGGAATCATCAAGAACGTCTTCGGGGCCGCCGCAGACGGGGGCGGCGACTTCTTCGCCATCGTCGGCGAGGCCCTGAAGGAAATTCGCCGGGTCACCGCCCTGCCCGAGGTCCAGGCCTCTCTGAAAGCGATCTTCTCCGCCGTCCAGGCTGTCGCCGGGCTGATCGCCGGGGCACTGGGAACCGCGATCCAGGCAGTGCTGCCCATCCTCGCTGCCCTGGCCCCGTCGGTGATTCAGATCTCGAAGCTCCTCGGACCTGCGATCGGCGCACTGCTGGAGTCACTGGGCGGTGCACTCCTCCCGATCGCCGAAGCGCTGGGGCCGGTGTTGGTGGTGGCAACCCAGGCTGTCATCGCGTTGGTCAAGGCCGTGTCGCCGCTGCTTCCGGTCCTCGGGAAACTGATCGCCGACCTGCTGCCGCTCGTGACCCCGATCTTTGACACGCTGATCGTCGTCTTCAATGAGCTGGCCCCGGTCATCGCCCAGATCGCCGGGATGCTCGGCCCGATTCTCTCGCCGATCATCGAGGGCCTGTCTGCGGTCATTGCCGAGCTGGCTGGGCAGTACGCGGTGGCGTTCATGCGGGTCCTGCAACAGCTGCTGCCGATCATTCCGATGCTCGTGCCGCCACTGATGCAGCTCGGCAAGTCGATCGGTGACATCCTCCTCGCCCTGGCGCCGTTGCTCCCTCAGCTGGCGTTGCTGGGGACCGAGTTCCTGATCCAGCTCCTGCCCGCGATCCTGCCGCTTCTGCCGCCGCTGATCCAGTTCTCCATGCTGATGACGCAGCTAGCCACGGCCATCATCCTGCGGATCGTCATCCCCGCAATGCGCGAGTTCATCAAGTCAATGACGAACCTTCGCAAGGACATCCAGCCTGGCGTCGACGCGGTGAAGTGGCTGACGGACAAGATAGCCAAGGCGTTCGAGTGGCTCTACGACTTCCTTCTCGGGCACTCCGTCATCCCCGACATCGTCAACGGTGCCATCCGGTGGTTCAGAGACCTCCGAGACGGCGCGATCCGGATCTTCAACTGGATCCGCGACAAGGTGTCCGGGGCATGGTCCGGCCTGTGGAACGACATCAAGACGACCGCGTCCGGCGCCTGGGGCAGCGTTCGTAAGGGCTTCGACGGCTTCGCCGAGAAACTCTCCGACGCCTTCGAGACCTTGAAGGAAGGCATCGGAAAGATCTGGGCCGGACTCAAGAACCTGGTCAAGGCCCCTATCAAGTTCTGGATTGACGTCGTCTACAACAAGGGCATTGTCGCAGTCTGGAACAAGACCGCGGCGAAGATCCCGGGCGTCGACGACCTCAAGCCCATGGGCATGCCGAAGGGCTTCGCGAGGGGCGGGATCCTCCCGGGCTTCAGCAACTGGCGGCAGGGCGACGACCAGCTTGTCCCCATGCGCCGCGGCGAAGGCGTGTACGTTTCCGAGGCGATGCGCGACCCGTATGAGCGGGCCCGGCTCCACGCCGTCAACCAGGCCGCCATGCGCGGCCAGTCCCTGCGCGCCTTCCGCGGCTTCGCCGAGGGCGGCATCTTCGACGGCATCACCAACGCCGTAGGCAACGTCCTCTCCAAGGGCGCCGACGTAGCCCGCGGCGGGTTGGCCGACCTCGCCGAGTCCGCGTTCTCCCCGGTGAAGAAGGGCATCACGAAGGCCCTCGGGAAGAACAAGGGCACCTGGCCCGGCATGATCGGGCAGGCCCCGATCGGGCTCATCAACAAGGCCATCGACTACATCCGCGGCAAGGACATCGTCGAAGGCACCGGCCAGTGGCTCAAGCCCGTTTCCGCCCCCTACGGCACCCCCTTCGGCAAGCCGGGGCTCATGTGGTCCAGCGGCCGGCACACCGGGCTGGATTTCCCGGCGAAGACCGGCACGCCGATCCGGGCGGTTGACTCCGGGATTGTCCGGCAGGCCATCGACTCGGGGCCCTACGGCAAGCACATCGAAATCAACCACGGCAGCGGCCTGTCGTCCCTGTACGCCCACATGTCCGCCATGCTCGCGCGCGCATCCGACACAGTGAAGCGCGGCCAGCAGATCGGCCGTGTTGGTGCCACCGGCAACACAACCGGCCCGCACCTCCACCTCGAAGCCCGCATCAACGGCAAGACCGTCGACCCCATGCGCTACCTCGAAGGCGGAGGCGACGGCGGATCCGGCGGGGCCGGGGTGGAACGCTTCCGCGGCGTCGTCACCCAGGCGCTGGGGCAGGTCGGGCAGTCCCTGTCGCTGGTGAACACGACGCTTCGCCGGATGGGCCAGGAGTCGGGCGGTAACCCGAAGGCCGTCAACCGCAACGACATCAACTGGATCAACGGAACGCCCAGCGTCGGGTTGTTGCAGGTCATCGAGCCGACGTTCAACGCCTACGCCGGGAAGTACCGCAAGACCGGACCCAAGATGTACGGGGTCAGCATCGACCCGATGGCGAACATCTACGCCTCCATGCGCTACGCCCTCGCCCGCTACGGGTCACTGTCGTCGGCGTACAACCGGCCCGGCGGCTACGCCCTCGGCGGCATCGTCGGCGGCGGGGTGCAGATCAACACCGGGCTCCGGCGCGGCGGGTACGCAACCGGCGGTGTCATCCGGGTCGGCGGGAAGTCCATCGACACCGGGCCCATTGCGGCGAGCGTCGGCGCGAACTTCCTGAAGGCTCTGGCTGGTACGGCGTCCGCGATCGACAAGGCCATGACCACCGTGGCCACCGCAGTGAAGAACGCGTTCAAGGGCGTGAAGACCACCCTTGACGACCGGCTCATCAAGAACCTCAACGCCCAGAACAAGACCCTCCAGAAGCTCGCCGGGCAGCGTGACGCGCTCACCGCGAAGATCGCACAGGCCAACACGTTCGCGAAGGAGACAACCGCCAGCGCAGGGAACTTCGCCTCCCTCACCGGCCTCCCCAACTCAGGCCTCCCCTTCGGTCCGGAAGGCATCCTGTCCGGCCTGAAGGTCCGCCTCGGGCAGCTCCAGGCGTTCTCCGCGAACCTGACCACCCTTGGGAAGCGGGGCCTGTCGAAGGAGTTCCTCGGCCAGCTCATCGCCGCCGGCCCCGACCAGGGCGCACCGTATGCGGCAGCCCTCGTGAAGGCCACGGACGCGCAGTTGAAGTCCATCAACGCGACTCAGGTGCAGATCGGGAAGGCTGCCACCGCCTACGGGCAGTCCGCTGCTGACGTCATGTACGACGCCGGGGCCATGTCCGGGAAGGGGTACTTGGCGGGGCTGAAGGCGCAGGAGAAGGACATCGTCAAGGCGATGGCTGATCTGGCGAAGAAGATCCAGAAGACCATCAAGGTCGAACTGAAGATCAAGTCGCCGTCGCAGGTACTCGCCAGCCTCGGCCGGTTCACCGGCCTCGGGTTCGTCCGCGGCGTCCGCGACACCATCCCGCAAGCCGCAGCAGCCGCCGCCTCCATGGCCCGCGTCGTCCGCTCCACCGCCGCAGCCACCGTGGCTCGTACCGAGGCCAACACGGTCAACAACACCACCGGCGACCGGCACCTGCACTACAACGCGCTCGTCCGCGAAACCGCGTCCCGCCGCAGCATCCTCGACGCACTCGCCCAGGACGACATGCTCCACCGCCCCGCCATGATCGGAGCCAACTGATGCCGATCCTCGTCGCCTCAACAACCCCACCGATCGAGCAGCCGCCACCGTGGGAGTGGCCGCAGCGCATCGTCGAGATGCCGCTCGTCAGCTTCACGGATCCTGGTGGCGTGACGACGCTCCTCACAGACTGGGAGCGCGGCTGGGTTGTACAGCCCGGCATCAAGGGCCTCGACATGCCCTACTACGCCATGGCCACCGACGAATCCCCCGGCATCGACGGCTACGAAGTACGCCAAGTCCGAGCCCAAGGCAAAACCATCTCGATCCCCATCGCGTTCTGGGCCAACGACAGCAGGGCCGCGTACCTGGCTCGCCGGCGCGCGTTCATTCGCTCCCTCAACCCGAAGCGCGGGCAAGGAACCCTGACCCTCACCCAGCCCGACGGCGACGCCCGCAGTATCGGGGTCCGCTACCAGGACG
This sequence comes from Streptomyces sp. SID14515, assembly GCF_010548505.1. Taxonomy (NCBI): domain Bacteria; kingdom Bacillati; phylum Actinomycetota; class Actinomycetes; order Kitasatosporales; family Streptomycetaceae; genus Streptomyces; species Streptomyces sp. SID14515. The sequence continues at coordinate 244,953 of NZ_JAAGMH010000144.1, read as the reverse complement.
GCATGGAAGGCGACGAATCCCTCGACGCCGCGGGCCGCCGCTGGTGCATCGGGGTCATCACGTTCGCCGCCCCGTCCCCGTACTGGACTGGGGGAGAGGTCACCACAGAGTGGAAGAACAGCACGGGCGGGGACTTCTTCCCGTTCCTGCCGCTCGTCGTGGGCGACTCCCAGGTGCTGGGCGCGGTCACCGTCGACAACGACGGCGACGACGACGCCTTCCCCGTGTGGACGATCAAGGGTCCGGCCACGTCGGTCACCCTCACCAACACCACGACCGGGCAGACCCTCGTGCTCACTCGCACCATCACCGGCGCGGACACGATCGTCATCGACACCCGGGAACGCCGCCAAACCGCTCTCCTGAACGGCGCCACCAACCTGTGGCCGAACCTGTCCAACGCCTCAGCCCTGTGGCCACTAGAGACCGGCGTCAACGAGCTCACCCTCACCGTGGCCGGCTCCACGTCTGACACGTCCGTCCGCATGACATACCAGCCCCGCTACCTGGCCGCCTGAGAGGAGGAGACCTATGCCGAGCACCGCTCTTCGCGTCTACGTCCGCAACGCTGCCCTGGAGCGCATCGGGCAGATCGACGACTACACCAGCCTCACCGTCATCCCCCGCTACAACGCCATCGGCAGCTTCGTCCTGGAGATCTCAGCCGACTCCGGCAAGGCGAACCTGCTGGCCGAGGGCAACGGGCTCATCATCCGCACCGCAGACGGCACGCTGGTCGACTCCGGGCCGATTCGCACCGTCGACTGGTCCCGCTCCAAGGACGACTCCGGCGAGGGAAAGCTGACCGTCGGCGGGGTGTCCGACACGGAGGTGCTGGCCCGTTACACCTGCTGGCCCGCCCCCGGCAGCGCCATCGGCTCGCAGGCCGACGCCGTCTACAAGATCAGTGCTGTGGTTGCCGAGACCGCCATGCGGACCCTCGTCAACGTCAACGCCGGACCCGGCGCCCTGGCCGCCCGGAAGAACCCGCTCCTCACGCTCGCCACCGACGGGAACCGTGGGCCGACGATCACTCGGCAGCTCAACCAGTTCGACAGCCTCCTCACCGTCCTCACCGACATCGCGAACGCCGCCGGGCTCGGCTTCCGCATCGTCCAGGTCGGCTCCGGCCTCCAGTTCCAGGTGTACGAACCCACCGACCGGTCCGGCACCGCCCGGTTCGCGTTCCGGCTGGGGAACCTCACCGACGCCAACTACACCACCACGCCGCCCACGTGCACCCGCGCGGTCGTCGTCGCAGGCGGGCAGTCCTCGCCCCGGCAGTGCAAGACCTACGACCGCACCGACCCTCTGTTTCCCGGGCTGGTCATCGAGCAGTTTGTCGACCTCACCAGCGTCGACACCGCGTCCGTCGACCTCGTGGCGCAGATGGACCAGGCTGCCGAGGAAGCCCTCACGTCGGGTGCCGGGCAGGGGTCGTTGGCGATCAGCCCGATCGATATCCCGCTCCTCCGCTACGGCCGCGACTACCAAGTTGGCGACACCGTGTCCGCGATGGTCCGCGAATCGTGGATGACCGACGTGGTCCGCGAAGTGACCCTCACCTGCACCGCCGGAGAGGGCACCACCGTGAAGGCCGCCGTCGGATCCAGTAGCGGTGACGGCGCGGTCGCCCGCATTTACCAGTTCCTCGCCCAGCTCAAACGAGACCTGGGCAGAGTCAAGACCAGGAAGGCGGCCTGAGCATGGCCGAGTTCAGTGCGCCGTTCGACGACGCCCCGATCGCCACCCAGTCCCAATGGTCCCGTATGGCACGCCGGTGGGGGCTCGATGGTGTTCACGCCTCCGACCCCGCCGACACGGCCCTGAAGGTCACGGGCAACGGCAGCGGTAACGTGGCCCTGCAACCGGGGGAGGCGTTCGTCAACGGGTTCTACTACCTCAACGACGCCGCCAAGAACATCCCGGTCACCGCGAACGCCGGATCCGCCGCACGCATCGACACGGTCATCCTCCGCGCCTCCATGAGCGCCAAAACCGTCCGCGCCTTCTACAAGACCGGCGGCACCAGCGCGCCAACTCTCGCTGCCGACGAAAACGGCGACTACGAGATTCCTCTCGCCCAGTGCACCATCGCCGCCGGATCTTCCGTCGTCACCGCCGTGAACGTCCTCGACCGCCGCTGGTTCACCGACCGCGGAGCCGTCCCCGGCATTCCCGGCGCTCGTCGGCCCAGCGTGCGGGGGCAGCTCCTCGTCGAGGGCACCAAGGTGTACGTCGGCGACGGTGCGGGCTGGCAGTGGGTGTCGTCGCCCGGTGTTGAGGAGGACTACTACACCCCGCAGTGGAGCGTCGGCGGCAGCAACTTCCACTGGGGTACAGCGGCCACGAACATCGGCCGGTACACCGTGCGTGGGAAGCGCGTCGACCTGGTCATTCACGTGGTGCCGTCGGCGAACCCGCCCGCCTCCACCGAGCCGATCATGGTGTCGCTGCCGCCTGGCTACCCGGCCGCCTACAACCACCGGGCCATCCTCAACTGGGCCTACACAAGCAACAACGACGAAGGCGGCGGCATCGGTCAGGCGGTCATCTACCCCACCTCGTCCACCACGAAGATCGCCCGCTTGCGGTACGCGATGAGCAACAGCCTCAGCAGCACAGCCACCCCCAACGCGTTCTCCGTCTACACGAACAAGCCGTGGAACATCCGGACCGGCGACATCCTCACCATCGACGGCTCCTACTGGCTCGCCTGACCCCCGAAAGGAACACCACATGCCTCGCCGACTCTTCGGGGGATCCACATCCGACTACGCCATGGAGCGCGTCGGAAACCAGCTCCTCGTCCGCCCCGGCGCCACCGGTGCCGTGTGGACCGCCGCGGCCGGCGGCACCCAGCTCACCGACCTGACCGACCTCAACGGCGCCCCGATCGCCACCGTCACCGCCGATGGCGACGGTGCGGTCGCGTTCTACGGGCCCGACGATGTCACCAACGTGTTCATGGACTTCGGGTACGGGCGCCGGTACGCCGCCGCGGCCGTCGACCTCGGGCAGATCCTCCAGGAGCACCTGGCACAGCGCGACCAGCCCGGCGGGTGGCCGTCCCTGGACTCCGGAGGCCGCATCAGCCCGAGCCAGGTGTCGGGGGCGCTGGACTGGCAGACGGTGGCAGCACACGGCGCGGTCGGCGACGGGGCCGCAGATGACACCCCGGCGATCCTCGCCGCGATCGCCGCATGCCCGGTTGGTGGCGTGGTCTATTTTCCGGCTGGTGTGTACCGGATCACGGAGACCCTCGACCTGCCGATGGGCATCACGCTGCACGGATCCCACTCGAACTTGATGGTCGGCCCGGGAATGACCGACGAGGATTCGGCGTGCTGGATCCAGCCGGACCCGGCCTTCGATGGCGACTGCGTCATCCAGATCGTCGGCGAGGACGACGGCGAGCACCCGGACATCAACGGTGAGCAGCGCCTGCGAAACCTGATGATCGACGGGTCGCAACTGACCGGCAGCAGCATCGACGGGATCTTCGCCAAGGGCAACGTGCAGAACATAATCCTCGACGACGTGTGCATCCGGCAGATGCCGAACAACGGCATCGTCACCGCCTCCCGCACAGACGGGGTGTTCCCGTTCTCGTGGCGGCTTCGGCATGTCATGGTCGACAACTGCCACGCCAACGGGCTTCTCATCAACGGCAACACCGACATCACGTTGGACGACGTCCAGGTCATCGGCTGCTGGGCGCAGGGCATCGTTCTCACGAACTGCACGAACGCCCAGCTCGTCGCCTGCCGTACCGAATGGAACGGCTCCCACGGGTACCGCATCACCGGGGCGTGGGGTGACTGGCAGGGCTCCGGTGGCATGCAGATGACCGGCTGCTCCACCGACCGCAACGGGCAGCACGGGGTCCTCATCGACGCCACCGGCAACACCCCCATCCTCATCGACGGGCTGATGACCCGCCGCGACGGTCGCAACGGCGGTGCGGGGGGCGGCGGATACGCCGGTCTCGCCGTTGCAGCCGCCACCGTTCCCGTCGTCATCACCGGCATCACCTGCTACCCGGGAGTCGACGATGGCGGGGCCAGCACGAACAGCCCCGAATACGGGCTTTCCGTCACCGGAGCCTCCACACTCGTCCAGGTCGACAACGGATACCTCCACGCCGCCACGCAGGGATTCCACTCCACCAGCACCGGAACCCTGGCGGTCGGCGCCAACGTGACTTACGCGTCTGGCCCCACGAACGCCCCGGTGCGCACGCTGCCGTTCACCGCGTCTGTGTCCAAGGCGCTGGTCGTCACCGCCCCGGCCGGCGCAGCAACCTATGTGATCTGGCGGGCACCGAAGGCCTGCACGGTCACCGCGGTGCGCGGCTACCGGGTCGGCGGCACCGGTGTCTCGATCAACGCGACGAAGAACGGTGCTGACCTCCTGGCGACGAACCTGTCGCTGTCCACAGCGGACACGTGGCTGGCCGGGCCCGGTGTGCAGAACGAGACGATGGCGGCCGGGGACACGCTCGCCGTGGCTGTCCGATCGGTGACCGGCACACCAGCCGCGGTCACCATCCAGGTCGACGTACAGGGGGTGTGACGTGGCTGCACTGACTGTTCTCGACGACAACGTGCCGTACCAACCTGCGGTTGGTGCGCTTACCACCGAAGCGGTGGCCGGGCCACCGGACCTGCTGCGGGTCTCCGATGCGGGCGGTGTCCTCGCGACCCTCACCGTCGGGGCGAAAACCGTCACCATGCGCGGCCCGACCCGCACGTTCGCGGAGAACAAGCGGTCCTTCACCGATGCATTCACCCGCACCTCCGCTTCCACTTTCGGCACAAGCCCCGGCGGCGGAACCTGGTCACAGTCCGGCACCGCCACCCTCTATACCGTCAACGGCAGCGTCGGCGTCATCTCCTGTGACGTCGCCAATAGCAGTCGCCACACCACGATCGTCGACACCCTCACCGACGTTGATGTCACCGCCAAGGTCACCGTCGCCACCGTGCCCGCCGGGGCCACCACGAGCATCGGCCTCTCGTTCGGCTACACCGACACGAACAACTCCAACCGGGCGCGTCTCCTCGTCACCACGGCAGGCGTCGTCCAGCTCGCCCTGGAGACGGAAGTCGCCGGCACAGTCACGGCTGTTGGTGCTGTCACCCAGGTTGGTACGGGGTTCACGGCGGGAGATTGGTGGAGGATCCGGGCGCAGCGTACCGGGTCGACGATCCGTTGCCGGGCGTGGAAGGACGGCACAGCCGAGCCTGGGACGTGGCTCCACTCCGTCACCGACACCGCGAACCCGTCCGGCCGCGTCGGGTTCCGCGCCCTCGCATCCACCGGATCCACGGGGTTGCCGCGCACGGTTCACGTTGACGACCTTCGGGTTGTTTCCGGCAGCTGGGCAACCATCCCCACCGTCACCCACAACACGTGGGTCCGGACCCTCCCGGAGCCGTTCAACGGCACGTGGACCGATGCGCTTGCCGCACAGATCCGCCGCTGGGCGGTTGACACCAGCCCTGATGTTCTCGGCTACGCGACGATGTACATCACCGGCGCCCCCCCGGTAACCAGCCCAGCCCTATCCGGCGCACAGGTCTCCGGCCAGGCCAACTACGGGCCCCTCGACAGTGCCGGAACTCCCATCGAAGGCGCAGACTTCCACGACTACATGGGCCTCAACTGGACCTTCCCCAACGGCGAAACGCAGACCGCCGGCGCAGGGGAGTCCGGCTGCTTGGACTGTTCCGGGCTTGTCCGGATGGTCTATGGCTTCCACATGGGTATCCCTGTGGTCCGGAACCTGGACTTCGACGGCATCAACCTGCCTCGGCAGACGAAGGACATCGGGCCGAGTGGACCGGGGGTGGTCGTTGCCCAGGCGACCGGTGCTGCTCCTGCGTTGACGAACCTGCGGATTGGGGACGTGCCTCACTTCGATGCGACCTCTGGTGGTGGTGAGGCGGAGGGGCAGCTTGATCACAACGGTATCTATCTGGGCGTTGACTCGCTGGGCCAGCACCGGTTCATCAACTCGCGGAAGACCCCGAACGGCCCAACGTTCGGGGATCTTGGTGGTGCTTCCCGGCTTGATGGTGGCGGCACGTATGCCTCGTCGCTGCGTCTGATCCGGAGGTTCTGATGCCGCTGTTGGTGGGACCCGAGGCGGGCGGCGTTCTGGGGATGGTTCCGGCGTTCGGCGGGCTGCGGGTCGAGGTGACCGCCCCGCCCGGCACGGACACCGCCCGGGTGCCGGGCGGTGGTCCGGTGGTGGGGTGGGTGCTGGTCGCCGACGAGCAGGTGGTGGGTGGTGCCCGGGTGGATCCGGTGTTCCTCGCGGCGGGCCGGGCGTGGACACCGGACCAGTACCGGGCCGCCTACGGGCAGCAGCTGGGCGTGGTCGTCGGACGCGTTTCCTAGGCGGCTGTCACGCCGGGTCCACTTCGGGCTTGCCCGGTTCGCCACGGTATTTGGCGAGGGCTTCGCGAACTCGGTCCTCGCTCCAGTCGCTGGAGTCCCACCACTCGACGGCTTTCCATACGGTGGTGAGGCGCTGGATGCGCGTGGCGGCCCGGACCTCCCACTGGCGTAGCAGGAGGAGAAGCTCCTCCGTTTCACGGGCTGCGTCCTGGGCGTAGCCAAGCCCCGCGAGGCGGGCTGCCATCTGTTCGAGGTCGTACCTGCGCGAGTTGATGTCCTCAAGATCCCCCGAGTAGCACAGGTAGTTGTAGCTGCCGCCGCTCACGTCGCCTCCTCGGTGATCACGGCGGGCGGTTCGACGAGGCACGGCGCGGTGCGCTCCTCCGCCAGCGGTTCGCCTTCGTTGTCCGGGTCGACCCGAACGTGCCCGTCGGCGTTGAACACGAACGCGGTGTAGCGGACGGTCCGGTTGCCGGGCGGCCCTGTGATGGTGATGTCGCGGCGGGGGATCCGGAGTTCGATGTTGTTTGCCTGGAGCCAGTCCTTGACCTGGTCGTGGAACGGGCTGTCCCAGAACGGGTCGTCGTCCGGAGGGGCGGGCACCGTGGTGGTGAGGCTGGCCTCGGTCATGGTTGCGGCACCTCCGGGTCGATGAGGTCGGCGGCGCTGGCCACGCCCCGGCAGAAGTCGCACCCACCGGAGCAGTGGGCTTTGACGGGGGCGTTGCCGACGCCGAAGTGGGTGCGCTGCTTGTTGGCGAGGTAGCGGGCGTGCTGTTCGAGAACAGTCTTGGCCGCGTGCTCTGCCCGCTCCGGCGTGTGGCCTACCGAGAAGAGCGCCACAAGGATCGGGTGGGGGTCGGGTGCGGGGCTGCTGCTCACGTTGTCCCCCTCATGGGTCTCAGTCGTCATCGGCTGCTGCTATGGCTCGCATGCGGGTCTGGACGAAGTCGAGGAGCCCCATCACCCGGTGGTGGGGGATCGCGCCGCCTCCGCTGGGAAGGAGGGTGCCGACCTGGGTGATGCCGTCACCTTCCTCGTCGTACCGCTGAGACGCGGCGATAACCACCCACTCGGTGAGGACGCCTTTGTAGCCTTCCAGGCGGCAGACTTCCTCGACTGCTGCTTCGAGCCGCTGGTAGGCGGCCTTCTCCCGGTCGTCAGTCATCGTCGGTCTCCTCGTCGTCGAGTCCGTAGGCTTCGGCGAGGGCGAGGATGGTGGGGCAGTTGCCGCGCCCTTCGGGGACTCCATCCCAGTCGTGGCAGGTCTCGCACCCGAACCCGGCACTGCGTGGCCCGTAGCTGGGGTTGATGACTTGGGTGGTGTACGGGTGCGCGGCGAGGATCCGCCGGTCGGCTGCGCAGCGGCGGAGGGCGTCGTCAGGGTCGTTGAGGGCTATGAAGTCGCCCGTTCCGTTGCGGTAGACCGTGGCTACCGTGCCTGAGTTGACCTGATCCCGTACCTCGTGGGCGCAGTCGTCGTACTCCCAGGACCCGCATGTCTGCTGGTGGTTGCGGGCGGCCTGCTCCCGCCTCTGGACCTCCTCGGTGATCCATTCGTGCAGTCCGGGCGTGACGTCCCACTCGGCGACCGTGATCACTTCCTCCGGCGCGCCTTGCCGCCGGATCTGGTTCAGCCGAAGCTTGCGGTCGCTCATGTCCCGCCTCCGACGTTGGCGACGATGACGGCCTTCACGAGTTCCAGGGCCTGCTGTTCGGTGAACCCGGCGGCAACGTATGCCTGGTGCATCTCGTGGAGCTGCACGGCTGCGGCGGCCAGCTCGGTCATGGGGTCGGTCGGCTCAGGCATCCGGGGCCTCCTCCGTGATCAGGCGTATGCCGAGGATGCGGGCCGTCGGGGCGAGGAACACTCGGGTCTCCCGCAGGTAGAACGACGCCCACGTCTCGCCCGGGTCGACGGTGTCGGCGGCGATGCTCTGGGCTGCGCCGTCGTCGGTGGTCACCTCGTACACCGGGACGCTGTCCGCGTCCGGATCGTCGGACATGAGCCGCTCAGGGGTGACACCAAAGGCGGCGGCGAAGTCGACGAGGTCGTTGACCGTGATGCGCCGCCGCCCAACTTCTGCGCTCCAGACAGCTTGTGAGGAGTTGTGGCCCACCCGTTCGGCCAGTTCGTCTTGGGACCAACCGCGTCGGGTGCGGAGCAGCTTCACGTTCGCAGCTACCTGCTCGGCGGGGGTCACGATGCGCCCCTCCAAGCATGCCGGGCGAGCCAGCGCCGCACAGCTTGGTTGTGGCGGGCGTCAGCGAGAGCATTGTGCTCCCCGGCCTCCTGCTTCGGCAGCTCGTCCCAGTCGAATCCGAGCCGCCGGGCCTCCTGCTGGATGTCGTGGGTGAACATCGGCACCCCGTCCGGCAGGGCGATCATCGGCCCCCAGAGCTGGGCGAGCGCTACGTGGTCGTAGGCCCCGTAGTTCGCCCACAGCTCGACGTCGTCGGTGGCCTGGATGAACGCGGCGACCTCGGCGGCAATGGTCTTGCGGGACTTCACCCGGGGATCGCCGTAGTGGAACAGCCAGCGCTTCGACATGCTGTTCCGCAGGTCGCCGTGCCCCTTGGGCAGGTGCGGCACGACGTTCTCCATCAGCCACGGGTGCTTCCGGATCCGCCGCACAGGCATGTCCCGGTTTGCGGCGTAGTACTCGCGCCCGTCGTCGCACACCATCCCGATGGAGATCAGCTCGATGGTGCGGCCGTCTTCGAGGAACTCAAGGTCGTAATCGATAGCGGTCATGTCCGCCTCCGGTGCGGGTGGGTGCGGGTTGGGGTGGCTGGCCCAGACCCGCACGGCCAGGCCAGCCACCAAGAGGTCGCCTCGCGGCAACGACCTAGGTGCACCATAACCCCTGAACCTTGGAATCGTAGGCATATGCGATTACAAAGCCTATGATTCAAAGGTCAACGGTCATGCTGACGCCCTCCGTCGCCACGCAGGAGACACCCATGAAGCTCGTCACCAGAGCCCAACTCGGATGGCCCACCTCCGCCGCCCCCACCCAGACCACCACCAAGGGCGTCAAGGTCCACTACCTCGGGTCGCCCGTCAGCACGAAGCTCCTCGCCGACCACGGCGAATGCCTCACCCTCTGGAAGGACATCCGCCGCAGCCACCTCGCCAACAAGGCCGAGGGCTACTCGGACGTCGCCTACAACTACGCCGGATGCCCCCACGGCTACCTCCTCGAAGGACGCGGCCTACGTCGCCGAACCGGCGCAAACGGCAACCAGGCCCTCAACATCGCGCACTACGCCATCGTCGGACTCGTCGGCAGCAGCGGCCTCACCGAACCCACCGACGCCATGCTCTCCGCGATCCGCGACGGCATCGACCTCATGCGAGGCAACGGCGCGAGCAACGAGATCAAGGGGCACCGCGACGGCTACGCCACCGCCTGCCCCGGCGGCCCCCTCTACGCCTGGGTCCAGAAAGGCGCACCCCGCCCCGGCGGCGACGACGAGCCCAGCACCAAGCCCCCGACCAGCAGCGGCACATACACCGTGAAGAAGGGCGACACACTCACCCGCATCGCCACCGCACACAACACCACCGTGGACGCCCTGGCGAAGCTCAACGGGCTCAAGGACCCGAACGCCATCAGCATCGGCCAAAAGCTCAAGGTTCCCGCGACCAGCAAGCCGGACTCCGGCACGAAGCCCCCCGCCGCGAAGCGTGAGCCGTACCCCGGGGCCAGCTTCTTCCTCAACGGCAGTCGGCCCGCTCTCGGCAAGAAGTCCCCCATCTTCACCGCCATGGGCAAGCGCCTCGTCGCCGTCGGCTGCGGCAAGTACAAGGTCGGCCCCGGCCCCGAACTCGGCCAAGCCGACGTCGACTCCTACGAAGCCTGGCAGCGCAAGTGCGGCTACAGCGGCACCGCCGCCAAGTGGCCCCCCGGCAAAACCACCTGGGACAAGCTGCAGGTGCCGAAGTGATCCTCAACCTGACGCCACACCCCGTCCGCCTGTACTGGGGAGAACGCGAAGACGGCAGCGACGACCTCGACGCGCACCTCATGAAGGTCTACGAGCCCGAACCCACCCCGGCCCGGCTCGCCACCAACGAAGTGAGCAGCGGCATGTGGCCCGTGCTCGTCGAGTTCGGGCACGCACAGAACCTGCCGCCCAAGCAGGACGGCTACCAGTACATCGTGTCCCTCGTCGTCGCCCTCGCCCTGGCCGACCGGCGCGGCGACCTCCTCGTCCCCTACCGCGAGGTCCGCAACGCCTCCGGAACCGTCATCGGCTGCCGCGCACTCGCCCAGCCCGTCTGAGAAACGAGACCACCATGAAGATCTTCGGCCGCGAACCCGTCGCCATCCTGGGCGCGATCGCCGTCCTCCTCAAGCTCCTCGCCGGCTACGGCATCCAGGTATCCGAGACGCAACAGACCCTCATCAACACCTTCCTCGCCTGCGCCGTCGCCGTCGCCTCCGCCATCGTCCTCAAGAACGGCGCCCTCTACGCCGCCCTCCTCCAGGCCGCCTCCGCCGGCCTCGCCCTCTTCGTCGGCTTCGGCCTCGACATGACCGTCGAACAGCAAGCCGGATGGATGGCGTTCGTGTCCGCCGTCCTCATCGTCATCGAACGACCCGCCGTCGAAGCCCCCGTACCGACCACCCGCATCGAACAGACCAGCCCCGTCAAACAGCAGGCCTAACCCAGGTCATGCACAACACACCCCGGGAGGCAGCGGATGGCTGAACTGTTCGGATTCAAGCCCGCCGACCTCGGAGCCGCCGCCCTCCTCGTGGTCGTCGTCCTCATGGTCCTCACCGGCCGCCTCGTACCAAGACGCACCTACGACGACCTCAAAGAGGACCGCAACGACTGGCGCACCGCACACGGCGAAAGCGAAAAAGCCCGCGTCGAAGCCATGCGCCAGAACAGTGAACTCATCGAACTGTCCCGCACCGGCGTACACCTCCTCGACTCCCTGCCGCGCGGGGAGGTGACAGCCGATGGTGATCAAACTGTGGCGCCGTAAGAAGACCAGGCCGACAGACGCCAAGAAGGCCATCGCACGAGCCGAAAAGGCCAACAGCGAACTCGAACGCCAGCGCCCGGAGGCAACCCAGCTCAGCGCCCGCCTCCGGGCCCTCCGGCACGAAAACCACTTCGAGGCAAAGATCAGAGCAGTCATGGAAGGCGGCGGCCAGTGATGGGCACCTGGGACCGAATCCTGAACGTCATCACCTCCGCCATCACAGCCGGAGCAGGACTGACGTTCATGGCCACCTACCACCTCCTCGCCCCCTGGTGGCGGTCCAAGACCGGCCGCCACCTCATGAGCTTCGGGGCCGCCGTCACCGCACTCAGCGCCTACACCGTCACCATCACCGCATGGCCTGAGTTCTGGCCGCTCCGCGTCCTGCGGACAGCCGTTGTCCTCGCGATCGCCGCCCTGTTCATCCAGCGGACCGTCATGGTCATCCGCGCCCAACGCCACCAGGAGCACTGATGCCGTTCCCCGAGGGCGTCCCGTCCGTCCCCGTCCGCTATAGCGTCACCTCCCCGGTCGGCGGCGGCCCCGGCGAAGGCGCCCTCCAGCTCATGCCGACCGTCCCCGCGATCCGCATCCCCGGGCAGGAGGGCGTGTTCACAGGTGGCGGCACCTACCGGTTCGTCGACGGGCAGCTCGTCGACGGCGACGGCGAACAGGTACGGCTCCTCCCCACCAACGTCGACGGGGCCAACCCGACCATGTGGGCGTGGCTCGGCATCGAGCAGATCAACGGACAGCAGCCCCGCCACTTCTACTTCGCCCTGGACGCGGACGCAGAGGAGGTTGATCTCGGTGCCGTCCAGCAGCTCGCCCCCGACCTCACCCAGTACCTCGCCGTCCCAGGCGAATCTGCCTACGACGCATGGCGGCGGGCCGGCAACGATGGCACCGAAGACGACTTCCTGGCGAGCCTCGTCGGCCCGCCCGGAGACATTGCTGCGGCCAACGAATACACCGACGAGACCGTCACCCAGGGTCTCGTCGCCGAAGTCGCCCGCGCCGACGCCGCCTACGATCCGGCCGGCGCAGCCACAGCGGCCCAAGCCTCGGCTGTCAGCACCGCCGCAGCCGACGCCGCCGCGAAAGCGAACACAGCACGCGACGCAGCCATCGCCACGGCCGCCGCCGACGCTGCGACGAAAGCGGGCAACGCGCAGAGCGCCGCCGTGACAGCGGCAGCCACCGCAGCCGCCGGCCTGTACCTCCCCAAGGCCCTGCTCACCGTCGACAGCTTCATGGCCCAGCCCGGCACCAAAGTCTTCGGCCACCGGGGTGCCGGCATGGTGTGCCCGGAGCACACCGAGGCCGCCTACGACTACGCGATCGCCCACGGCATCCAGGCCATGGAACTCAGCGTCAACGTCGACTCCGAGGGGCAGTTGTGGTGCCTCCACGACCTGACGCTCGACCGGACGACGTACAACACCGGGGCGCTCAACACCTATCCGTCGACCGGGGTCGCCCAGCGCGTCCTGACGAACGGCAGGGTGATGCTCGGGCAGGGCTGGACGGACCAGCCGATGGTGCCCCTCCGGCGGATGCTCGACAAGTACCTCGGCCGCGTCGTCCTCTTCCTGGAGCCGAAGGGCAACGACGCTGTCGTGCCCCTCCAGACCTTGCTCTCCACGTCGTACCCGCACGCGCCAGCCAGCGTGATCTGGAAGGCCCACGTGGGCACCAGCTTCACCTGGCCCAAGCAGCAGGGCTACCGCACCTGGTGCTACGTCGACGACGGGTCCAGCAACGCCGTTCTCGACGGCAAGGACAGCCTGGTGGACTACTGGGGTGTCTCCACGTCCATGCCGTCCGCTCGGCGAAAGGAGATCGTGCAGCGGCCGGGGAACAAACCTGTCTTCAGCTGGCCCGTGTACCGCCGGTCGCAGCGCGCCGCCCTGGAAGCCGACGGGGTGGTCGGCCTCATGTCGTCGGACCCGGTGTACGTGCGCGGCACCACCGCACAAGCCACCGCGTCCCGATGGGACCAGCAGGTCAAGGAATCCGGCGGCACACCACAAACCGACTACAACGAGACCGCGGCGCTCAAGTTCTCCGAGACCGGCGGCTGGGTGTCCATCAACCGGGCCCGCGGCACCTACGGGCTCGGCCGCTACTGCCCCATCGTCCCCGGGGCCGGCGGGTACCGGATCCAGGTCGAAATGAAGTACGACCAGATCAACACCGCGGACCTTGCCGTCCATGGCGGCCTCTACCTGGGGAAGGCGTCGGACGATCCCTACGAGTTCAACACCATCAACCCCAGCAACGGATACCACCTCATCCTCCGCCACAACGGGGTCCTCAGGCTGTACCGGCACGTCACCACCCAGACCGGCGGCATCCAACTCGGCGTCGCAGACATCGCCACCGACGCCGCCGTCGCCGGGCAGTCCATGACCATCCAGATCGACGTCACACCCACCACGATCGAAGCCCGCCGACTCGGCAACGCCGCCTGGGCCACCGGACCCATCGCGGACGCCTCCTACCGTGGTGGCTACTTCGGGCTCAGCAACGGCAGCATCACTGACGTGGCGTCCAGGCCGTTCTGGCGGAACCTACTGATCACCCAACTGTAGAAAGATCCTTCTTCACCTCGGCGACCTGCGGCCCACTGTCCTGCTCGGGCATCTTCCACTGGTGGGCCGTACCCTCACCGTCGACGTAGACGAGCGTCCCACCCTTCGCCTGCGCCGCAGTGAGGTCAAACGCCTCTGCGTCCCAGACGAAGCTGCCCGGCTGGATCGTGCCGGACGTGTTGAAGTCGCCCAGAACCACGTTGTACGACTCCCCGTCGCCCTCGTTCAGGGCCTGCCCATCCGGGGCCTTCCACTGCCAACCACCGGGCCCCATCGGCGACGACTCGTCGGCTGGGGCTGCGGTTGTGGGCCGCTTCTTCACCGTGACGACCACGAAGACGTCCTTCGCCGGGGCGTTCCCGTCGCTCTCCTTCGCGAACACGACGCTGGTCGGCGTCATCTCTAGAACGCCCGCCCCTCGTCGCCGACAGTCAGAGCTGGCTCACCCAGAACGTGCACCGTTTCATCGACCGGCGGAGCACCGTCAGTACCGTCGCCGCCCGTTCCCGCCCCTTCACTGTCGCCCGCGCACTTCTCCACCCACTCGGCCTGGCCAAGCCTCGTGTCCGAACAGTCAACGGACGGGCTGGCCTTGGCCGGCGGCTTCTTGTCGGACGGGGCGCTCTCCTCTGCCCCACAACCTGCGAGCGCGGCAACAAGGAGCAGGGCTGCTCCGGCGGCAGTACGAGTACGCATGATCCATCCCCCACAGGTGCTCTACGGACGCCGACCGTAGCCACCCGGCCGCGCCCCGTGGTCCCACATGTTCTGGTGGTGACGGAGTTGTGACCAAACAGTGGGGGAGAGGTGGGCACACCTGCGCCCCGCTCTCATCCGAGGGCGGGGCGCAGTGCTGCCGGTCTGCTCGGGGAAGTTGTTCGGTCTGGGGATAGGTAACCGTTCCGAACAGAGCTAGCGCATAACGTCGGCCCAGGCGCTCTCGTCGAGCCTCCTGGCGGTGTCGCGGACCGTGACCGTCCATCAATCGATCGATTGATGGCTACTTGAACAGTCGGGGATCGAACCGGGCATAACGGCACGCGCGGTTGTCCAAAAAGGGTGTGCAAAAAATCTCGATGTCCATATACATACCTACGCCCTTTATTGGACAATGGAGCATGGACCTCGACACCCAAGACCTCCTCGATCCCGTCGGAGGCGGAGGCGCACTCATCGGCTACGCCCGCGTCAGCACCAAGGGCCAGAAGCTCGACCGCCAGATCGCCGCCCTCGAAGCCGCAGGCTGTCAACGGACCTTCTCCGACAAGAAGTCCGGCAAGAACACCGAGCGCGAAGAGCTCCGGAAGGCCCTCGACTACCTCCGCGAAGGCGACACCCTCGTCGTCCCGTCGCTCGACCGACTCGGCCGCTCCATCCAAGACCTCATCACCATCGTCGCCGGACTACGCAAACGCGGCATCGGCTTCCGCTCGCTGCATGAGGCTCTCGACACCACCACACCGGGCGGCCGGCTCGTCTTCCACGTCTTCGCCGCCCTCGCCGAGTTCATCCGCGAGCTCATCGTCCAAGGCACCCACGAGGGGCTGGCCGCCGCACGGGCCCGCGGGCAACGACTCGGCAGGCCACCAGCAATGACGGAGGAGCAGATCCGGCACGCCCGCTCCATGCTTGCCGACCCCGAGGCGTCGATCAGCTCGATCGCCAAGCTCCTCGGCGTCAGCCGCACCACCATCTACAAGTACGTGCCGGAGCTTCGGGCTGGCCATCGGCCGACAACGGCGGCCACACCGCTTGCAGAGCTGGAGGAGAAGTGACCGTTCATGAGGATGCTGCCCAGGTGCTGCTAGAGGAGCGCCAGGCGGACCCCGACAGTGCATTGACGCTGGCTAAAATGTCCGCATCGCTCTACGAGGGCACCTATAACCGCCAACTCATCGCATGGGTGGGGCAGACGCCACAGGACCCTGCCTACTGGCCTGCGCACCAGGTCGCTGCTCTCATTGATGTTCTCGACGGCCTGGCTTACGGGCGCATCGTCCGTAGGCGCATCGCGATCGGGGAGACGCCTGGCCCGGACGCGGATCGGCACGGAAACGCGGCACGGCTACGGAACCTCGGCGCCCCGTTCCATGCCGACCTGGACAGGTCGCAGAACGGCGCCGATAGCGACGGCACGCTCTGGTGGGACCAGACCGTCAACTTTTGGCGCGCGCTCGGGGTCCGCACGCTCCACCAGCAGGGCATCCATGGTTCCTTGCATGCACCCTTCGAGGTCCGTCCATGGCGCGTACCGCTAGAAGTCGGCTACACGCTTCCAAGCCGGACGCTCATGCATCTGGCCGTGGAAAGCGGCTGCCCGCAACCTTGGCGCTCGCCACTGCGGTTGCTGGACCCGGCCGAGCTGGGAGAAGCCGCTACGGCTAGAGCTACATGAAACCTGCTGATAAGCGCTGGAACCGCCGCTCCCGGAGTCAGGGCCGGGGGAGCCGCTGGCCGGGCATGTAGACCACCACCCCGCCAACAACGGGCTCGCACCGGGTGTCGGGCGGGAGCTGGACGAGGCCCAGATTCTCGGCCTGTCCACCCACGCTGATGCGCTGGAGGTGGCCACGGCCGTACAGGACGGTCCCGGGGTTTTCCAGAGTGCCGGTGATGCACAGCACCGGGTCCGGCAGGAACTGCCCGCCATCGGCGCGGGCGACGGCCAGCTCGGCGTCATTCGCTTCGGCCGCTGCATGCTCCAGCGGGGTCTGGCACAGGGGGCACAGGATGAGCACGATCTTGCCGCCCTCGTGCTTACCGCTCCAGTTCTCGGCGGCTTTGGACGTGAGGTCCTTGGGTGCGTAGCAGCCGCACCGGTTGCACCGGAGCCGCTTTCCTGTCCGGGTCGGCGGACGCTTCTTTCGACTCATGCCAGTTCAACGACGGCGGCGCTGGATCGGTACCGGGGGCCGGCTGCTACCGCATGCGGGTGACGGTGAGCGTCCCGTGCCTGCCGGAGCCGGCGAGCACCTCGACGACGAGGTCGGTCTCGACCCGGGTGCACGCCTCCCCCTCGGCCCGCCGTTCCCCGAGCGCCTCGGCCGCAGCGAGCGCGTTGCCGATCCGCCCTGCGAATACGGGGTCGAGCCGTGCGGACAGCCGGATGGGCCCGCCCTCATCCCCGACGACGAGTGCGAGCCGGTGTGGCCGGCGCCGGGGTCCGAGGTAGCCGACGACGAGCGCGTCTTCGGTGTCGGCGTGCCGGACCTTGGTCCAGTTTCGGCGGCCGAGCGGGTACGGGGCCGTCCCCTTCTTGCAGACGATGCCCTCGATCCCCTGTTCCTGGAGGCCCTCGTACCAGGCGACGGCCACGTCTCGGTCGTCGGTGGTGGGCACGGCCTGGATGGGCGGCGGAATGTCGTGGAGCAGGTCGACGAGCAGCTGACGCCTCTCCGTGTAGGGGAGTGCCGTGACCTGCCCGCGTTCGGGGTGTTCGAGGATGTCCCACACGGCGTAGCTGGCGGGGTGTTGTGCGGCGAGTGCTCGTGCCCGGGTGATGGTGGATGCGGCCCGGGATTTGGCTGCGGCGAAGTCGACCTTGCCGTTCTTCCAGATGACGGCTTCCCCGTCCAGCGTGGTCCCGGCCGGTAGCTGCATGGCGGCGACGGCGAGGTCCATCCAGTGGCTGGTGACGACCCTGCCGGACCGGGCGTAGAGGGTGACGGTGTCCTCGGTGCGCCGGAGGATCGTTCGGTGCCCGTCGAATTTCGGCTCGTACCACCAGCCGGGCCTGCCGGGGATGGTGGGTACGGCTCGGGCGAGGGCGGGTCGGATGGGGTACTTCACAGCCTGATTTTGCGCCGGGGCGGTGCCAGTCGCCTGTGGGGTTAGCCCAGGATGCCGAGTGCGGTGTCGGGTCTGCAGTGGGCGCAGGGGTTGACGCCCTGGTTGATGGCTTGTTCGCGGGTGATGGTGCGCCGTCTTCTGCTTGCTGTGGGGCAGCCGCCGATGTGGACGTCGACTGGGGGTGCGCCTTGTCCGATGCCGAGGTTGACGATCCAGTCGGGGGTGGCTTCTGCGCGCCGTTGCTTCAGGCGTTGTTGTGCCGCCTGCTCCTGTTCTGCCGCTTTGATGGCTTGGTTGATGCGGTGGAGCCACATGGTGTGCCAGGTGTGCAGGGTGCGGAGGCGGTCCAGGTCGGGCGGCAGGTCGTACATGCGTTCGAGTCTAATCCGAGTGGAATGCACCCGCTCGCGGCCCCTGCCCTGCCACACTGGCAGTGCCCCCGTCGCCTCCCCCGTCGACGGGGGCACCCCGAGGAGGTTGTTGTGTTCGGAATCGTGCGCTCGTGGCTGGCTGATCCCACCTATCAGCGGGCTGTGGCGTTGAGCGCCTTCGCGGCGGTCATTGTCGTGGCGGCCGTAGCCGCTCTGAACCTGTCCGCCGGATGACCCGCCACCTCGCCCGCGCTGGCCGCGCCTACTGGCGGGAGAACGCCCGCGCTTTCCAGGCGATCAAGGGGATGGTTGAGCGGGACCTGCCGTCTGTCCTGGCGGTCGTCGCGCTGGTCTGGGCGCTGGCCTTTGTGGCGGCTGGCTTCGCGACGGCGGCGCTCATCGTCGCCGGGGGCAGCGTGACCGCACAGTTGCTGCGGTGGGCGGTCGGCCGATGATCCGCCGCCTGCTGGCTGCCGCCCTTCGCCGCCTCGGCGTCCCGGGCCGGGCTCGTGGCGGGACGCTTCCGCCGTACCAGCCGCGCCCGGACGACGTGCCGGTCTACCTGTCGCTGGGAAAGTACCGGCCCCGCCCGAGGAGGACACTGTGACCGACCGTGGCATCAGCGAGACGAACGACCCGCGCGTCCGGGTGCTCTGGGAGCGCGAGGGGAAGACGGTGAGGCTCGGCCTCGAAGTCGACCCGCCGCCGCGAACGCCCGTCGCCAGCCTGCCGCCCACTGTCCGCCGCGAGGAGTCCCCGTGACGTACCGCCCGTTCCCGAACGCCGACCGCGCCCTGCGCCAGCTGAACCGGCACGTCCACACGGTGGAGCTGCCGGAGTGGCGGGTGAAGATGGCGGCCGACGCCCGCCGCGCGCTCGCGGTCGCCGCCGAGGCCATGGAGCCCATGACCCGAGTGGGCCGCTTCACGGACCGCGACTGGGAGAGCGCCCTTGGCGGGCCGGACTGGCAGGAAGGCCTGAAGGTCGGGTAGCCCGCCACGCCGAGGTTGATCGAGCCCGGGTTGTTGTCGCCCGTCGGTACGCTTGTCACACCAACCCCCAGGGCCCACGGCCCGCGAACAAGGGGATTGCTTACCGCCCCCGCCTGGCTGCTCCCGGGACGGGGGCGGGGCTGCTTCTGCGGACACTGAGGAGAATGGGCGCATGGGACCCGACACGCTGAAACTCCGCTGCCAGACCATCATCAACGGCGAACTCGCCCACATCCTTCTGGCAGTCGACCGGATGCTCTGGGAGACCAACGAGCACGCGCGCGAGCACGCCCAGCGGACCGCCCGCCAGGAGCTGCACCACTACGCCGTGAAACGCACCGGCCGCGACCTGCCCGTCGCCAGCTTCGACGCCCTGCCGGTCTGGGTGGAGTACCCGGACCGGTGCGAGGTGGAATGCGTCGGCGGACCCCATGACGGACGCCGGATGACGTGGAACAGTGCCGAGCCCCCGTTCGCCATCGATCTGCCGGTCGATGAAGGCATCGGCAGCCTGCTCGCCGCTGCGCAGGGTGAGCCTGCCAGCGTCGTCCGCAAGGCCACCTACGAACCGCTCATGGGCGACGGAGGCTTCTTCAGCCGCACCCAGGACGGGGCCTGGCGGTACGCCTTCCAGGCCTCCTGAACGGAGAGGTCGCTAGGAGGCGGCCTCGTCGAGTTCGGGGTGGAGCACGATCCGCTTCACCGCCTGCTCGATCGCCCCGCCACCCACGCGCCGCTGAAACGCTTCCGCCGCCTCCAGCCACGGGGCCCAGCCCTCACGGGAGTACGGCTGACTCAACGCCTCCGCCTTCGCCGCCTCGACGTTCCGGTACAGCTCGATCAGTTCATCACTCGGTCTATCCACGCCCGGAAGCCTAAACGAGGGGTCTCACAGCAGGCCGTCGGGCATGCAGGCCAGGGCATCACTTTCGCAGTACCGCGAACGCGATCACGCCGCCTCAGTCACGTCTCCGCGCACCGCCGCAGCCCACTCCACCAGAAGCTCCTCATATCGGCGGCGGCCCTCGGCGGACACCAGACCACCCGCCTCCAGCAGCGCCCGGATCTCTTCGTTCACCACGGCCAGCGGGCGGGCAGCGCGCGGCGAGGCAGGAGGAGTCGGCATGCCCGCAGTCTACGGGCGGGGTCCGACAACCGCCTCAACCGCATCCAAAGCGCGCGACCACGGGAACGCCTTCGAGTCACCCTGCTTCGGCGGATGCGACTCGTACCCAGCCGGACCATCCAGATACACCACACCCTGCGCCCGCAGATCCGCGACACTCCGGGCCACCGCCGGCTGCGCCCCCTGCGCCCGGTTGAAGTACGGCATCGCCAGCACCGGCACACCCAGGTGCACGCCCTCCGACACCAGACCGAGCGCCACCGTGTCCGCGATCCCATTGCCCCACTTGTTCAGGGACGTGCACGACAACGGGGCCACGAGCATGGCGTCCGCCTTCGGCAGCGCATCCTTCTCACCCGGCAGCTTGTACTGAGACCGCACCCGGTAACCCGTCAACGCCTCCAGCTCGCCTATACGCGGCTCCCACCACCGGGCAGCCGACGGCGTCAGAATCAGGCACACACTCCAACCACGGGCCTGCGCCAAGCGCACCCCCTCGTCGATGTGTTCGGTGGGGCCGGCGGCGCAGGCGATGAGGTACAGGACTCGGGTCATGCCTGGAGTCCACAACGTGTAGCCAGCGCACGCAACTCCCCGCTCGGCTTCGCCGTTGCGCCGACCACGCCCTTCACGAGGTTCACCGTGGCGGGCCTGCCCTTGAACTCCTCCGGCGCCAACCGGGCCGCCTCCACCAACGACTTGGCGGCGGCTTCCTTCTTCCGTGTCAAGAGCTGGGCGCGTGCCATCGTAATCAAATGCCCGGCCCGCCGTTCCGCCTTGAGCCCCTGCACCGCACCACCGTCCAGCCCATCGGCGGCTTCGAGCGCTGACCAGCCGTCCTCGAACCGGGCAAGAACATCCACCCGGTGCAGGCTGACGTTCGTCGGCCCGAAGTTCGTCCAGTCCGCATTCATGTCCGCACCCTGCCGGCCGGCGACCTCTTCGGCCTGATCAACATGTTCCACCGCGTCCCGCACCCGGTCCGGCGTGCGTTCCATCGACGACGCCGAGATCGCCGCCGACAGGTACAACATGCCCAACGTCGACAAGCCGAGCGGACCCGCCGCAGCAAGGTCGTTGTGGAGACGCCGCGCGGACCCTATGGCGAACTCCACGGCAGCAGCTGGCTGGTGCTGGTTCGACAACGACTTCGCCACGCGCCTCGACGCGGCACCGATTGCCACCGGGTCCCCGGCCCGTTCCGCCGCAGCGAGCGCCCGGTCGGCCACCACGGCGGCCGGTGCCGCTGCGGGCTGCCCGTACTTGTGGAGGAACGACGCGGCCAACTGCAATACCCGCGAGTGCAGGACGTGAACCTCCTGCTTGCCCGAAGCAGATGAGGCAGCGGCCTTGCCAGCACCGGTGATGAGGTCGGGGAGGTCGCGGCCGAGCGCACCGTAGTGGCAGGCCTGGAACGCCTCGCAGCAGTACGTCAGGCGCCGCCGCAGCGTGTCCAGGGGAAGTGGCTGGTCGCCGGTGACATCCCGGTACAGGACGTCGATGACAGCGGCAGCCTCGGCTGGCGGACGGCCTGTGGTGGGCGCTGACGGTGTGGTGTCGGTCAAGAGTTGCTCCAGGGGGACGCGCAGGGTTTCGGCCGCCCTGACGAGGACGGACAGGCGCGGGTCCTGTTGGCGTTGCCCGCCTTCGAGGTCTTGGACCCATCGGCGGGTTTGTCCCATGAGCCGGCCGAAGTCGGCCTGGGTGAAGCCTCGCTGCTCGCGCCAGTAGGCGATACGGCGGCCGATGCGGTCAGTGTTCATGTAATGCCCCCGGGTAAGGCACGCAGAGTGCGTGCACACCTCTGTTGTACCGCGGCCTACCGTGCAGAAACAGCAGGTCGTCAACACAGTCAGGGACCGCAATGACCACCAGAGCTTTACCACCTGTCACCAACCTGACCGAGCCGCAGCAGCGCGGCTGGGCCTGCGTCTGGTGCCTCAAGTGGCTCAGTGTTGGAACGGATGAAGATCTCGGCGAGCAGCGTGTCGTTCCCGCCTCGGGTGCCGCGTACAGCTGGTTCCCCCGGGCCTGCGGGGACAAGGCGAAGTGTGCGCAGCGCGAAGAGGGAAGGAAGCGGCTGTGATCTGTGCCCGCTGCGACCGACCGGTCGAACAGCGGACCGCGGTGCGCATCGACCGGTCGGGCTCGATGTCCGGGGCCCACCCGGATGACTGGGTGCACCCGGTGGGGGATCCGGCGTGCCGACCGTATCCGGCCACCACGTCACCGTTGCGGGCCGCACTCCGACACCATGGCCGGTAAGGCCCACCTTGCCCCTGGCCTGGGGTTATACGCGCGGTGACCTGACGGGCGGTCAGTGAAACTGTTGTCGTCGGGCACTAGTTTTTCAGTCAAACATGAGCAACGCTCGATAGTGCTGCTGACTCATGGGTCAGGAGCTGCCGTCATCCCGCTGATCAGCCAAGGAGGTCTCGCGCGTGCACCCGCAACGCTTTGGCGATCATGAGCAGGTGGCTGGTCTTCGACTCTGCCCCGTACTCGATCCGCTGGATCGTGCTGCGGTCTATGCCAGTGGCTTCAGCGAGGCGTTCCTGGGTCATGTCGAGGCGCATGCGGCGGACGCGGACGCGGTCGCCGATGGCCCGGCGGGCATCGAGGATCCACTGGTCGTCTGCGGGGGCGCGACAGCCACGCTCCGCCGAAGATCATCTTATGTCCGCAGCAGGATTGAGGCATTCTTCGATCTTGAAGGATCGGGACCAGCCGGGTCGGTAAGCCTCTTGATCCTCACCAGCCTTGCGACTGTATGGCATATGCCGCCCGACTAGGGATAGCGTGCTGAACTCGAACGAGTGTTCACTCGAACGAGTGAATGACCCGGTCCGCACTGCATCCGTTGAACATGGTGAACGGTCCAACCCCCAAGAACGTGTTGACGGACAGCTTTGGATTGGCCCCCTGAGCCTCCGCCGACACACACGGCCCCCCTCACGGAAAGAGGGGGGCCGTGCTCGTGCCCATGGCCCGAGACGCTGGGTGCTCCGCCGGGATGCGGCCGCAAGGCATTGGTGCGCTGAGCTGCGTGTTTCCGGGTTGGCCTTAGGAGGAATTTAGGAGGTGCAACCCGGTAGGGGAAGCGTATTCAGTGTGCGCCGCAACGTAGGCGAGATGCAGCAGGAGGCGTCGAAAAGGGCCCCGCACCCGGCCTGACCTGGCCGGACGCGGGGCCCGTTACTGGTGGAGAGTGTGCCCCCGGCAGGATTCGAACCTGCGACACCCGCTTTAGGAGAGCGGTGCTCTATCCCCTGAGCTACGAAGGCTGGGGCTTGGAGAAAACCTTGGAGAAAATCCAGTGAATGGATCTTCAACAAGAGCGCCAAGCCCTCTGGTCAGACGTGGTGTGGACCTTGCTGAGCAGCAACGCTGCCCGACATGAGCTACGCCAACGACCGACCAGTGAACAGCGTAGCGGATGGCGATCCACCAGGGGCGCCACGTCTCTTTCCGGCTTGTACGATGGGCTCTGACCAGCATGTTTGTCGCGATCGACGGTGACCGTGCGGTGCTGCCACTCGGAGACGGCGCCGAGGTCCAGGGCCCGGCGGAGCAGGGCGCTCATGGACACGCGCCGAATCCGCTTCAGTTCCATCAGCCTCGGGAGGTCAATACGGGTCTGCGAACGCCTGCCGGATGTCGGCCGCCGGCATCAGGAACTCGGCTGCGAACGAGTCGGCTGCCCTTCCTGCTCGAGCCCGGAACCAGGCTCTGTGTACATGACCAGGTGGCCCAGCCCGTGGGCCACGCTGAACCGACAGCGATCGCCGGGCGCACGATTGTTGATCAGCGGCCCAGGTGCCACGTTCCAGGAGCGACGTACCTGCTGGGCCGCGTCCTTTGTCGTTACGAGGTCATCGATTGCCACTCTGACGAACCCGGGTACAGCGTCTCGGCCACAGCGACGACTTACTGGCGCGCGCCGGCCTCAGCGTCACGGACCGGGGCCGCCCGCGTGAATGACGTGGTCGCGACGGGGGTGCCTCTCCTTTCCGGATCCCGCTCACCCTCGTCGTAACGAGGGGCAGAATCAGGCACGTTGCGGCATGCGATCCGGGGGGAAGTCATGACACACGCGGAGGGTGGGACGAGCGAGGTGCGGACGCCCAAGGCGCTGCATCCGGCTGTCTTACAGCCACGACGAGGACTGGTGGAGGGGAACCGGGGTCGGAACCGTGCTCGTCGGCCGAGCCATCCGACGCCTCGGTACCGGGTGCCGTGGAGTCGCCTTTTACCCTGCACCTCTTGACGATCCTGGCGAGAGTCAGAACGACGGCGGTCGGGAGAACGCACACCAGGCCCTGCGCCGGAGTTGGGAACGTCTCGGCTTCGAGCACTACCGACGGGGCGTGTATGTACTCGATCTCGGCACCGTGACTCTCGAAGGTCCCTCACCTCGTTGACCTGCAGCGGTGTGCTGAGCGTTTCCAGGCGGGAGGTCACGCGTTCTGGGCCAGGCTCTCGATCGCTCGCTGACCTGCGGCGACGAGGTTCTCTCCGCGCCCTACGAAGGCGGGATGTGTGGGAAACGTGCCGGAACGCAGGCCGAACCTTTGCGATGCCGGACATGAGGACCCGTGGAGTTGTCCGGTGCGCGGCCTGCGGCTGCGTACCAGCGCCGGTCCAGCGGGTAGGGGCGGGCCCGTCGCTCTCGAGATGTCCGGGTGGCTCACGGCGGCGGGAGGGCGCGTTGTGGTTCGCGTGGAGGAAACGGAAGGGCGGGAACCCCATGCTGGCAGGTTGCTGCCAGACATGTGAGGAACGTCTCGGATCGCTGGCCGCTTCAGCTCTATCGGTGACCGTTTTCAGATAGGTGCGCGGGACTACCCGTCGCGGCTCGCCGATATGTTTCTACCCTTCGGTGTGGAATGCCGAGGGTTGCGAACTGGGGGAATCAGATGTCCACGATGATGGCGAAGACGCGAGGGCGGTCGATCATCACGCGGCTCGCCGCTCGGGAAAGCGCTCTGGAACGCCGCATGGTTCGGAATCTGGAGCAGGTGGAGACGCGGCTTCGGGAGTGCGTGCGGGAGGCGGACGATCCGCGTTTGGCAGAGGTCGCCGGTCACCTGATCGCGGCCGGCGGGAAACGCATGCGGCCGCTGCTTACTCTGCTCGGGGCGGAGTTCGGCGACCCGCGGTCCGTCGGAGTCATCGACGCGGCCGTGGTCTCCGAACTGGTCCACACGGCCTCGCTGCACCACGACGACGTCATGGACGAGGCTGTGCTCCGCCACGGCGTCACCAGCGTCAACGCCCGCTGGGGCAACACCGCCGCCGTCAGGTCGGGCAACTGGCTGCTCGCCAAGGCCGCTCAGCTGTCGGCCGGTCTGACCTCCGAGGCGATCCCGCTGCAGGCGGAAGCCTCGGAACGACTTGTCCGGGGCCAGATGCGTGAGTTGACCGGCCCGGATTCCACCGAGGAGCGGCTGTACCACTACTTCGGCGTGATCTCCGACAAGTCGGCGTCCCTGATCTCCTTCTCCCTGCGACTTGGTGCGCTCCAGGCGGGTGCGCCCGGTCACGTGGGGGAGACACTCGCGCGGTATGGCGAGCACCTCGGCGTGGCCTTCCAGATATCGGACGATTTCCTCGACATAGCCTCGCCGTCCGGGGACCTCGGCAAGGAGCAGGGCAAAGACCTCGCGGTCGGAGTGGCGGGCCTTCCCGTCCTGCTGGCGCTCGACGACCGGAGTCCGGCGGACAGTGAACTCCGCGAGCTGCTGTCCGACCCCTGGGGGTTGCGGGGGGACCGGCACATCAGGGCGCTCGCGCTGCTTCAGCGGTCCGCGTTCATGGACCGGACACGGGAGATCATGGAAGAGCGGCTCGCCGAGGCGCGTTCGGCGTTGGCGCCGCTGCGGCCGGGTCCGCCGAAGGAGGCCCTGGAAGCCCTGTGTGACTTCGTCGCGACGCGGACGACGTAGGCCAGGAGCGGCCCCCGCCGTCGTCGGCTCACCCGCGTGCGATGTCGCGGGCTCGTTCCACCGACCGCTTGAGCGAGTCGATGGCGGCCTCTCGGTACGGGGCCAGTTGGGGAACGTACCCGGATTTCGTCATCTCGGCGTGCAGGAACAGCAGATCGTCGGCGAGCCCCACCATGCGGAACGCGGCCCGCAGGTAGGGCTCCTGAAAGTCGTCCCGGTGGCGTGGCGAACCCGGCCCGTAAGTCCCGCCGCGCGCCGTCGCCACCACCGTTCGCAGTCCGGAGAGCGGACCCTTGCCGGTCTGCTGGTTCACGATCAGGGGCGGTATGGCGACGCGGTCGAACCAGGCCTTGAAAGAGGAGGGGACGGAGAAGTTGTACATGGGGAGGCTGATCAGCAGCAGGTCGCAGGCGAGGAGTTCGTCGATCAGCTCCCAGCTGTGCTGCCAGCTGCTGGACTCCTCCGCGTCCCGCGCCGCCCGGCGCGCCTGGCCCAGGTCGACGGTGCCCGCCGTTTCGAGTCGGGAGACTATCTCGATCTGAGCGGCGTCGACATGCCGGACGGGTGTGGCTGCCAGGTCACGGTGGACGACCTCGCCCTCCGGGTGGGCCGAACGCCAGGCCTGGGCGAATTCGGTCGAGATCTGGCGTGAGACGGATTCGGGGCGTGCGCTGCAGTCGACGAGGAGCAGTGTGGGCATGCTGGGCGACCTCTCTCCGAAATACGAAGGACGGGTGGTATGTCATTCAACCGGGTAGCGGGCCCTGAAGCACCGGAGCTTCGAGTAACAATCGGCGATGGTCGGCATAAGGGGAATAGACGGTATGAACGGTGCTTGACATACGAAAGCTGGTATTGCTGCGGGCGGTGCAGGCGTGCGGCTCGATCGCCGCAGCGGCCGAAGCGCTCAACTACACACGGTCGGCGGTGTCGCAACAGCTATCCGCCCTCGAATCGGAGACCGGCACGGAACTGCTGGACCGACGGAGCAAGCGCGCCGGGCTGACCGCGGCCGGACGGCTCCTCGTCGAGCACACCGAGCACATCCTCCTGGGTCTGGAGGCGGCGGAGTCCGACCTGCTCGCCATCAATGGCCGGGTCCGCGGGGAACTGCGGGTCGGGGTGCCGTTCCACGAAGGTCCCGCGCTGCTGGTGCCCGCGCTGTCCCGGGTCCGCGAGACCTATCCCGAGCTCAGGATCACTCTGCAGGGTCTCACCGCGGGCGGTGGCCGGGAGGCGGTACGGCTCGGACAGGTCGACCTGGTCCTCGCCATGGGCTACGACGGGGTGACCGAGCCGACGATGCCGGGGCTGCACGAGGAACCGGTGGCCGTCGATAGCGTCCGCCTGGCAATCGGCCCGGAAGCAGTGACCGGCAGGGAGGGGAGCCGCGGCACGCTGCCGGCCACGCTCGCCGAGTACGCGGATTGGCCCTGGGTCCTGGACCCGTCCTCCGGGCTCGGCCGGCTCACCCTGCACGCCTGCGCGGCCGTCGGATTCGCCCCCGATGTGGTGGCCCGCACATCCGATCTGCACGCCACCCTCGGCCTCGTCGCGTTGGGCTGGGGGATCGCCTTGGTACCGGATCTGGTACCCAACCGTCCCGGCTATCCGGTCCGCAGGATCACCCCCTCCGGCCCTCGGCTGATCAGACGCGTGTCCATCGTCGTTCGCCGGGGCGCCCTGTCGAGCCCCGCCGTCTCGGCCGTCCTCGCGGAGGTCCGCAGACAGTCGGGGGACTCGCTCAGGGCGTCGTGAATCCGTTGCGGTCGGCGGTCCCCGACGCTCAGCTCTCGACGAGCTGGCGGAAGGGGACGCTGTCGAAGATGTCCTCCATCACGGTGGCCTTCCCGTCGCGCAGGGTCCACGAGTGGACGAACTTCAGCTCCTTCGTGGTGCCCCGGGTCGACGTCACGTGGCGCACGCCGAACACGACGATGCGATCGCCCGACTCCAGGAACTCACGGGGTTCGATCCGCATGGACTTCAGCACGGTCGGTACGTGGGACAGGAAGCTCCTGACACCGCCGTGGCCGTGTCTCGCGCCGCCCAGGTTGTACTCGGACATGCTGTCGGGGTGGATCCAGCACACGTCGGGCGCCAGGAGGTCCAGGAGGGCCTCGGTGTCCCGCTCGTGGAAGGCCCGGTAGGCGGCTTTGACCAGTTCGAGGTTGGGCGAGGCGACGGCGGTGCGCGCCCGCTCTTCGGCATCGGCGGGCTGCGTCGGCACGACTTGGTCGGACATGGGCATGAGAGTGTCTCCTCGACGTCAGGCGGATCGGCGTACGTACTCGGGGAAATGGGCTGCGAGCGTGCGGCGGATGCCGTCCTGCCAGGTGACCGTGCAGGGGCCGGTCAGCGCGCGCCGCCGGGCCGGGTCGAACCGGTAGGTCTCGCGGGTGACTTCGCTCGGCACCGACGTGGCGGGCACGCCCGTCAGTTCGGCCATGTAGCGCAGGCAGTCGGTGATGCCCACCGATTCGTCGCCGCCCCAGTTGACCAGGGTCGCCGGGGTCGCCGCGGCCCGCCACAGATGGGGAACCTGGGCGACGAGGTCGTCGGTGTGCAGCAGGGAGCACCAGTTCTGCCCGTCCATGGGTACGGGGATCGGCTCGCCCGCGAGCATCCGCTTGAAGTACAGCATGGGCACCCCGCCGTAACCCCCCGGACCGTACGCGATGTTCAGCCGGGCGATCGTGGTGGGGAGGCCGAGTACCCGGCTGAAGGCGCGGACCGCACCCTCTGTCGCGATCTTTCCGACGGGGTAGGCAGGCAGCCAGTCGGCGACTCCGTCGACCGGATCGTCCTCGGTGTACAGGTGGTCGAGGGTCTGGCGCGCGTACAGGGCGCCGGTCGACACGTACAGGAACGCCTCGGCGGTGCGGCAGTGCGTCATGAGCCGGCCGGTGGCCACCGCGTTGACCTCGATGGTCGTGTTGAAGTCACCGTCGTCGCCGCGACGCACCGCGGAGTGGATGACATGGGTGAAGTCCTCGGGCAGGCCCTTCAGCGCGTCCTGGGAGAGGTCTTCCATGTCCCAGCGCCAGGTGGTGATGGACTTCTCGTTGAGTTCGCGCTCGATGCCAGGGGCGCCGAACCGGCCGAGACACCAGACATCGTTGTGCTGGGCGAGTGCTTCCGCCACCGGTCTGGCGACCTGCCCGGTGCCTCCGGTGACGAGGATCTTTCTGCCCTTCAGCATGGTGTCTCCGCTCTCTTCGTGTCGGTGTCGCAGTGGTTCCGCTCGTTCGCGATGCGGTCGGCGTCCGACAGGGCGCGGTCGAGCTCTCGGCGGAAGATCGCCTGGAAGGAGGTGACATGTCGGGGGCCCATCAGCGTGTAGTGCTCACCGGGAACCTCGATGTAGTGGTTGGGCTCGGTCGTGTGCTCGTCCCAGCGGCGCAGTTCGTTGTGGAGCCAGTCCTCCTTGGTGCCGCGCAGTGGAGTCGCGTAGAAGACGCTCATCGACGCCACCGTGCCGCTCGGCCGATAGGACCGCCCGAGGTCCGTGAGGGCATTGGCGATCTCCGACCAGTCGCCGAACCGCTCCTTGGTCAGGTCGAGTTCGGCGAGCCGGTCGCGCGGGGCGATGTCCATCAGGCGCCCGATCTGCTCCTCGGGTGGAAGGCCGCGAAGGTGGGCGGGCAGGTCCAGGGCCTGCTCGCGGCTGATCAGGTTCAGGAAGTAGGCCAGGTTGACCGCGGTCTCGACGAAGTCGAGCTCGTCCATCCGGTACTTGATGTTCGGCGGCAGGTTGATGCTGCCGACGAAGTCGACGCGTTCGCCCTGGCCGCGCAGCACCTTGGCCATCTCGAAGGCGACCGCGCCGCCGAAGGAGTAGCCGGCGAGGGCATACGGACCGCGCGGCTGCCGCGCGCGGACAGCGTCGACGTAGCAGTCGACCATCTGCTCGAAGGTGGTGAAGGGCTTCTCGCCCTTGTTGAAGCCCTTGGCGCGCAGCGCGTAGAAGGGCCGGTCGCCCACGAAGTACTTGGCCAGATTGACGAAGACCAGGACCTCACCGACCCCGGGATGGACGCAGAACAGCGGGGTCTTGGCGCCATGGGTCTGCATCGCCACGATCGGGTCGTACGAGGGCGGGCTCGAGGACGGCTGTTCGCCGAGCCGCGCGGCGAGGGCCCGGACCGTGGGAGCCCTCAGCACGGTGATGATCTCCAGGCCGGTGACGCCCAGGCGCTGGGCGACCTTGCTGCGCAGACGCAGGATGTCGAGTGAGGTGCCGCCGATGTCGAAGAAGCCGGCACTCGCGCTGACTGTGCCGGGCTCGGCGCCGAGGATCTCCGCGTAGATCTCGCACAGGATCCGCTCGGTGTCGTTCTCGGGCGCGTCGTAGCCGCCGAGCATGCGCAGGGTGAGGGCGTCGACGGCACTCCTCCTGCTCTCGTAGGCGCCGGACTCCAGCCGTCGCCGCATGACGGAACGCTGGATCTTGCCCAGGCTGGTCTTGGGGAAGGCGTCCTTCGGCAGCGGCAGGACGAGGAAGGGCCGGAACCCCCAGTGCATCACGACGCTGTTGCGTACGGCTGTGAGCACCTGGTAGAGCGCGGTCTCGTCCCCTTCCGGTACCTCGGGGTGCAGAGCGATCACCAGTTGCTCGGTGTCGGCGCCCGCCGAGCGGGTCGGAAAGGCTGCCACATAGGAGCCTGCGACGCCGGGCAGCTGTTCGAGAGAGGTCTCGATCTCATGGCTGAAGTAGTTGACCCCGTTGATGATGACGCTGTCCTTGCTGCGGCCCACCAGGGAGAGTCGTCCGGCGTCGATCCGGCCCAGGTCGCCGCTGCGGAACCAGCCGTCGGCGGTGAACGCCTCGGCGCTGGCCCGCGGGTTGTTGTAGTAGCCGCTGGTGATCATGGGGCCGATGAGCTGCAGTTCGCCCACCTCCCCGTCGGGCAGCCCCCGGTCGGCCGTGTCGGCGACCCGCATGCGCAGACCGGAGACCGGGGTGCCCAGGGAGGCGAATTCGCTGCCCCGGTCCACTTCGGGGAAGACGGCGCGGGAGTACACGCTGCCGGCGCAGGTCTCGGTCATGCCGAAGGCCGGCCACAGTGCGTCGGAGGCGAGTCCGTACGGGGCGAAGTGGTCGAGGAAGGCTTCCCCGGTGGCGCGGACCACGGCCTCCCCGCCACTGACGATGTGGCGCAGCCGGGACAGATCGAGCTGTTCCTCGTCGGCGTCGAGCCTTTCGGCGGCGGAGTTGAGCTGCCCCAGAAGGAAGTTCGGGGTGAACGTCATGGTCACGCCGTGCCGGGAAACGAGCCGGAGGAACTCCAGCGGCTCGCCGAGGACGACCTGAGGCTCCACGTGCAGTTGGCGGCCGCCGGTGGCCAGGGGGAGCAGGTGGCACTCGAGGAGGGCGGCCACATGGTCGAAGGAGACCCAGTTCAGCGTCGTGTCCGCGGCTGTGAGGCGGTGGTGGCCGTTCTTCCCCGCCATGGACGCGAGCAGGTTGGCGTGGGTGAGGACGACGGCCTTGGAGTTCCCCGTCGAACCCGAGGTCAGCACCAGCAGTGCGATGTCTTCGGGCGCCGCGGTGTACGGTTCGGCCCGTTCCGCCGACGGCAACTGCTCGACGAGGGCGATCGTAAGCCCGTCGACTGCGGGCAGTTCGGCGCCGATGGCCTCGTCGGTGACGATCAGAGGCCCGTCGAGCAGGGTGTTGACGTGGGTCAGCTGGGACGACCATCGCTCGGGGTCGCCGCGCAGTGCCACCATGGGGCACGGGACGAAGCCGCCGAGCACCGCGGCCCAGAACGTGGTGAGGAACTCCCTCGGCCGCTCCAGGATCAGGACGACCTTGTCCCGGGGGCGCAGGCCCCGGGCGCGCAGGCCGACGAGCAGCCGCAGGGCGTCGTCGAGGAGTTCCTGGTGGCTCTGCTCCTGGAACCCGGCGGCTTCGCCGCCGACGCAGTAGCGGATGCCGGATTCGGGATGGTGCTGAGCGGCGTACACGAGCAGGTCGCTGATGCTCCGCTGGGGCGGTGTGTTCACGGTTGTCTCCGTTGCCTGATGGAGTGTCGGGCCTGGCGGGCACACGCCTCGACGGGGTGAGAGCTGCAGGTGTCGTGGCGGGAGGCTCGCGTGGGAACCGCAGAGAGTCCTGTGGGTCTCGCGAGCGGTTGGTCGGGCGGCCTCGTACTCCGTGCTCCGCGGGACTTTGTTCGTGAGGGCGTGAAGGGAGAGAGCTCCTATGCGGGAGTTCGTCATGAGGAATCCATCGGCTGTTCGGCCGTGATTTCCTCAGGAGCCCTGCTGGGAGCCGAAAGAGCATGCGCACCGGTTTGGCCGGTTTGCGCGACTATTGCTGTACTGCCTCTGGATAAACGGGGTCTTCCGCTATGGGTGATGCGTGACGGCGGAGAGGAGTCGCGATGTCTGAAAACCGAAAGTTTCAAGAGTCGGTCCGGTCGGCCGGTGTGGAGCCGAGGTCACTCGAAAAGAGGCTCTTGCACCTTTTGTTCAGACCTGGAGGTGCCGATCCGCTGGGGCTGTCGTGACGGGAGGGAACTTTTTTGCGGGTGAGTGGTGTGCGCGGCGTGTGCTCATGTCGGAAACTTAGACGGCGCCCTGTCCATGGTGCGGAACGGTTGGCCGCTAACGGACAGGGGTGCTACGGATGGTGACGACTACGATGCGGTAACGCGAGAAAAGGGGAACATGAACCGCCGCTTCCACGGTTTCCGTGCAGTTTGCTGACAAGGCTTCGAGTCGTGGCGACGGTGATGTTGAAGAACGTTCTTCATTTAGTCTCATGTTGAACTAAATGCTTAAGCAGGTTGACTGGATGTGATTGCCCGAACTAGTGTCGGAAAAAAGTTTGACAGGGCCTTCTGGGCGTAAGTCAGGAAGGCGAAAAGTGGCTTAGTCACCAGGTTTCTGCACGGCGATCCCGTGACGACCCGATATCGGCAGGAGCCGCTGGGGTCCGGACCTGGTGAACTGACGGGGGGAGCTTGATGTCGGACGTATTACTTCAACGCTTGGCGAGTGGGACCGAGGGGCAGGGAACAGCCGGTCATTCCGCAAGTCTGGAACAGACGCTGCTGCAGGTCAGCGCCTTGATCGATTCAACAGTCCTGCTGCACCGGCAGCGCTCGGTCATGCCGACGCCGGTGGCGCGCACGGGAGGCGTCCCGATCGGCGACGCGCTCGACTCGCTCCTGGGGCGGGCCCGCCACACGGTGTGCGTCGCGATGACCGGAAGCAGCGAGTTCACCGACGCCGTGGCGCGGTCGCTGATCACCATCCCGGCGCAGGTGACGGTGCGCATCCTCTGCACCGCGGCGGCCACCGACTCCTCGCTCGCCCAGCTGGCCCGGCTGGTCCGGCCGACCAGCCGCCGGGTCGAGGTGCAGGTGTCGGAGAGCGAACTGCGCGAGACCCTCGTGGTCGACGGTGTGGTCGCGCTGGTACGCGGGGAGAGGGGAGCCGGGGAACAGGCTGCCGTGGTGAACGACGCCGCCGCGGTCCGCGCCCTCGAACTGCTCTTCGCCGGCGCCTGGTCCCGCGGGCGCAGGCTCGCCGACCACCTTCAACTCAGCCCCCGGCTCCGCACCGAGCTCGCCAGGAACATCCTGGAGCAACTGCGCGCCGGCAACACCGACGAGACGGCGGCACGTGAACTCAGCGTGTCCCTGCGAACCTACCGCCGCTACGTCGCGGAGATCATGCGCGAACTCGATGCGCACTCCCGCTTCCAGGCCGGAGCCCGAGCCGTGGAAGTCGGCTTGCTGACGGAGTAGAGCTCGCTGCTGAGTAGGGATCCGACACGTGGGAACGGCCCGTAGAAGAGTCTGTGCCCGGCGGGCCTCGATGCCAGAGCCAAGGTGGTGGATACGACGTGCTCAACAAGGGAGATGACGAACTGGAGAATGCTCTCCTCGAGGTTCGGGCGCTGATCGAGTCGACGGTCGCTCTTCACAGAGACCGCAATGTCCAGGAGAGTCTGATCTCCAGCCCGGGGAACGACTACGACGCCGTGCTCGACCAGGGACAGCGGCTCATTCGGGCCGCCACCCGCAGCATCGACATCGTGCACGCACGCCAGCTCGCATCCGACGAGCGCTCCGATCGCACCGAGCGACAGCTGATATACGACGCGCGCGAGGACGTGTCCGTGCGGGTGCTGACCAGCCCGGACATGCTTGACGAGAGCTTCGTCCGCGAACAGATGGCCATCGACAAGCCGGTGGCCGTCCGCGTCGCCCGGGTTCCTCCGCTACAGGCGCTCATCGTGGACGGGAACGTCGCACTGGTGGTCGCGGATTCCGCAGTCGGCCGCCGGGCGTCGCTGATCCAGGTGCCGGAGGTGCTCAACACGCTGCAGTCCCTCTTCGAGAACGTGTGGGTCCGGGCGGTTCCCGCCGGCGAGCGCACGATCTTCGGGGACAACTACCGGGCGTCGCTGGCGCGGCAGATACTCGGCGCGCTGCAAGCCGGTGTCACGGATGAGGTGGCGGCCCGTGAACTGAAGATATCCGTGCGCACCTACCGGCGTCATGTCGCGGAGATCATGACCCTGCTCGGGGCGCACTCCCGCTTTCAGGCGGGGGTACGCGCCGCTGAGCTGGGATTGCTGCCACCGGCAGCCAAACCGGGCACGAGGCGGGGCGACCCGTTGGCATTTTCCTGAAAGGTCCGTTGCCGGAGCTCGGTCCGGCGCAGTCTCCTTAGGCGTCAGGAACGGATCCGCCCAGATGGCGGGCCCGTTCTCCGGCGGCCGATTCCCCCGTAGAGCCGTCGGCGCACGAGGCCGGCCATCTGAGCCCAGATGGCCGGCCCTGCGTGCCCCTTGATGAGCGTCGTGCGGAAGGCGGGTTCATGGATCAGGTACCGGTCGGCTTGGTGTTTCCCGGGCAGGGAACGCAGAAGCAGGGAATGGGCGAGGTCTGGCGGGACACCCCCTCCTGGCACCTTGCCGAGGAGATCTCCGAGGTCACGGGAGAAGACCTTCCCGAACTCCTGTTGCGCACACCCCAGGAGCATCTCCGGCGTACCGACCTCGCACAACTCACCGTGTTCACCGTGACGATGATGGCCCACGCCGAAGCGGTACGCGGTGACAGCTTCGGCGGGCCCGTCGTCGCCTGCGCCGGGCACAGTCTCGGTGAGTACGCGGCTCTCGTCGCTTCCGGCGCCCTCGCGGTCACCAGAGCCGCGGCTCTGGTGACCGCGAGGGGTCGTGCCATGCGCGAGGCGGCACTGGCACACGAGGGCAGGATGGGCGCGGTGGTGGGGGTGCCGCCCGAAGAGGTCGCGGCCCTGGCGGACGAGATACGCGGGGAGGGCGGCGAGGTGTGGGTCGCCAACATCAATGCCCCCGCGCAGACCGTGATCTCCGGATCACCCGCATCGGTCGCCGAGTTCGGGGGGCGAGCGCCGGCGATCGGGGCGCGGATGATCGCCATGGAGGTCGGAGGAGCCTTCCACACTCCGTTCATGGCACCCGCCGCCGAGGCACTGGGCCGTGCGCTGCAGGGCACGCCGTTCGCCCCGACGGCCGTTCCGGTGGTGGCCAACGTCGACGCGGCGCCGTACAGGGGCAACGTCGACTGGCCGGCGCTCTGCGTTCGGCAGCTCACCTCTCCGGTGCTGTGGGAGCAGAGCGTGCGGACCCTCACCGGACAGCTCGGCTGCCGCCGGTTCGTCGAGCTCGGGCCGGGCCGGACGCTGGCCGGGCTGATCCGCCGCATCGACCGGAACGTGGAGGTCGTCTCCTCGGACGTCTCCGGAGCGCTTCTCACCCGACGGGTGAGTGAACGATGAGCGTCACGGCGGAGCACCGGCCGCGAGGGATCAGCGGGATCGGGGTGCTCGACAAGGCATCGGTCCTCCTGGAAGTGGTGGAGAAGGGGCCGGCGACGCTGGCGGAGCTGGTGGCCGACAGCGGGTTCGCGCGCCCGACCGTGCACCGGATCGCGCTCGGCCTGGAGCATATCGGGCTGTTCACCCGGGACTTCAAGGGCCGATTCGTCCTCGGCCCGAGGCTCGGCACCATGGCGGCCGAGGTGCAGCGCGACCGGTTGGTCAGGGTGGCGCCGCCCGTCCTGGCGGAGCTGCGGGAGCGGACCGGGTTCGACGCCCGGCTGTTCCGGCGCAGTGGAGCCATGCAGCTCTGCATCTCCTCCTCCGTGGATGCCTCCGGTGGCAGGGAGGACCTGCCGGTCGGCATGGCGCGTTCGCTCAAGGCGGGGCCGGTTGCCCAGGTCCTGCTCGCCTGGGAGGAGCCCCGGGAGCTGTACGAGGGGCTGCGCAGCGCCCGCTTCACCGGTGCTCAGCTCACTCTCGTACGCAGTCGCGGCTGGGTGCACGGCCCTGAGGCGATCATCCCGGGGGCCGTCTCGATTGCGGTGCCGGTACGTGCCGTGGGGAAGCGGGTGGTGGCCGCGCTGGCTCTCACCGGTCCGTGTTTCCGGATGCCCGCGACCCCGAACCGGTTGCTGCTCGGTGCGCTGATCGACGCGGCGGGCCGGCTCGGTGACCTGATGGCGAAACCCGGGTCCGCCGGCCGGGCATGGGCCCGGTAGCCGATCGACCGCGAGTGCCACGGGCGAGTTCGGTGTCGGAGCAGTGGGAGCCGGGTGAGGGCCGGTGGCTTCTCCTGGTGGAGAACCGGGGTGGCGCCGACGAGCCGGACGGCTTCCGGAGGATGGCCGTCACCGAGGCCATGTCGAGGAGACCGGTGGTGCTGCTTCTGGTCGAGGAAGGCGTGGCGCTGGCCGTTCCGGGGAGCGACTCCGCTCTCGACCGGTTTCAGCGAGCAGGCGGACGACTGGCCGCCGACCGCCACTCCCTGGCGCGGCGCGGTCTGGACAGGGCTTCGCTGCGCGTCGGGACGCGGGTGACCGACCTGGGCGAGGTGGCGGGCTGGGTTCTCGACCGTGCTGTGCGCGTGGTGTGGCACTGACCCGTCATTGAAACGCCCCACCGCATTCTTCCTTTTCTCTTTTCTCGACCTCGCAGTTTCTCATTCGGAGCGGGCGGGAGTGAAAACACGTCGCCGGGTGGGCGGAGGGCTTCCATGCCAGTCGGACCTGACCATATGAGGAGTTGGCAATGACGATGCAGGACCGGGTGAGTGAGCTCGGGCTTATCCGCGACGAGGTTCTCGAAGGTGCGGCGCCGGCCACGGCCGCCCAGCACGCCAAGGGGAAGCTCACCGCGCGTGAACGCCTTGCGCTCCTTTTCGACAAGGGTTCTTTCACTGAAACCGAGCAATTGCGCAGACACCGGGCGACGGGCTTCGGCCTGGAGGCGAAGAGGCCGTACACCGACGGCGTGGTGACGGGGTGGGGCAAGGTGGAGGGCCGCACGGTCTTCGCCTTCGCCCACGATTTCCGGATCTTCGGCGGGGCGCTGGGCGAGGCGCACGCCACGAAGATCCACAAGATCATGGACATGGCCATCTCGGCGGGTGCTCCGCTGGTGTCGTTGAACGACGGCGCGGGGGCCCGTATCCAGGAGGGTGTCTCCGCGCTCGCCGGTTACGGCGGGATCTTCCAGCGCAACACGCGTGCTTCGGGTGTTATCCCGCAGATCAGTGTGATGCTCGGTCCGTGCGCGGGCGGTGCGGCCTACAGCCCGGCGCTGACCGACTTCGTGTTCATGGTCCGTGAGACCTCGCAGATGTTCATCACCGGACCGGACGTCGTGAAGGCGGTCACCGGCGAGGAGATCACCCAGAACGGCCTCGGCGGCGCGGACGTGCACGCCGAGGTCTCCGGCGTCGCGCACTTCGCGTACGACGACGAGGAGAGCTGCCTGGCCGAGGTCCGGTATCTGCTGTCCATGCTGCCGGCCAACAACCGTGAGATGCCGCCGGCCGCGCGCGCGGACGATCCGGCCGACCGGCGGTGCGAGCGGCTGTTGGAACTGGTGCCGCTCGACGGC
This sequence comes from Streptomyces sp. SID14515, assembly GCF_010548505.1. Taxonomy (NCBI): domain Bacteria; kingdom Bacillati; phylum Actinomycetota; class Actinomycetes; order Kitasatosporales; family Streptomycetaceae; genus Streptomyces; species Streptomyces sp. SID14515. The sequence continues at coordinate 206,823 of NZ_JAAGMH010000144.1, read as the reverse complement.
GGGCGCCCGTACGACATGCACGAGGTGATCACCGAAATCGTGGACGACGGCGAGTACATGGAGGTGCACGAACGCTGGGCCACCAGCGTCATCACGGCCCTCGCCCGCCTGGACGGCCACGTGGTCGGTGTCGTCGCCAACCAGCCCCAGTCCTTCGCCGGCGTGCTCGACATCCCCTCCTCGGAGAAGGCCGCGCGCTTCGTCCAGATGTGCGACGCGTTCAACATTCCGCTGGTCACCCTGGTCGATGTACCCGGGTTCCTGCCAGGCGTCGACCAGGAGCACGGGGGGATCATCCGGCACGGGGCCAAGCTCCTGTACGCCTACTGCAACGCCACCGTTCCCCGGGTGCAGGTGATTCTGCGCAAGGCGTACGGCGGCGCGTACATCGTGATGGACTCCCGTTCCATCGGCACCGATCTCTCCCTGGCCTGGCCGACCAACGAGATCGCGGTCATGGGGGCGGAGGGCGCGGCCAACGTGGTCTTCCGACGGCAGATCCAGGCGGCCGACGACCCCGAAGCGGTACGCGAGCAGCTGGTCAAGGAGTACAAGTCCGAGCTGATGCATCCGTACTACGCGGCGGAACGCGGCCTCGTGGACGATGTGATCGACCCCGCCGACACCCGCTCCGCGTTGGTCGGCGCCCTGGCCATGCTGCGCACGAAGCACGCTGCGCTGCCCTCCCGCAAACACGGCAACCCCCCGGTGTAGAGGAGACCGCCATGTCGGCTTCAGCATTCGACGGGCCTCTTGGCCCCAGCCTGCTCAAAATCATCAGAGGAGCCCCCTCCGCGGAGGAACTCGCTGCCGTGACCGCACTGGTCACCGCCCTGTCGAGTGCAGCCCGGGCCGAAGCGGACGGCGAGCCGGAGCCGGAGCCGGCCGACTGGAACCGCGCCACGACCTTCTCGCAGGTCTCCTGGATGGCGGCCGGGCACCGGGCTGGCAGGTAGCTGTCAGCTTCGTTGTCGCCTCTCGACTTGCCCATCAATCATCAAATAGCGGTGTGAACGAGTCATACGGAACCGGGCCGCGACGTCAGGAGGCTGCTCGTGCTTCAGGTGGTGTTCCGCATCCTGGGGCCGTTGGACATCAGCGTCGGAGGGCAGGCGGTCGTTCTCACCGGCGCCCGTCGGCGCACCATCATGTCGATGCTGCTCCTCAACCCCGACCGGGTGGTCTCGGTCGACGAACTGGCCGACGCCGTCTGGCACGGGGCTCCTCCCTCGACCGCCCGCAACCAGGTCGCGATCTGCGTCTCGGCACTGCGCAAGACGCTCAAGGCCGCCGCGAGGTCGGACGACATGCTGGTCACCAGCCACCCCGGCTACATGCTGTTCACCGGGGACCACCGCATCGACGCCGTCGAGTTCGAGGAGCGGGTCGCTCTGGGCCGGGCCGCAGCGCGCAGCGGTGGTCGCGAGGAGGCATGTGCCCGCTTCGACGAGGCCCTGGCCATGTGGCGCGGGCCCGCCCTCGACGGAATCTCGGCCGGCCGTGCCGAGGCCGCGGCGGCCCGACTGACCGAGATGCGCCTCGACGTGTACGAGGAGTACATGGGGCTGCGCCTGGAGCTGGGGCAGCACCGGGAGGTGATGAGCGAACTGGCCTCCTTCGTGCGCGAACACCCGCTGAGAGAGCAGGCGATGGCGCACCTGATGCTCGCTCAGTACCGGTCCGGACGGCGGGCCGAGGCGATGGAGACCTACCGTGAGGGCTACCGGTTCCTCACCGACGAGCTCGGTATCGATCCCGGCCCCCGGCTCCGGGAGCTGCACGAGGAGATCCTCGCCGACTCCCCGCGGCTCAGTCTTCCCGACGAATCGGCCACGTCCACCCCCGCGACGGTCGCACCCGCCCAGCTTCCCGCGGGAACAGCGGCCTTCACCGGTCGCCATAACGAACTCGCGACGCTGGACACGCTGCTGGACCATGTCGACGCATCGGCACTGCCCGTCGGATCGGTTACCGGCATCGGAGGGGTCGGCAAGACCGCGCTGGCCGTCCGCTGGGCGCTGCAGGTCGCCGGCCGGTTCCCCGATGGCCAGCTCTTCGCGGACATGCGCGGCTACGACGAGGAGGCGCCGCGCTCTCCCGCCGCCGTGCTCGACCGGTTCCTGCGCGCCCTCGGTGTGCCCGTACCTGAGATTCCCGCGGACCTCAACGAGCGGGCTGCGCTCTTCCGCAGCGTCCTCGACGGCCGGCGCGTTCTGATCGTCCTCGACAACGCGCGCTCCTTCCGGCAGATACGTCCCCTGCTGCCCGGCTCCGGCCGCTGCTGCGTCCTGGTCACCAGCCGGGATCCCATGGGCGGCGCGCTCGCCGGTGACTATGCCTTCGTACCGCTGCACCTCGGCGCGCTGGGACAGGACGAAGCCATAGCGCTGCTCTCCAGGGTCGCCACAGACGGCAGGCTGAGTGCCGAGCCCGTGGCGGCGGCCCGGCTCAGCGCCCTGTGCGACCGGCTGCCCCTCGCCCTGCGCATCGCTGCCGCCCGGCTCGCGGCCAAGCCCCACTGGTCGGTCCGGACCCTGGTTTCGCGCCTGGAGGACCAGCACCGGAGGCTGGACGAACTGAGTCCGGACGAGCGCGGTGTCCGGGCCGGCCTCCGGCTGAGCTACCGCGACCTGCCCGCTTCCACAGCCCGGATGTTCCGGCTGCTCGGCTCCTTGAACGTGCCCGACTTCGCTTCCTGGGCCGGCGCCGCGCTCCTCGACATCGATCTGATCGACGCGGAGGACCTGATCGAGGAACTCGTCGATGCCCAGATGCTGGTGCCGCTCTCCTCCGCCACCAGCCATGTGCGCTACCGATTCCAGGGGCTTCCCCGGCTGTTCGCCCGTGAACTGGCGCTCTCCGAGGACAGCGAGGACGAGCGCCGCGCCGCGCTGCGGCGAGTGTCCGGGGCGTGGTTGAGTCTCGCCTCGGAAGCCCATCGGAAGATCTACGGCGGGGACTACACCATCATCCACGGCCCGGCCCCCCTGCATCCGCTGCCCGCACAGCTGTCGGAGAACCTGCTCACGGACCCGATGGAGTGGTTCGAGAGCGAGCGCGCCTCACTGACCGGCCTGGTGGACCAGACGGCGCGGGAGGGCGAGGCGGCGTTCGCCTGGGACCTGGCGTTGACCAGCGTGACCCTCCTGCAGAACCGCAACTACCTGGAGGACTGGCGCTTCTGCTGCGACCGGGCGCTGGCCGCTGCCCGGGCGGCCGGCGACCGGCTCGGCGAGGCCGTGATGCTGCACTCGCTCGGCACACTGGAGATCGTGTGCTGGGAGTACGAGGCGGCCTCCCGCCATCTCGACCTCGCGCTGTGCCTTTTCGAGGAGGTGGGGGAGGAGCTGGGCGCGCGCGGGAAGAAGGGGCGGGCCCTGGTCCTTCGCAACCTGGCGCTGTGCGAACGCCACCGTGGGGACCTGGACGCGGCGCGGGAGCTGGGGTACTGCTCACTGGAGCTCTTCCGGGAGGTGGGCGATCACTACGCGGTGGCTCATCTGCTGGGCCTTTTGGCCCAGATCGAATTGGAGCGGGGGGATTCGCAGGCGAGTCTGATGCTGTCCGCCGAGGCGGTTGCCAGGAGCCGTGGCCTGGGGACCGTTCGGGGAGAAGCGCAGAGCACCGTCCGTCTCGCCGAGGTACTGATCCACCGAAGGGAGGGCGAACGGGCGGAGGAAGCCTGTCGCAGGGCGCTGGAACTCGTACGAGCCAGTGGCGATCTGCGCGGGGAGGCCCATGCCCTGCGGGCCCTGGGCGAGGCGTTGTGGTGTCAGGAGAGGAACGCGGAAGCGGAAGTGGTGCTCGACCTGGCCGTGTCGGTCGCCGGCCAGGTGCCGGACCACTACCTGGAGGCCAGAGCCGGGCTGACCCTCGGCCAGGTGCGTACCGCGCTCGGTGACCGGGCCGGGGCCGCGGCCTGCTTCAAGGTGGCGGGCGACCTCTTCGCCGAGATCGGGACTGTGTCCTGGCGGGACCGGACGAGCCGGCTGCTGACGTCGCTCGGCGATCAGGACCTGGCCCCGCCGACGGACCTCATCGAGCTGGTCGGGCCCTGAGGGGCCGCGACACGGCCGGGATCAGGTCCACGGGTCGTCCGCGGCGGCCCTCGCGACGACGCGGTCCGCCGCCGAGTCCGTGAGCGCGGTGGCCGGGGTAACCGTACCCACGACGAGCAGAAGTGTCGCGCCGGTCGCGGCGACCGCCTTGGCCGAGGTGATGACGAAGCGCTGCACGACACTCTCCTTCTGCTCTACGGGCCGCCGTGGTACAGGGCCCCGCCGGATGCCGTGAAGATTACGAGGGCGGCTTGTTCCGGCGGTTTCGTCTCGCTTTCGTGAGCGCGAAAGCGCTCCGATAGCCGTGGAAAAGACCAGGTCAGTAGTCTTCTGCGGCAGATGGCTCAGCATCCGGAGCGGGCTGCGCGGCGAGGAGGAGGCCATGGACTTCACCATCCTCGGTGCGGTTTCGGCCGCATCCGACGGGCGTCCGATCGCACTCGCCGGCGGCAAGCAGCGCACCGTTCTCGCCGCCCTGCTACTGGCCCGCGGCGGTGTCCTGACGGATGAGCGGCTCACCACCCTGGTGTGGGGCTGGGAGCCGCCGCCGACCAGTACCAGCCAGCTCTACACCTACGTTTCGCGACTGCGCACCCGCATGGAACCCGGGATCGCCCTGGAGCGCAGCGGTCCCGGGTACCGGATGGACATCGGTGAGGCCACACTCGACTGGGACTCCTTCCGGGACCTGGCACAGGCGGGCGACGCCGACCTCCGGGCCGGACGGTTTGCCGACGCCGAACGCCGGCTGGCGGCGGCCCTCGCCCTCTGGAAGGGGCCGGCGCTCACGGGCGTCACCGAGCAACTCGCCCTGACCGAGGCTCCCCGGATGGAGGAGGCCCGGCTGTCCGCGGTCGAGCACCACGCGGAGGCGGCGCTCGCCCTCGGCCGGCACGCCGAGATCGTCTCCGGTCTGACCCGCCAGGTCACCCTCCACCCGCTGCGGGAGCGGCTGCGCGGTCATCTGATGACCGCTCTGTACCGCTGCGGCCGGCAGCCCGACGCGCTCGAACTGTACGAGGAGGGGCGTCGTACCCTCGCCGAGGAGCTGGGCATCGATCCGGGCAGGGCGTTGCGCACGCTCCATGAGGAAATCCTCGGAGGCATACTCGCCCCGCCTGCCTCACCGGAGCCGGAGCACAGCGTCCCGGCCGGTCCGGCGGTAATGGGCCAGGACCGGAGTGCCCCTGTGCCGGCGCTTCTCCCCGCCCCGGTACGCGACTTCACGGGCAGGGACACCGAGGTGGAGCAGGTGTTCGCTGCTCTGCGCGCGCACCAGGACGTGGTGATCACCGGCGCGCCGGGGACGGGCACGTCGGCACTGGCCCTCCACACGGCGGGACGCGGTCGCGACGCCTTTCCCGACGGCCAGCTCTACGCGGACCTGCGGACCGATGGAGGCGCGCGCGAACCGCGGGTGGTTCTCGGTTGGTTCCTGCGCGCCCTGGGACACGACCCCGACCGGTTGCCCGAAACCGTCGACGAACGCGCGCAGCTCTACCGGACGTTGCTGGCCGGACGACGGATGCTGATCGTCCTCGACAACGCGACCGACGACGCGCAGGTACGCCCGCTGCTGCCTGGTTGCGGGCAGAGCCGCACCGTCGTCACGGGCGGACGCGCCCAGTTGGCCTCGCTGGAGGGAACGAGGCTGGTCCGGCTCGGCCCGCTGAGTCCGGGTGACGCCGTACGGCTGCTCGCGGCGGTCATGGGGCCCGCCCGGATCGGGGAGGACCCCGAGGCGATCGTCCGCATCGCCGAGTTCTGCGACCGCCTGCCGCTCGCCCTGCGGATCGCCGCGGCCCGGCTCGTCGTCCGTCCCCAGTGGTCCACCACCCGGTTCGCCTCCCGTCTGGAGCAGGAGGAACGACGTCTGGCGGAACTGAGGCTGGGCAGCCTCGATGTCGGCGCGGGGTTGCGGCGCGCCCTGGACGAGCTGCCGCCCCGCCTCGCCGAAGCACTGGTCACCCTGACGGCCAACGGGCCCCAGCAGTTCACTGCTCCCGCCGCGGCCACTGTTCTCGGCACCGGGACCGATGACGCCGAGGAACTCCTGGAGCAGTTGTCCGACGCCTGTCTGCTGGACAGCCGGGGCGCCGGCGACGCCTGGCCGTGCTACCGCTTCCCGTCCCTCGTCCGGCTCTTCGGCCGCGAGCTGAGCCGCCCGGCTCTTCTGGCCGCCTGACGTCGCGGGGCCCGCCCCGGTGGGGAGTGCGGGCCCCGGAGGGCTGGAGCCCACGATCAGCCGCAGCCTCCCGCGTGGCCCTCGTCCAGGGCATACAACGGGGCCGGGCTGTCGTAATCCTGCCCGCGCGCGATGATTTCGCTCAGCGCGTCTATGTAGTCCGCGAGCAGCACAGCCCAAGGGGTGGTGCTCGCCGGGAGCATATCCTCCTGTTCCTTCGAAAGCTTCTCCTCGATCTCCTCCAGGAATTCCAGCGGGTGAACAACCTGGGCAGGAGAATTCAGATCCTCGCGCATAATTCCTCCTCTGGTCCGGGCCGGGGCAATCCCGCATCGCCAGAGTCGGCCTCTCCCCTTGAGGAATTCCTGCGTCGTTCTCCCATCCTCCGTACAGCTCCCGGGCGGCCCGGTACAGGTTTCGTACAGACCCGCAGCCGGGCCGCGGTCCGCGCCCGCGTGACCTCGGCGCGGTTGCATGAAACTGCCAAGCCGCCGCCGAGCCCCGCCTGTCTCCCGAAAGGCCGCCTCCCCCTCCTCGTGGCCGTCCGCAACGGCTCACCGACGGGGACCGCCCGCCGGGCAGGTTCCTGCACCTTCCGTTGTCCCACTGCTCCAGATCGGTTGATATGGAGTGGAATTCATGTGCTTCCGGAGGTAGGGAACGGGCGGCGCCCGATCTCGCTTCTGTTCCACGGAGAGACAGGGGGAGTGATGCATGAGCGGGAGTTCCGGGCGTTTGTGTCCGTAGCCGATATCGGACGAATGGACCAGGCGGCGAAGGTGCTTGGATATTCGCAACCCGCCATCAGCTACCAGATCAAGTGCCTGGAACGGATACTGGGCGCCAAACTCTTCACCCGGGACTCCGCCGGGGCGAGACTCACCCGGGAAGGGCACATGGTTCTGCCGTCCGCCCGAGCCGTCCTCGCCCTGATCGACAGCATGAAAGGCGTCTGTGCACCGGTGTGCCCCGACGGGCCGCGGCCGGGCATGGCAGCTTTATGCAACGAGTCTTGTCGGTGAAGAGCTCCGTCTCATAGAAAGATCGCGACCGAGTCGGCCATTGTGGCTGAATTATCGGGATGACGAAGGAGCTGAATCAGCCATGACCGGTACGTACGACGAGCGTTTGGCGAAGATCCAGGAAATCATTGTCGACATCCTGGAACTCGAGGACGAGGAAGTCACCGAGACAAGTCTCTTCAGGGAGGAGCACGGGGCCGATTCGCTCCGCGCGATCGAGATCCTCGCTGCTCTGGAGAAGGAGTTCGGCATAGTCATCGACCAGGCGGAGCTCGCCAGAATGGTCCATCTCAAGGGCGTCTACGAAGTGGTGTCCGAGGCAGCCGGCTGGTAGTGGGCCATCGGCGCCGTGATGGGGCGGGACAGGCCCCTGCGTCCGGTGCACAGCGAGGGAGAGCAATGACAAGCACGGACAACCGGGTTGCCCTGGTCACGGGAGGCTCACGTGGCATCGGCAGGGCGACGGCGCTGCGGCTGGCACGGGACGGCTTCGACGTCGCCTTCTGCTACCAGGCCAACGACGAGGCCGCTCGTGAACTGGAGAAGGAGCTCACCGAGATCGGTGTTCGCGCGCTGGCCCGCAAGGCGGATGTGCGCGACAAGGAATCGGTACGGGCACTGGTCGCCGGGACCGAGGAACTGCTGGGGCCCATCGAGGTGGCCGTGACGGCGGCTGGAATCACCAGGGACAACCCTCTGGTGCTGATGACCGACGACGACTGGCACCAAGTGCTGGACGTCAATCTCGACGGCGTCTACAACCTCAATCGTGCCGTGGTGTTCCCGATGATGAAGCGGAAGGCGGGGTCGATCATCAACCTCTCTTCCGTCGCCGGGGTCTACGGAAACGCCGGCCAGGCGAACTACTCCGCTTCCAAAGCGGGGATCATCGGGTTCTCCCGTGCCCTCGCCAAGGAAGTGGGGCGCTACGGCATTCGCGTCAACGTGGTGGCGCCAGGATTCATTGACACCGACATGACCTCCGTTCTCAGCGGTCCCGTCAAGGACAAGGCTCTGGGGCAGATTCCGCTGGGGCGCCTGGGGCGTGCCGACGAGGTCGCCGACCTCGTCGGGTATCTCGCCTCCGACCGCGCCGGCTACGTCACGGGAAGCGTGATGCAGATCGACGGCGGCATCACTGTATAGCCGTGCCCGCACGGTGCATCTTCAGGAGGTTGTGATGGCTGTCAAGCCAACACGCTGGTACTTTTCGTTCCGCAGCCCGTACTCGTGGCTCGCCTTTCACGATCTGACCGAGCGGTACCCGGATGTCGCCGACGCCATCGAGTGGCGTCCGTACTGGGAGCCGGACGGGATCAGCAGTCGGCTCCTCGACGAGGAGGGTATCCAACTACCCTACGTTCCCATGTCGAAGGAGAAGCACCTCTACATTCTCCAGGACGTCAAGCGCCTGTCCACCGAGCGTGGGCTGCCCATCGCCTGGCCCGTCGACAGGGATCCCAACTGGGGGGTTCCCCACCTGGGCTACCTGGTGGCGGAGGAGGGGGGCCGCGGACGCGACTACATCAGAGCGGTCAGCGAGGCCCGCTGGGTGAAAGGGCACGACATCACGGACCGCAAGGTCATAGCCGCCCTCGCCGAGGGGCTGGACCTGGACCCGCTCCGGGTGGCGAACGCGGTCGATGACGAGTCGATCCGTATGCGCGGCCTCGGATTCCTCCGCGAAATGGACCGGGACGGAGTCTTCGGAGTTCCGTTCTTCATCCACCGGCGCGACAAGTTCTGGGGAATCGACCGGCTCCCCGGCTTCGTCGCGGCGGTCCGGGCCGCGAGTGCCGCCGCCTCCGCCGCCGATGCAATTTCCGCAACGACCCGCAGGGAAGGTACCCAAGAATGAGCAATCCGTTCGAGGACGACAACGCGAGCTACTACGTCCTGGTCAACGACGAACTGCAGCACTCCCTCTGGCCGGCCTTCGCCGAGGTCCCGGCCGGATGGACCACGGTGTTCGGTCAGGACACCCGTCAGGCGTGCCTCGACTACGTGGAGGCGAACTGGACCGACATGCGGCCCAAGAGCCTTGTCGAGGCCATGGGCTGACCATCCCGGCCACTGCGAAGCCCGGAGCCGTTGCCGGCTCCGGGCTCTCTTTCCGTTTCCTGACAGCTCCCAATGCAGTGAGGGATGTACATGATCGTGGGAATCGCTGTCCTCGTGGCGGCCAGTTTCGCGCTCTTCCTCGTGGTCTTTCCCGTGGTGGCGCGCCGACTGCTCGGCATCCAGGTGGGCATCACCCGGACCGTTCTGACGGGCGGCATAGCGATCGGGGGGATGTTCCTCGCCAGCACCCTCATCAGCACCCCCGAGCGACCGGTGGTGCTGATCGGCGTGCGGCTGGGCATCGCGCTGATTCTGGCCATGACCTTCCTCGTCGTGTCCGAGATGGTCATACCCAGCGCATCCAGCGGCGGCTGGATTCGTGCGATCCGCTCCCGGGTGGCCAGAGTCCGCAGATACTCACAGATCAGCGGCATCGCGCTGCGGCATGGACTGAGCCCGTACCTGCGCGGCCGCGAAGGCCGGCGGGGGAAGGGAGTCGCGCCGGGGAGCGCCCGGCTCGCCAAGCCGTTGCGACTGGCCCTGGAAGAGGGCGGTCCGACCTTCGTCAAGCTGGGACAGGTGCTGTCCACCCGGCACGATCTGCTGTCCCCGGGCTTCATCGCGGAGCTGAGCCGGCTCCAGTACCAGGTGCCTCCCGAGCACCCCGAACGCATCGCGGAGCAGTTGCACAAGGAGTTCGGCAGGCCACCGGAGGACGTCTTCGCGCACTTCGATCATGACTCTCTCGCCGCGGCCTCGATCGCCCAGGTCCATCTGGCCCGGCTGCACTCCGGCGAGAGCGTCGTGGTCAAAGTGCAGCGGCCGGGTGTGGGGCCGGGCGTCGAGCGGGATCTCGACATCATCAGCCGCATGGCCAGAATGCTGGACCGGCGTGCCCGTTGGGCCCGGGACCTCGGCATCATCGAACTGGCCGACGGGTTCGCCGCATCCGTGCGGGAAGAGCTCGACTTCCGGGTGGAGGCCCGCAACGTGGCCACGGTGCGGGCCGCCTGGGCGCGGCGCCCGACCGACACCGCAGTGATCATCCCGGACATCGTCGAAGAGCTGAGCGGTGAACACATATTGGTTCTGGAACAGTTGCCCGGTCTGCCCATCAGTGCCGGTGAAGCGGCGCTCGTCGGAACCGATGAGGAACGGGCGCACCTGGCGCGCTCGTTGCTCGGCAGCCTGCTCATGCAGGTCCTGATCGACGGCACGTTCCACGCCGACCCGCACCCCGGCAACATTCTCCTGCTCGACGACGGCCGGATAGGGCTGATCGACTTCGGTTCGGTCGGCCGTCTCGACGGCCAGGTGCAGTCCGCTCTGCGGCGCTTCCTCATGGCGGTGCACCACACGGACTCGGCGGCCCTGCGTGACGCGTTGCTGGATCTGATCAACCGGCCGGAGGAAGTCGACGAGCAAGGTCTGGAACGTGAGCTGGGCAGGTTCATGGCCCGTCACTTCAGCACCGGATCCGCCCCGGACGTACGCGTGTTCATCGATCTCTTCCGGCTGGTCTCCGTGCACGGTCTGGGCATCCCGCCCGAGGTGGCCGCCGTGTTCCGCGCGCTGGCGACGCTGGAGGGGACTTTGACCCGGCTGTCGCCCGGCTTCGACATGGTGGCGGAGTCGCGGTCGTGGGCGTCGGGCGACCGGAGCGGTGCGGGGATGGGCGGTTTCGCTTCCGTCGGCGCGCCCCTGGAGAGCGAGCTGTTCTCCGCACTGTCCGCGCTGCGACGGCTGCCGCGCCGGATCGATCGGGTCTCCAGCGCCCTGGAGGAGGGCCGCCTTTCGGTCAACGTCCGGGTGCTCGCCGACAGCCGTGACCGCCGCTACATCCGCACGCTGGTCCATGAAGTCCTGCTCACCCTCCTGGCGAGCACCGCCGGGCTGATGGCGGTGATCCTGATGCAGTCCGACGGGGGGCCGATGGTCACCGAGTCGATCCGGCTTTTCGAGGCCGTCGGATACCACCTGTTGATCGTCAGCGGTGTGCTGAGCCTGCGGATGCTCTTCACCTTCTTCCGGGCCCAGCGCTGATCGGCGCCGTACGGACGGGAGTTCCCATGACGGGGGCCGCCGCCGGCCGTCTCACCACGTGACGGGCAGGGACTCAAGCGGGCGGACGACCATGCTCTGCGTGTAGCGGAGGGCGGAGGGGTCCACCGCCGGCCGGGCGTCGGGGAACCGCTCGAAGAAGAGGCGTGCCGACACCTCCGTCATCAGCTTCGCCAGGTGCGCCCCCGAGCAGTAGTGGATGCCGTGGCCGAAGCTGAGGTGGGCGGGCTTGGGCCGCTTGAGATCCAGCGCGTCCGGCCGCTCCGGGAACGGGCACCGGTCCCGGTTGGTCGAGATCACCGAAATGATCACGACCTCGTCCGCGGGGATACGCACCCCGCCGAGTTCCACCGGCTCCAGGGTGACCCGTTGCAGGGTGTTGGTGATGGGGCTGACGTAGCGGATCAGCTCGTCCATCTCCGCCAGCCAGCGGCCGGGCGTGGCCAGCAGGTCGGCCCGCTCCTCGGGATGGACGAGGAGCGCCCGGAGTACTCCGCCCAGGAGGCTGGCGGTGGTGTCGTTACCGCCGGTCATCAGCGCGAAACTGGTGGAGAGGATCTCCGTACCGGTCAGCCGGCGGTCCGGCTCGGCGTGGATCAGGGCCGAGATCAGGTCGTCGCCGGGAGCGCGTTCCTTCTCGGCGATGAGCGCCGACATGTAGGAGGAGAGCTCCTTGACGATGCGGTCCGCCGCGGGATCGGTCGCCTCGACCGCGCGAAGGTGGGTCGACCAGCGCAGGAAGTCGGGCCAGTCCGTGGCCGGCACGCCCATCAGGGTGGCGATGACGATCACCGGGAGGGGATCGGCGTATGCGGCTATCAGATCGCCGCCCCCCTTCTCCGCCAGCCCGTCGAGGAGTTCGTTCGCGACGGCCTCGATCTGCGGACGCAGCGCGTCCGCTCGCCGGGGGGTGAACGCCGAACTGATCGCCTTGCGCAGCGGGGTGTGCCGAGGAGGTTCGAGGTTCGCCAGATGGTTGGCGTGCTCCGGCGGCGGCGTCACGGTGGTGCCGGTCAGCCGCGAGACCAGATCGAAGTGCACGTTGATGTCCCGGCTGAGCCGCGGGTCGGAGAGTGCCGCCTTGGCGTCCTCGTGCCGCGTGACCACCCAGGCACGGCCGCCCCCGGGCATCGAGAGCTCGCAGACCGGCTGTTCCTCCCGGACCCGCTCCAGAATCGGGTAAGGATTCTGGGTGAAGTCATCAGTGAGCATCCAGTACTTGGAGAGCTTCCGCTGTTCCGTCATGTCTTCCTCCCCGGCATCCGGGCGTCGGCCGCCGACGCGGCACTCAAGATGGGCGCAGATGGTCACCGGGCCGGAAGGCCATCACCATCTGTCCCACGGACATCGCCGGGCCCGCGGAGGTCCGGCTTTCGCCTTCGAAGATCACCGAGTCGCCGAGTGAACGCGTGAGCGTGATGCGATGCTCGACCAGGTCGCCAGGCAGCACCGGGCGGTGGAAGACCGCGTTCGCCACGGAGCCGAAGAGCATCACCTGTTCGCGGGCTTCCGGGGCCGCCGCCGATGCGAGCAGCCCCGCCGACTGGCCCCAGGACTCGACCAGCAGGGACGCCGGGTAGGCGAGATCCTGGCCCGGGCCGGACGCGGCGTACCAGGGTTCGTTGTGCGTGACCGCCTTCACCGCGGTGATCCGCTCACCGGGGCGCAGCGCTGTGATCCGGTCGACCAGGAGCATCGGATGCCTGTGCGGCAGGAGGCTCATCACCTCGGGCAGCCCGGCGTCCCCCCGCTCGGGTACGAGGATGGGCGTATCCCTCGTGGTCGGGGCGTCGGGCGGCGTGCCGACGCTCCGGTACCGCAGACGCATCGACGCGGCGTCGCCCCGTGCGGTGACCGCGGTGGCGGACACCTGCCAGCCGCCGTCGTGGCGCTGCCACTTGAGGCGGAACGTCAGGGTGTCGCCGGGGAACGCGGCACCGGTGAAGCGGGCGGAACGCACCGCCGACAGCTCGACCGGTTCCGGTGCCGTGGCCAGGGCGCTCCGGTGCGCGCACTCCACCACGCACACCCCGGGAAAGATGGGGAAGTCCGGGTAGTGGCCGGCGAACACCGGCTCGGCCGGCGAGACGGCGAACCGCGTCGTGGCGCTTCCGCCGTCGCTGCGCGGGGAGACGACGAGCAGACCGGCCGCGACCGGGCTGATCCCGTGAGCCGTCTCCCACGTGCTCTCCTGGTCCGGCAGCGCCGGAGGCAGCGGCAGACCGGTCATGACGCCGCCAGGCGCAGTACGGCGCAGGACAGCGAACCGTCCCGATCGACCGAGGTCGCCACGGCGGTCCGCCCGGCCGCCTCGGCGTTGCCGGCGGCGGTGGCCAGCACCATCGCGATCTGGAAGGCGCCCGAGGCCGCGGAGACGTCGCCCAGCGCGCCCAGGGCGGGTACCCGGTTCAGGGCGCGCTCGCCCACGATCGACCCGAGCACCTCGCGTTCGACCACCCCCGCCTCGCCGGGAGACTCGCTGCAACTGGCCGCCCACACGTCCTGCGCCGGGACGCCGGCGGCGTCGAGGGCCGAACGTACGCAGGCGTCGAGAGTCGCCCGCAGGCGTGCTCCCACCGCCACCCGGGACTCGACGGCCAGGATCTCCGCGAGCGCGGGGCGCTGCGGGCTGCACGCGTTCGCCGGCTGGATCAGCAGCATGGCGCAGCCCTCACCGAGATCGGGTCCTTCCGATCCGGGCTCCCTGCTGTGGTGCTCCAGCCAGTAGCGCGCCGAGGAGAATTCCTCGGCCGCGCCGCACAGCACCGACTCCGCGCGCCCGGAAGCCAGCAGCCGTGTCGCGTAGTTGACTGCCGCGAGGCTTGCGGTGCGGCCCCCGGCGAGTGTGGTGTTGGGGCCTCGGATGCCGTACCAGATCGCGCACTGGCCTGCCGCGCAGTTCATCACCGCGTTGGGCATCTGCGCCGGGTCGACGTCGAAGGGCCGGTTGCCCACCAGGGAGCTTCGGGTGAAGTCCATCATGCTGGCGACGCTGCCCGTGGTGGTGCCCAGCACCAGAGCGGCCCGGTCGCCCGTCTCGCGGTCCCGGTCGGCGTCGGGCTGCTCCAGCAGGCCTCCGACCGTGGTCACCGCGAGTCCGGTCACCCGGTCCATGGAACGGGTGCCCTTCTTTCCGAGCGCCGCGCGCACCTCGAAGGCCGGAACCAGGTGGGCGTCGCCCGGGGGAACCCGCCAACGCTCGGTGTCCACCGGCGCGGAGGTCGGCCGGCCGGCGAGGAGCCCGGCGGTGAGCGCCTCGGCGCCCACGCCGTACGGAGACACCGCCGACCATGCGGAGATCACCGGACGGGACGCGGTGGCGGTGCTCATGCGTCCACCGCCTTCGGGCTGCTCAGCGCGGCGACGGTCGCCTCGTCGAGGGTGGCCATCGACCACTCGTTGGGGGCGTGCTCGGTGAGATAGCCGTGGGTGATGGAGCCCGTGACGGTGCGGACCAGCCGCCCGTCCCGGATGACGTATCCATCCATACGAGCCGTGTAGAGAAGGTTCTTGAACACGTTCTCGATGGTGTAGACCGTGTACAGCTCCTCCTCCATCAGGGTCTCGTCGAGCAGCCGGAGGTCGGACTGGGTGACGACGGGAATCCAGTTCCGGGTGTCCAGCACCTCCTTGATGGCCAGTCCCCGCGAGGCGAGGAAGAGGTCCTCGGCCTCTTCCATCACCCGCAGGAAGCCCGACATCTGCACGCGGTCGTTGAAGTGGCAGTAGAAGTAGGGCATGCGCCAGCGCCAGCCGAACGCGTTGTCCTCACCGATCAATTCGTCCAGGACCGGGTCCGTGCCGATGACGCCGCGGCCCTCGGAGAGCGTCCCGTACGGGCGCGGGGTCGCGGCGAGCTCGATCCGGTCCCCGGTGCCCAGACGGCGTACCGTGAACGGTTCGAGGCCGGCGGGGTACGGCTCGGCGGCGCTGATGTGATCATCTATCCGCAGCAGTACCCGCACCGTGGACGTGGCGCACTTGATCCGCTCCCCGTCCCGCATGACGAACTGCGCCACCTTGAAGGTGAACGCGCCGGCTCCCTGCTTCGTCGCCGGGGTGACCTCCGCCTCCACCTCGTCGTCGACATCGAGCAGCGCGCCGAGCCGGGAACGCAGCTCCACGACCTCGAATCCCAGGCCGAAGCGCTTGTACATCGAGCCGACGGACAGCCCCGCCTCGCGGAAGTGATGCAGAACCGCGGCTTCCGAGACGTAGTTGATGTGCTTGAAGCCGATAGCGAAACTGATGTTGTTGCCTTCGAACACCGGGCGCAGCCGTGCCACGCTCGGAGTGTTCAGCAGTGCCGCAACAGCGGGATCGAGCACGGGGCTCATCGCTGTCTCCCTTCATGTCGGTGTGGTTCGGATCGTTCGGTTCTCATGCGTACGTCGGTGACGCGGGCCCGTACCCGGCCGCGGTGCGGTCGAGGAACTCCTGGACGGAGCCGGTGAACCAGCGGGGATGCTCCAGCATCGGGAAGTGGCCGCCCTCGGGCAGGACGAGCGCTTCACCCGCGGCCAGGTCGGCGGCCAGCAGCCGGGCCTCGCCGACGGGAGCGGTGGCATCACCCTCGGCACCGATCACCAGACCGGGCACGGTGATCAGATCAGGGCGCAGCCGGGGCGAGTTGAGGTAGGCGTCGAAGAAGCGCAGCCAGCCGTAGGGGCCGATCCACTCGCAGAGCCTGCGCGCCATGTCGGCGCGGAGATCCGGGTCGATGGGCCGGTCGCCCGACTGCAGGCGGATGCCCTCCGACATGGTCTCGGGGAAGTTGGCCAGCAGCGGAGCGATCATGTTCCAGTGGAAGTCGTCCGGATCCCGCCGGTAGAACGGCGTGACCAGGACGATGCCCGAGAGGCCGGCCGGCTCGCCGCTCAGCGCCCTGCGGCCCAGCAGCTCCAGGAGGGGCAGCACCGTGAACGAGTGGGCGACCACCACATCGGGGCCGCCGGGCACGGCGGAGATGACCTCCTCGACACGGCTCGCCGAGTCGGTCTCGTAACGCCACGCGTCGATGCCATCGCTGCGCCAGGGCAGGTCCGGGGCGTGCACCCGTACGTCGTCGCGCCAGTGGTCCTGGAGGCGGGACCAGATCGCGCCGTTGTTGCCCAGCCCGTGCAGCAGCAGGATCTGCTTCATCAGGAGCGGCCGCCCGGCAGGAGGACGAGCCCGGCGGAGGGCACGTCGGAGCCGCCGAGCAGCGCGTACGTCGGCTCGGTACCGCCCTGTGCCAGCCATGCGGATGCCGCGGCGCACTGGAGGACGCCCAGCGCGCCGGATGCCTCGCCCCAGCCCCGCAGACCGAGACGGGCCGCGCCCGGGGGGACCGGGGCCGGATCGTCGGACAGCCAGACTCCGCCGCCCGGGGCCGCCGCGGTCAGGCTCTCCGCGCACGCGGCGAGCCCCGCGGTGCGGACCTGCGGGCCGATCAGGGCATGGGCCCGGCTCCCGGCCGCACGGCTCACCACGAGCCCCGCGCCGCCGTCCACGACCGGGCCGCCCATGAGCGCCCGGGTCACCTCGTTGTCCGGCTCCACGCCCACCACCAGCATGTGGTCGGCGCGGCCCGAACGCACGGTCAGAGCGGCCCAGCGAACGGCGTCCAGACCGGAGGTGACGCCGTTGCACACCGTCAGGTTCGGGCCCCGCAGGTCGAAGCGGATGGCGATCTCGGAGGCGGTGATGTTGCTGGACGCGTTCGGGGTGTCCATCGGACTCAGCCCCCGGGTGCCCTCCTTGGCGATGGTCTCGACCGCCCGGCAGACCGTGTCGGCGTTGCCCAGATTGGTGCTCACGACCACGCCGACCCGCTCACCCGGAGCGGTGAGCCGCCCGGTGGCGTCCAGCAGTCCGGCATCGGTCAGCGCGGACACGCTCAGGCACAGGCCGAGCTGAGTGGCCCGGTCCTTGTAGCGCAACCCCTTCTTGCCGATCAGCGCGGCCGGGTCGACCGGAGCCGCGCCGGGGACGGGCGGTGCGAGCAGCCCCTCAGACGCCGTGACGCCGGGCAGTGCCACGCCGACGCCGGTGATCGCCGCACTCATGCCGCACCTGCCACGATCGCCACGGCGTTGACCCCGCCGAACCCGAAACCGTTCACCTGGGCGACCTGCACGGGCCGGTGAAGCGGGGTGTCACGGACCAGGTGCAGCTCCTTCGCCTCCGGCAGCGGCTCGTTCAGCCCGCCGATCGGAGGGATCTTGCCGCTCGTGATGCTCTGTGCGGCCACCAGCAGGCTCATCAGCCCCGCCGAGCCGGAGGTGTGACCGGTCCCCGACTTGATACCGGTCAGGGCGGGCCGGGCGGCGCCGAAGACGTCGGCGATCACCTCGGCCTCCATGAGGTCGTTGACGGGGGTTCCCGTGCCGTGCATCAGCACCAGGTCGATCTCCTGCGGGGTCGCACCGGCCGCCGTGTGGGCCTGCCGGACCGATGCCGTGATGCCCTCCCGGTCCGGTGCGGTGGGATGGCGGGCGTCGCAGTTGACGGCCACCGACCGCAGCCAGCCGCGTGCCGGGCGCCCCGGTGCCGGGTTGCGGCTCAGCACGATGGCGGCAGCCCCCTCACCGAGGATGGTGCCCTGGCGCTCGCGGTCGAACGGGCGCACCGAGGGCGGCGGGTCGAACTGCACCCGGTCGGCCTGGCCGAACATGGACTCGGTCACCGTGTCGCAGCCGGCCACGACGACCGTGTCCGCCTCGCCCTGCTCCAGCAGGTCCCAGCCGAGGGCCAGCGCGTACAGCGAGGCCGAGCAGGCGTTGGCGAACGTATGGCTGTCCACGGTCCCGAACCGCTCCCGCAGCGCGGGACCGAAGTCCAGGCCGGTGACGTCGAAGGGCACACCGTCGCGCCACCACAGCTCCAGCGAACGGTGTTCGCGCAGCCCGGTGCCCACCAGCACCGGAACGCCGCTCAGATCCTCGCCGAGACCGGCGTCGGCGGCGGCCTGCCTGACGGCCTCGACGAGGAAGCGCGAGGCGCGGCCCGGCTCGTCCTCCCCCTCGGCGGTTCTGTCGTCGATCTCGAAGAGCTGCTGGGCGTGGAACCGCTGCCGGTCGAAGGCGCGCAGGGGACCGAGTCCGGTGCGGCCCTCGCACAGGCCGTCGAAGATCTCTTCCGGTGTCCGGCCGATGCTGGCCACCGCGCCCAGCCCGGTGATGGGGAAACTCATGCGGCAGTCTCCTCGTACTTGCCGAGGATGACGATGGCGTTGTTGCCGCCGAACGCCAGGCCGTTGTTCTGCACGATGCGCAGGTCCGCTTCGACGGCGTGGTTGGGCACGCAGTCGATCTCGCACTCCGGATCCGTCTCGGTGTGGTTGATGGTCGGCGGGACGAAGCCGTGGGTGATGGCGAGACCGCTGGCGATGGCTCCGAGCGCGCTCGCGGCGCCCATGGTGTGGCCGAGCATCGACTTCAGCGAGATCGTGCGCGGCGGCGCGGACCCGAACACGTCGCGGATGGCCCGGGCCTCGGTGATGTCGTTGGCCTTGGTGCCGGTGCCGTGGGCCGAGATGAGATCGACCTCCTCCGGCTTCACCCCTGCGTTCTCCAGGGCGATGCTCATGCAGGCGGCCACACTGTCGCCGTTGGGCGCGACCTGGTGGTACGCGTCGCAGTTCAGGCCGTAACCGAGCACCTCGGCGTAGATCGTGGCACCGCGGGCGAGGGCGGATTCCAGGGTCTCCAGGACCAGGACGCCGGCGCCCTCGCCGGTGAGGATGCCCTTGCGGTCGACGTCGAAGGGCTGGCAGTACTCGGGGGCGATGGTGCCGAGGCGGTAGAAGCCGGTGAAGGTCTTGCGGCACATGGCGTCGGCGCCGCCGCACAGAGCGAACTCCACCTCGCCGGAGCTCACCGCGTCGAACCCGTACCCGATGGCGTAGTTGCCCGCGGAACAGGCCGTCGCGATGGTCTGGGCCTCGACGTTGGTGAGTTCCAGCTCCTGGGCGATGGCTGTCGAGAGCCGGACCGGGGAGACCCTGCGGACGACTTCCGGGTCCATCCGTTCGGGGCCGTCGGCGAGTTCGACCGCCACGAGCTGGTCGAGTTCGTACGATTCGCCGTCGGTCGTGCCCACCGAGATCAGTCCGCGGCGGTCGGCGAGTGCGACGGGATCGAGGCCGGCGTCCTGCAGCGCCATCCGGGCCGCGCCCACCGCGAAGCGGCTGGCGCGGCCGAGGCTCTGCAAGGGGGTGTTGGTGATCCACTGCTCGGGATCGAACGACGCGACTTCACACCCGTTGCTGTGGGCGAAACCTTCGACATCGAAAATCGAGATCGGCTTCGCCCCGCTGCGCCCTGCCTTGAGACTCTCCGTGAATTCGACGGCACCGATACCGATACTGGACACCACGCCGAATCCGGTGAGCACCACGCGGTGCCGTTCCGGCGTATTACCGGGAAGCGCTGGAGACATACCTGTCCTTCGGTCTGATCGCCTCGATAGGAGGAATTCCGGCACAGGGGCCACCCTCGGATTGCAGGCGGTTTGGTCAGTGGGGTGAGATCGATCGGTTCCGAACCTGCGCCTTAAACCCTGGCTGTGGTGGGGAACCGGCTCAAGAGAAGGTGCAGCAAGCTGCCATGTGAATACCGTTCGGCTCAGTGGCGGTCGGTGACCAGAACATCCGCATCCGGCAGGGCCCATCCCTCGACGCTCAGGAGCCGGGAAAGACCGGGAGCGGCCTGCTGGTCGACGAAGATCTCGATCAGCCCGCGCGGCTGCTCCGGCGCGTGATCGATGCGCACGTCCTCGATGTTGACGCCTGCCTTTCCGACGGCGCTGAACAGCCGGGCCAGCGCACCGGGCCGGTCGGGCATGATCACCGGGACCGACACCACTCCTCTCGGCGGTGCACCCGGCCAGTGCGCCACCCGCGCCTGACCCTCGTTACCGCGTTCGAGGAGGTCGTCCAGGCCGGCCGCGGCACGGCCGCGCACCTCATGGTCCGGGCTGCGCAGTCCGCGCAGCGCACCCACCGCCTCGCCGAGATCGGCCGCGTACGCGTCCAGGACGTCCGCCACGGCATCGGCGTTGGCTTCCAGCACGTCCCGCCAGAACTCCGGGTCACCCGCGGCGACCCGGGTCACATGCCGCAGTCCGTGGCCGGAGAGCCGGACGCTGTTGTCCGGTACGTCCACCAGCCTGGCCGCCATGAGCGTGGCGATCAGGTGCGGGGCGTGCGTGGTGAGGGCGACCGCGAGGTCGTGCCGCTCGGTGTCCATGATGACCGGCACCCCTTCGCACAGGGCGACGAGTTCCAGGACTCGGTTGAGCACGCTCCGGTCGGAGGCCTCCGACGGGGTGAGCACCCACCAACGGCCTTCGAACAGGTCGGGTCTCGCGGCCAGCGGGCTGGGCCGTCCTTCGCTCGCCAGGGGATGGCCGCCGACGTAGGTGACCGGATCCGCTCCGGCGGCGAGGATCTCGTCGCGCGGCAGCCCCTTGACGCTCGCGATATCGGTGTAGGCATGGGCTGTTCGGGCGCGCTGGACGCGTGTCAGGAGCGAGGCGACCTGGGTGGGCGGCACCGAGAGCACCGCGAGGTCCACCGGCTCCCGGGGCTCTTCGAGGGTTCCCGCGCCCATCGCCTCGGCGGTTCTGGCCGCGGTGGTGTCCTCGTCGTCCAGGTGGACCTTCACGCCGCGTCGGGTCAGAGCGAGCGCGATGGACGTCCCGATCAGCCCGGTTCCGATGACCTTGACGGTCCTCATCTCTCGCGCCCCGTCTCCGACTCGATGAAGCGCGCCAGCCGCGCGATCCCCTCCTCGATCTCGCTGTGCGAGAGGTAGCTGAAGGAGAGCCGGATGGCATGGTCGCCACCACCGTGCGGATAGAAGTACGCCATGGGCGTCCAGATGACGCCGTACTCCCGGGCGGAACGCAGCAGCGCCGCGTCGTCCACGGCGAACGGGACGCGGACGGTGAGGAAGAATCCGCCGCTGGGCTCGTTCCAGCTCACCCCCGACGCGTCCCGATCGGCCTCGGGGAAGCGGCGTTCGAGCTGCTTGAGAGTGACCCGCAGCGCGTCACCGTAGTGTGCGGCGGGACCGGTGTTCAGCTCCGAGATCCGGCCGTCGGACGCCAGCAGCATGCCGGCGAGCGCAGCCTGGCTCAGCGGGGGAGTGTTCACCGTCACCATGCTCTTGATCTTGGCCAGTTCGTCCGCGAGCAGGCCGGTGGCTCCGGCGTCGTCGCGGACCCGCTGGTCCGCGATCACGAAGCCGATGCGCGCGCCCGGGAAGACCGTCTTGGAGTAGGAGCCGAGATGCACGACGTGCTGCCCGCGGTCCAGCGACTTGAGCGTCGGGAGTTGCTCGCCGTCGCTGACCAGCCGGTACGGACTGTCCTCCAGGATGATCAGGCCGTACCGCGCGGCCAGTTCCAGCAGCTCGGTACGGCGCTGCGCGGACAGGGTGTTCCCGGACGGGTTCGAGTGGTCGGGCACCAGGTAGAAGGCCCGCGGCCGACGTCCCCCGGCCAGCTCGTCCCGGACCGCCGCCTCCACATCGGCGACCGACAGCCCGTCCTCCCGCTCCGCGACTTCCCTCAGCGGGATGTCGAGCAGCTCGGCGGCGCCCGTGATCCCCACGTAGCAGGGGCTCGCGACCAGAAGCACGTCCCGCGGTTGTGCGAACAGCGCACGCAGGGAGAGCAGCATGGCCTCCTGGGCTCCGACCGTGACCACGATCGAGGCGGGCGGGACGTCGATCCCCTCGTCCTTGCGGAGGGAGTCGGCGATCAGGTCGCGGATCAGACCGGCGGTGGGGCCGTACTGATAGACGGCGGTGCGGATGCCGTCGTCGCTGACCCCGCTCTCCCGCAAGTGGTCCAGATAGCGGCGGATGTGTGTGAAGACGTCCTCGGTCTCGAAGAACCCCTCGTACGGGCGGCCCGGGGCGAAGGAGACCGCGTCGGGAA
Organism: Streptomyces sp. SID14515; assembly: GCF_010548505.1. Classification (NCBI taxonomy): domain Bacteria; kingdom Bacillati; phylum Actinomycetota; class Actinomycetes; order Kitasatosporales; family Streptomycetaceae; genus Streptomyces; species Streptomyces sp. SID14515. Next base: position 184,510 of record NZ_JAAGMH010000144.1, on the reverse strand, counting down.
AGCGCCCGGTGATCTCGTTGAGGAAGTTCATCGTGTCCAGCACCGGGGCGGAGACGCTGCGGTGCAGCTCCTCCTTCCGCAGGCCGGTGACGGGGGACCGCCGGGGCTCCGGGGCCGGCGCCGGAGCCCGGAGCCGGACGGAAGGGGCGGTGGGCCCGTCCAGGAGCGAGGGTCCGGCGTCGGCTGCCGAGGCCGTGCCGGTGAGCACCAGCGCGTCGGCCAGTTCCTCGACGAGGATGTCGAGCACCTGCGAGACGCCCCGCTCGCCGTCGACCGCCAGACCGTGCAGCACCGGCCGGCCCAGCAGGACCGCGTCGGCGCCCAGGGCGAGAGCGGCCAGGGCATCCGTACCACGGCGGATGCCGCCGTCCACAAGCACCGGGCAGCGGCCCGCCACCGAGGACGAGATCTCGCCGAGCGCCTCCAGCGTCGCCTGCCCGCCGTCCAGTTGCCGACCCCCGTGATTGGAGACGATGACGCCGTCGACGCCCGCCTCCACGGCGCGTACCGCGTCGTCGGACGTCATGATCCCCTTGAGGAGGATCGGCAGCGTGCTGACCGACCGGAGCCAGGACACCACGGACCAGTCCAGCGCGGGGTCGATCTCGGCGCGACCGTGGGCGGCGGGGGAGGAGTAGTCGGCGTCCGGAAGGTTGACGGGCACGATGCCCGGCGGCAGCCGGAAGTCGTTGCGCAGATCACGCAGGCGCCGGCCGAGCCGGGGAGTGTCGACGGTGAGGACCAGGGCTTCGAAGCCGGCGTTCTCCGCCCGTTCGATGAGGTGTCGGGTCGTGGTCCGGTCGCGGAAGCAGTAGACCTGCAGCCACAGCGGCGATGAGGCGGCCTGGGCAAGTTCCTCGAAAGCCCGTCCGGCGAAGGTACTCACGACGGTCGGCAGGCCCGCCGAGCCCGCCGCCCGTACGGTGGCGAGCTCCCCCTCGGGGCGGACGAGCGTGTGGTAGGCCATCGGCGCGATGCCCAGAGGCGCCGCCCAGCGACGACCGAGCACCGTAGTGGAGGCATCGGCGCGAGCGACCCCGGACAGTACCCGGGGGCGCAACCGCACCCGGTCGAAGGCCCGGACGTTGGAGGCCAGGGTCCGCTCCTCGCCGGCCCCGCCCTGGATGAAGTCCCAGACGTCCGGGTCCACCGCGGTCCGTGCCAGCTCGGCGTAGTCGTCGAGGGTCAGCGCGGGCTTCGCCGTCAGCCGCAGCCCGGAGATCGTCACGAGGCGAGTTCCCGGGCGCGCTCCACGGCCTCGTACAGCGCCCGGATGTTGGCGCTGCCGAAGCCCTGCGCGCCCTGGCGCTGGATGAGCTCGAAGAACAGCGTGCGCCGTTCGAAGGGGGAGCGGCTGAACAGCTGCAGCAGGTGGCCCCACTCGTCCAGGTCGGCCAGGACGTTCGCCTTGCGCAGGCCCGCGATCTCCGCCTCAAGGCTCGGGATGCGCTCCGCGAGAGCGTCGTAGTAGGTGCCGGGCGTCTGCAGGAACTCGATGCCGCGGTGCTGGAACTCGAGGACCGAGGGGATGATCTCGTCGACCAGGAAGGCGAGATGCTGGACACCGCCGCCGCCGTTGCGGTTCAGGAACTCGTCGATCTGGCCCGACTTCTTGGTGGTGTCCGGCTCGATGATGGTGAAGGTGATGTCGTCGGAGGGGCTGCGCACCACGATCGAGTCCATCGCCTGCTCGCCGACGGTCACGTACTCGCTGTAGAACTGGGTGAAGCCGAAGCCCTCGATGTAGAAGCGGACGACGTCGTGCAGGGTGCCCGCGTCGAGGCACACCGCGACATGGTCGAGCTTGCGGAGCACCGGCGTCGACGGGTCCGCGACCGCGGGCGGGGCCGGCACCGTCCACTCCCGGTCGGCCGGGAACGCCGGGGCGCCGCCCGCGGGGCGCTGGACGAGCGTGTGACGGACCACGCCGAATCCGGAGACGACCGGTGCCCCCGTTGTGCTTTGGCTCAGCAGCGTGGCGCCGGCCGCGAGCGCGCTGTCGCGGGCGCCGATGGCGTCCTCGCAGGCGAACGCGATGTCCGCGACACCGTCACCGTGCAGCGTGAGGAAGTCATCGGTGTCGGGCCCCGACGTGACGACCAGCTGTACGCCACCCTGGCGCAGCAGCGCCGAATCCCTGCCGGCCGTCCTCGACCGGGCCACCTCCGTGAACCCGAACGAGGAGACGAAGTAGTCGATGGTGCACTTCCGGTCGCTCGCATAGATCTCTATGTATTCGACATCGTACGCGGTCATGGCGCTCCCCTGTCAGGAATTCTTGGGTCCGGCTTCGATGAGGCTTTACGGCGACGTGTTTCGGGCCCCGCAGGCATATCGCGCAGCCATTCCTGTGGGCGGGTCGAAGTTCGCACCGGCGTCTGAGAATAATGACTTCCTCAGCATGGTGGGCGACCTGTAATCCCCTCAAGTGAAGCTGCAGCAAACTGCCATGAGGAGCGGCGGAGGGTGCTGCTGCCGATGGCAGCTTGTTGCCGAGGAGATTGCCGGGGAAAAGCTGCCGCCCGCAGGATGGCACGGGCCGGGTGCAAGCCCTGCCCGCCGGACCTTTTCTTTCGTCGAAAAAGGAAGACATTGACGATGGCTACCGATCCCTTTTACGGCGATGCCCGAGACCGTGCGGACTGCGCATTGGTGTGCCTGCCTTTCGCGGGTGGGGGCGCCGGGTTCTACCGAGGATGGAAGGACCTGCCGGAGGGCAGCCCGGACGTCATCCCGCTGCAGCTGCCGGGACGCGAGGAACTTTTCCTCGACGAGCTCTTCCGCGACGCCGTCGTGGCCGGCGAGCGGCTCGCCCAGGGGGTCGCCGAGCTGACCCGGGGGTACCGCCGCGTCGCCCTGTTCGGCCACAGCCTCGGGGCCGTTCTCGCGTACGAGATCGCCCGCAACCTCGACCGGGAGGGCGACCTCAGGCCCGTCCACCTCTTCGTCAGCGGATCCCCCGGACCGTGGACCGGCCGCAGCGACCGGGCCACCGGCCTCGACGACGACGCGTTCCTCGGCCAGGTCGAGGCGTTCGCGGGCTACAAGCACGAGGCTCTGGAGGACCCCGACATGCGGGAGCTGCTGCTGCCGCTGCTGCGTGCCGACGTCGAGATGCACGAGAACTACCGGCCGCTGTCCCGGGACCGGCTGGGAATCCCCGTCACCTCGCTGCGCGGGACCACGGACGACCTGGTGACCAGGGAACAGGCCGAGGAGTGGCGGGAGACGACCGCCGCGGAGTTCGGGTTCCAGGAGATCCCGGGCCACCACATGTACCTGGCCGACGACCCGGCGCCGCTGCTGGCCGCCATCACCCGCACGCTCGGCTGAGAGGCCCGGACCATGCAGCTGAAGGGCAAGACAGCCGTCATCACGGGTGCGGCGCGCGGCCTCGGCCGCGCCTGCGCCACCCGGTTCGCCGAGGAGGGCGCCGACCTCGTCCTGCTGGACATCGCGCAGGATCTCGACGGGGTGCCCTATCCCCTCGGTTCCACCGGACAGCTGGAGCACACCGCCGACCTCTGCCGGCGGCACGGAGCCGCCGTGCTCGCGCTCGGCGCCGACGTCCGCGGCGCCGATGCGTGCCGGACGGCGGTCGACCAGGCTCTCGACCGGTTCGGGTCCGTGCAGGTGCTGGTCAACGGTGCTGGGATCGCGGCCCCTTCGGGTAAGGCGGTCCATGAGATCACCGAGGACGAGTGGGATCTCATGGTCGACACGGATCTCTCCGGCGCCTGGCGGATGATGAAGACCGTCGTTCCCTCGATGGTCGCCGGGAACGAGGGCAGCGTCATCAACATCGCCTCGACCGCCGGGCTCGTCGGCTACCGCCACTTCGCCGGATACGTCGCCGCCAAGCACGGGCTGATCGGCCTCACCAAGGCCGCCGCCCTGGACTACGCCCCGCACCGCGTACGCGTCAACGCGCTCTGCCCCGGCTCCGTACGGGACGACCCGCTGGTCGAGGGCCGCATGCTCGCCGAGATCGCCCGCTCCCTCGACGTGGCCGTCGAGGAGCACGAGGAGATCTTCGTACAGGCACAGCCGATGAACAGGCTCGTCGAGCCGGACGACATCGCGGGAGCCGCCCTCTGGCTGGCGGGTGACGACTCGCGCCAGGTGACCGGCACCACGGTCACCGTCGACGGAGGCTTCACCGCCCGCTGAGCGGCGTTCCTCCGCTCCCGCCTCTCCCTCGCTCTTGCCCTGCCCCGCCCTAGCTTCGATCACCTTCGCCCCGCAGGAGTCCGCATATGTCGACAGCTGTCCGCTACCGTGTGGCCGTTCCCGTCGGTGCGGGCCGGTTGCCGGCCGCCCGGGCAAGGTCGTGCCACAGCCTCACCATTCGGGTCGCCGATGGCGCCGCCGCTCCGAGGACCGTGGGCGGCGTTCGCCTCTGGCACGAGGCCGTTCCGGCCGCCTCCTCGTCCCCGGCCGCACAGGCGCGACGGGACACCGAGGCCGGAAGGCCGCTCGCCCCGTCGGGCCCCCCGGTCCGTGCTGTGCTGCTGCGGTACGCCGACGGCCCGGCCGACCTCGTACTGGTCGCCCGGCGCGCGGCGCTGAGCGAGCGGGAGCTGCGGGAGCTGGCGGCGTCCCTGCCGGGGGGAACCGGACCGGACGTTCCGGCCGTGGCGGACCGTCGGCCGACGCCCGCCGGCGGCGAACGCCCCCGTGTCGCATGGGGTCTCGGCGAACCGTCCCACACGGGCCGCACGGGCACGGCGGGGGTGGAGATCAAGGCCCAGGAGCCGTCCGACGAGCTGCTGCTGGCCGCCGTCGGCCTGGTGCTGGCCCGGTACTCGGCGGGGGAGGACACCGCCGTCGCCGTGTTCGACGCGGAGAGCACCGATGGCGAGACCTCGGTGTTCTCCGTACCCGTGGACGAGGATCAGGACGCCGCCGCGTACGTCGCCCGGTGGCGTGCCACGGACGGTGTTCCGCTCGACGACCGTGGGCCGGTGCCCACCGTGGGGGTGTACGTCAGCACGCAGCGGCCCGGCGTGCACTACCAGCCCTTCCTCGCACCACCGCTCCCTCTCGTCCTGCACTGGCGACGCGAGGCGGACCGCTCGGTCTCCGGCGTCCTCAGCTATGACGAGGGCGAGACCGATCCCGGCATCGCCCGCGCCTTCGCACGCCATGTCGCCCACGTGGCAGAACAGTTGGCCGACGGACGAGCCGCCGGCGGGGGCGGCTCCCTCGCCGGTGTCGACCTCATGTCCAAGGGCGAGGCGCTGGAGACCGTGGACCGCGGCATCACCCCCTCCGTCGCCGCCCCGGGGACGCAGGACCGCACCATCCACGGTCTGTTCGCGGAGGTCGCGCGCAGCCGGCCGGCCGCGCCCGCTGTGGTCGAGGGCGACACCCGGCTCAGCTACGCACAGCTCGACGAACGCGCGGAGCGGATCGCCCGGGGACTGCGCCTGCTCGGCGTCGCGCCCGGCGGCCTTGTCGGCGTGGCCCTGGACCGTACGGCGGAGCTCGTCGCGACCCTCCTCGGCGTCCTCAAGGCGGGGGGCGCGTATGTCCCCATGGATATCCGCTACCCGCAGGAACGTCTGCGCTACACCGTGGACAGCGCGGGAATGCGGATCGTCATCGGAGCCGCCGACACGTTCCCGCGCGTCGAGGGGGTGAAGGTGATCTCTCCGGCGGATCTGATCGCCCTCGCCGACCGTGCGGCCGACGGACTTCCTCCGCTCGCCGAGGACGAATCCGCGGCCGCCTACGTCATCTTCACCTCGGGCTCCACCGGCCGGCCCAAGGGCGTCGTCGTCCCGCACCGCAACGTCGCCGCCCTGGTGGAAGGCGTCCGGGAGGACTTCGCGCTGAACGGATCCGACGTATGGACCTTCTTCCACTCCAGCGCCTTCGACTTCTCCGTCTGGGAGATCTGGGGCTGCCTGCTGACCGGCGGTGAACTCGTCGTGGTGCCCTACTGGGTGACGCGGGACACCGAGCTCTTCTACGACCTGGTCGTCGAACGGGGCGTGACCGTTCTCAGCCAGACCCCGTCCGCCTTCGCCCAGTTCGTCGAGGCCGACGGCCGACTGCGTTCGCCGCTGGCCCTTCGCCTGGTCGTGTTCGGCGGTGAACCGCTGGACGTCTCCATGCTGGTGCCGTGGTTCGCCCGCCACTCCCACACCCGCTGCCGGCTCTCCAACATGTTCGGGATCACCGAGACCACGGTCCATGTCACGGAGCAGACCGTGAAGCCCGCCGATGTCGTCGCCCGGACCCGTTCCGTCGGGCGGGCGATGCCCGGCTGGTCCCTGTCGGTGCGCGACCCCCGGGGCCGTGTGCTGCCCGCGGGAGCGTCCGGGGAGATCTACGTCGGCGGCGCCGGCGTGGCGCAGGGCTATCTCCACCAGCCCGAACTCACCGCGCAGCGCTTCGTCGACGACCCGTACGGCAGCGGTCGGATCTACCGCAGTGGCGACCGCGGCCGCCTGCGGCCGGACGGTCGGCTCGACCATCTGGGCAGGCTGGACAACCAGGTCAAGATTCGCGGCCACCGGATCGAACTCGACGAGATCCGCAATGTACTCCTCGGCCACCCGGGCGTGTCCGGGGCGGCGGTGGTGCTCCGCCACGAAACCCCGGGTGACACGGCGACGGCACGCATCGACGCGTACGTGTCACTCGGCGACGCGAGCGTGTCCGAGGCCGACGTGTCCACGCATGCCAGCGGTGTGCTGCCGGACTACATGATGCCCGCCTCGGTGACCCGGGTGGACGCCATTCCGCTGACCATCAACGGCAAGGTGGACACCGCCGCCCTTCCCGAGCCCGCCGTCCACGGCAGGGCGGCCGAGGGCACCGCCGCACCGGCCTCCGGGCCCGGCACCGCCGACGATCCCCTGGCCGACGAGGTGCTCGCGCTGTGGAGCCGGATTCTGGGCACCGAGGTCGGGACCGGCGACAACTTCTTCGAGCTCGGCGGCAATTCGCTGCTGGTGATCCGGCTGCTCCGGGAGATGCGGGACCGGGGGCTGCCCCGGGTCTCCACCCAGGACTTCTACCGCAATTCGGTCGCGACGCAGTTCATTCAGCTGGTCCGCGGCGCCAATGGAGGTAACTAGCCGTGTCCGTACGACAGGACGTTTCCCTGCCGCTGACCGCCGCCCAGTCGGGTATCTGGTACGCACAGCAGCTGAATCCGCAGAACACGATCTTCCTCCTGGGCGAGTACCTCGACATCGAAGGCCCCCTGGACACGGAGCTGGTCGAAGAGGCCCTGCGCCACGTGGTCGAGGAGGCGGACACGCTGCGCGTCCGCTTCGAGCAGGCGGACGGTGAGCCGACGCAACGAGTGGTGCCCGCGGCGGACTTCGCTTTCGAACCCGTCCGGCTCGACTTCACCACCGAGAACGATCCGCAGGAGGCCGCCCGTGCCTGGATGGCCGCGGAACTGGACCGCCCGGTGGATCCGCTGCGGGATCCGCTGTTCCTGTTCGCCCTGCTCAAGGTCGGTGAGGAACGGCATTTCTGGTTCTACCGCTATCACCACCTGCTCGCCGACGGCTACACCGTCGTCGTCATCGCGCAGCGCGTACCGGAGATCTACTCGGCGCTGGCATCCGGGCTCCCTGTCGGCGACAGCCCCTTCGCACCGCTGACCGACCTGCTCGACGAGCACGCCGCGTACCAGGGCTCCGAGCGCCGGGTCAGGGACCGGGACCACTGGGCGGAGCGGATGGCGGACGCGCCCGAGCCCGTCAGCCTGTCCGGACGACAGCCCGGTGCGGTGTTCGAGCTCGTCCACCGCACCGCGCACCTGCCGCAGGAGGAGACCGACCGTCTGCGCAACCTCGGCCGTGCGGCCGAGACCTCCTGGCCACCGGTGCTGTTCGCCTCGGTCGCCGCCTACCTCCAGCGGCTGACCGGCGAGCGAGAAGTGATCCTCGGGCTGCCGGTGTCGAACCGGCTGGGCCGCACCGCGCTGAGCGTGCCGTCCATGGTGTCCAACGTCCTGCCCCTGCGGATCGCCTTCCCCGACGGCGTCACCGTCGCTGAGCTGATGCACCAGGTCTCGGCCGAGCTGCGCGGAGCCACCCGCCACCAGCGCTACCCGTACGAGGACATCCGCCAGGACCTCGGCATGCTGGCCGCCGACCGTCGGCTGGTCGGCCCGCACGTCAATCTCATGATGTTCGACCACAAGCTGTCCTTCGGCGAGGTCCCCTCCCGGCCCTGCACGCTGGCCACCGGGCCCACCGACGACCTGTCCTTCCTGATCTACGACCGCACGACCGAGGCCGGTCTGCAGATCGACTGCGACGCCAACGCGGACCTCTACGACGAGGTCGCTCTGGAGGCCTACCAGGAAGGCTTCCTGACCTTCCTCCGGGAACTCTCAAAGGCGGGCCCGCACCAGCGCGTCGACGCACTCGCCGTCTCCGACCGCGCCCAGCAGGTACGGGACGGGGCACGGGCAGCCCTCGCCGCGGGCCAGGAGAGCAGCCGGCAGGACGGCGTCCCGGAGCCGTCCCCGGCCGGAGCCGCCCCGGCGCACCGCCCCCGCACGCCGCAGGAAGAGATCGTCTGCGCCCTCGCCGCGGAGGTCTTCGAGACGGAGAAGGTCGAGGTCGACGACAACTTCTTCCTCATCGGCGGACGTTCGCTGCACATCACCAAGCTGGTGAGCAAGGTGCGCAAGGCCTTCAAGGCGGAGATCCCGCTCCGCAGCGTCTTCGAGAACCCGACGGTCGCGGGTCTGGTCGAGCAGCTGGCCGGGGCCCGGGGCGCGAGGCAGCCGCTCGTCGCCGCCGAGCGCCCCGCGGAGATCCCGTTGTCGCCCGCCCAGCAGCGGCTGTGGTTCCTCAACCAACTCGGCGGCCAGGACTCCGTGTACAACGAAGCGGTGGCCATCCGGCTGCGGGGCAAGCCCGACACCCCGGCGCTCCGGGCAGCCCTGAACGACGTCGTCGCGCGTCACGAGAGCCTGCGCACGATCCACCCGGAAGCGGACGGACAGGCACGTCAGCTCATCCTCGATCCGGTGGCCGCGGATGTGGCGCTGCCCGTCGTACCGGTCACCTGGGACCGGCTTCCGGCCGCGCTGGCGGAGGAGGCCCGGGAGGGGTTCGACCTCGGCGCCGAGATACCCGTGCGCGCCCGGTTGCTCGTGCCGGCCGAGGACGAGTGCGTCCTACAACTCGTGGTCCATCACATCGCCTGTGACGGCTGGTCCGTGACCCCGTTCACCCGGGATCTGTCCGTCGCGTACGCGGCGCGGTGTGCCGGCCGGGAGCCGGTGTGGGAGCCGTTGCCGGTGCAGTACGCCGACTATGTGCTGTGGCAGCGCGACCTGCTGGGCGACGCCGCCGAGGAAGGCAGCGAGCTGGCCCGGCAGCTGCGCTACTGGCGCGAGGCGCTGGACGGGCTGCCCGAGGAGATCGCGCTGCCGATCGACCGGCCGCGGCCCGCCGTGGCCACCCATGACGGGGGGCGCGTCCCGTTCGAGCTGCCCGCGCGGACCCACGAACAGCTCAGGGAACTGGCGGCCGACAGCGGCGCCAGCTTGTTCATGGTGGTCCAGGCGGGTCTGGCGGCTCTGCTGTCGCGGTTCGGTGCGGGCTCGGACATCCCGATCGGATCACTGATCGCGGGGCGTACGGACGCGGCGCTGGACGATCTGGTCGGGTTCTTCGTCAATACGCTGGTGCTGCGTACGGACACGTCGGGGGATCCGACGTTCCGCGAACTGCTGGACCGGGTACGCGAGAGCGACCTGGCGGCGTACGCGCATCAGGACCTGTCCTTCGAGCGGCTGGTGGAGGAGATCAATCCGGCCAGGTCGCTGGCCCGGCACCCGCTGTTCCAAACCGCGCTCGACGTACAGAGCAGCGATGGTTCGCGGCTGGATCTGGCGGGGCTCGAAGCCGAGTCCGAGCTGATGGACACCGGGAGCGCCCGCTTCGACCTCTTCTTCCGGCTCGTGGAGTTGCGGGATGGGGAGGGTGGTGCCGCGGGTGTGTCGGGGCGGCTGGAGTTCGCCCGGGATCTGTTCGACGAGGAGACGGCGCGTCGGCTGGCGGCGGGTCTGGTGCGGTTGCTGAAGGCGGTCGCGGCCGATCCGCGGGTACGGGTCGGTGAGCTGGACGTGCTGTCCGCGGTGGAGCGTGGGTGGGTGGTCGAGGGATGGAACGCGACCGACCACACGGTGACACCGGGAACCCTGGTCTCCGGGTTCGAGGAACAAGTGGCCCGCACCCCGGACGCACCGGCTGTTCTCTTCGAGGACCAGGCTGTCACATATGCGGAACTGGACACCCGGGCGAACCAGCTCGCCCACGCACTGGTGGCCCGGGGAGTGGGGCCGGGAACGTTCGTCGCGGTCGCCGCCCCCCGCTCCGTGGAACTGGTCACCGCCCTCTACGCCGTCCTGAAAGCGGGCGCCGCGTACGTACCGGTCGACCCGGACTACCCCGCCGACCGCATCAGCACCATCCTCCAGGACGCCACCCCCGCACTCCTCCTCACCACCACCAACACCGCCCCGCAACTGCCCACAACACCAGTGCCCCAGCTCCTGCTGGACACCGACCAGGGCCGGGGCACCGAACACCCCGCACACCGCCCCGACGTGACAGTCGCACCGAACGCACCCGCCTACGTGATCTTCACATCCGGTTCCACCGGACGCCCCAAGGGCGTCGTGGTCGGACACGACGCGATCAACAACCGCCTCGCCTGGATGCAGGACACCTACCAACTCGACACCACCGACCGGGTCCTGCAGAAAACACCCTCAGGCTTCGACGTCTCCGTCTGGGAATTCTTCTGGCCCCTGCGCACCGGCGCGACCCTCGTCCTCGCCCGCCCCGAAGGCCACAAAGACCCCGCCTACCTCACCACCCTCATCCAGAACACCGGCATCACCACCGCCCACTTCGTGCCCTCCATGCTCCAGGCCTTCCTCACCGAACCCACCACCCCCCACTGCACCACCCTGCGCCGGATCATCTCCTCCGGCGAAGCCCTCCCCACCGACACCGCCCACCGCTTCCACACCCAACTCCCCACCACCCAACTCCACAACCTCTACGGCCCCACCGAAGCCGCCGTCGACGTCACCGCCCACCACACCACCACCACCAGCAGCAGTGGAAGTGACACCACCAGTAGTGGTGGCAGTGGAAGCAGTGGCAGTGGCAGTGGCAGTAGTGGTGGCAGTAGTAGTGGCAGTGGTGGTGGTGTTCCGATCGGGCGGCCGATCTGGAACACCCGCACCTACATCCTCGACAACGCCCTGCGCCCCGTCCCCGTCGGCGTCCCCGGAGAGCTCTACCTCGCCGGAATCCAACTCGCCCACGGCTACACCCACCGCCCCGCCCTCACCGCCGAACGCTTCACCGCCAACCCCCACAGCACCACCGGCGAACGCATGTACCGCACCGGCGACATCGCCCGCTGGACCACCGACGGCACCATCGAATACCAAGGCCGCAGCGACGACCAGATCAAACTCCGCGGCTTCCGCATCGAACTCGGCGACATCGAAACCGCACTCACCACCCACCCCCACATCACCCACACCACCGTCCTCCTCCGCGAAGACCAACCCGGCAACAAACAACTCATCGCCTACACCCTCCCCACCCCCGGACACACCCCCCACCCCGACCAACTACGCACCCACGCAGCCACCCACCTCCCCGACCACATGATCCCCGCAGCATTCATCACACTCACCGAACTCCCCCTCACCGCGAACGGGAAGCTGGACCGCAAAGCCCTCCCCGCACCCGACTTCAGCCGCCAAGTCGTCGGCCGCAGCCCCCGCAACCCCCGCGAAGAACTGCTCTGCACCCTCTTCGCCGAAACCCTCAACCTCGACACCGTCACCATCGACGACAACTTCTTCAACCTCGGCGGCGACAGCATCGTCTCCATCCAGCTGGTCAGCCGCGCCCGTGCGGCCGGGCTCGTCTTCACACCGCGTGACGTCTTCCAGCAGCGCACCGTCGAGGCGCTCGCCGCCATCGCGGTGGCCTCCGACGGCAGCGCGGTCGACACCCCGAACGACCCCGAAGCGGGGACCGGTGACCTCCCGGCGACGCCGATCATCCACTGGCTGTCCGAGGCAGGCGGCGAGATCGACGGCTTCTACCAGGCCATGGTCGTCCGGACGCCCGCCACCGCCACCGTGGAGACACTCACCACGACGCTCCAGTCCCTCATCGACCACCACGACATCCTGCGCCTGCGGACCACGCGGACCGAGGGCCGCCCATGGACGTTCACCGTCCGGCCCAAGGGTGACGTCGACGCCGCGTGGATCCTGCGCCGCGTCGACACCGCCGGCGTCCACGGCGGCGAACTGCGCAGCCTGATGGCGAAGGAGACCAAGCCGGCTCAGGACGCACTCGCGCCCGACGACGGTGTCGTGCTCCAGGCCGTCTGGTTCGACGGTGGTCCGGGCGTCGAAGGGCGCCTGCTCCTGATGGCGCACCACCTGGTCGTGGACGGAGTCTCCTGGCGCATACTCCTCCCGGATCTCGCCACCGCGCACGATGCGGCCGAGGCCGGACGCGAGCCCGACTTCGGACAGCCCGGAACCTCCTACCGCGGCTGGGCCCAGGGGCTGGTCGAGGCCGCCTCCACCGAGGCGCGCACCGCGGAGCTGGACACCTGGACCGCCATGCTCGGGGCCGAGGACCCGCTGCTCGGCAACCGTCCTCTCGACCCGGACCGGGATACCGCGGCCACCAGTCGCGCGCTCTCCGTGGAACTTCCCCCTCATCTCACCGAGCCTCTGCTCACCACCGTTCCCGCCGTCTTCCACGCGGGTGTCAACGACATCCTCCTCACCGGCTTCGCACTGGCCGTCGCCGACTGGCGACGTCGCCGCGGGCAGAACACCACCGGGACGCTCATCGACCTGGAGGGGCACGGCCGTGAGGAACTCGTCCCCGGCACCGACATCTCCCGCACCATCGGCTGGTTCACCAGCCTCTACCCCGTACACCTCTCCCCCGGCGTCACCGAAGACGCCTGGGAAGAGATCCGGACCGGCGGCCCCGCCGTCGGCAACGCCGTCAAGAGCATCAAGGAACAGCTCAGGGCCCTGCCCGACAACGGCGCCGGCTACGGCCTCCTCCGCCACCTCAACCCCGACACCGCACCCACCCTCGCCGCCCTCCCCACCCCCCAGATCAGCTTCAACTACCTGGGCCGCTTCGAACTGGCCGGCAAGAAGGGCGGCTCCGGCGGGACGACCGCCTGGTCCCCCGCTCCCGAGGCGGACAGCGGGGTGAGCGGCGGCAGCGACGACGGCATGCGGCTCAGGTACGCGTTCGTCCTCAGTGCCGCGGCGATCGACGGACCCGACGGGCCCACCCTGACGGCCGGCTGGTCCTGGCCGCGGGAACTGATCGACGAGGAAGACGTACGCGACCTGGCGGAGAGCTGGTTCCGGGCCCTGGAAGCGATCGTCACGCACGCCGAAGGGCCGGACGCCGGCGGTCGCACCGCCTCCGACTTCTCGCTCGGAGGCCTGTCGCAGGACGAGATCGCCGAGTTCGAAGACGACTTCCTGCTCTGAGCGGAGATCACTGATGCCGAAGGAAAACGCAATGACGAAGTCCGGTCTCGAAGATGTTCTCCCGCTCTCGCCCATGCAGCAGGGGCTGCTGTTCCACTCGATGTACGACGAGGACGACGCCGACGTCTACACCATCCAGCTCAGCTTCGCGATCGAGGGTGAGCTGGACGCGGAAGCCCTGCGCCGGGCCGCTGCCGGCGTGTTGCGCCGGCACGCGAGTCTGCGAGCCGGATTCCGGCCCCGTAAGAACGGCGAACCGGTCCAGCTGATCTCCCGCGAAGTGGAACTGCCGTGGGCCGATGCCGATCTGCGTGGTCTGTCCGACGCCGAACGCGAACGGGAACTGGACCGGCTGATCGCCGAGGACCGCGCCCGCCGGTTCGACCTGGCCCGTCCTCCGCTGGTGCGCTTCACCCTCATCAGGGTCGGGCAGGACCGCTACCGGTTCCTGGTGACGCACCATCACATCCTGTTGGACGGATGGTCGTTCGCCCGTGTTCTGGGCGAGCTGTTCGAGCTCTACGGCACCGGCGGTGACGATTCCGGGCTGCCTCGTGTGACGCCGTACCGCGAGTACCTCGGCTGGCTGGACCGGCAGGACCGCCCGGCCGCCGAAGCGGCCTGGCGGCATTCCCTGGCGGGCCTCGACGGGCCCTCGCTGCTCGCCACCGGAAGCCGGAGCACCTCGCTCAGCCGGGGGCAGCTCACCGTGGAACTGTCGGCCGAGCGGACCGCGGCGCTCGGCCGGGCCGCCCGGCGGGCGGGGGTGACGGTCAACACCGTGGTCCAGGCGGCCTGGGCCATGGTGCTGGGGCGGTTGGCCGGCCGCGACGACGTGGTGTTCGGTGCGACGGTCTCGGGCCGTCCGGCCGACATCCCCGGGGTCGAGTCGATGGTGGGTCTGTTCATCAACACCCTGCCGGTCAGGGTCCGCATCGATCCCTCCGAGAGCCTGAACGATCTGCTGGCCCGGATCCAGGACGAGCAGTCGGAGCTGATGCCTCACCAGCACCTGGGGCTCAACGAGATCCAGCGACTGAGCGGGCACAGCGAACTCTTCGACTCGATCCTCGTCTTCGAGAACTTCCCGGTCGACTCGCAGAGCCTCCAGAAGTCCTCCGGTGCGCTCGGCATCGTGGCGAGCGAGAACCGCGACGACACGCACTACCCGCTCACCATCGCCGTACTCGTCGGCGAGACCATGGAACTCGCCCTGGCCTACCAGCCGGATGTGCTGGATCCCGCGCTGGCGCGGTCTCTCGCCGACAGCCTCGTGCTTCTTCTCAGCACGGTCGACGAGGACGCCGAGCGTCCGGTCGGGCTGCGGCAGTTCGGCTCCCCCGAGCAGAACGCGCTGCTGCTGGCGCAGAGCACGGGACCCGTGCTGGAGTTGCCGGCCGAGGAGACGCTGCACGGCCTGCTGGAGTCGCAGGCGGCACTCACCCCGGACGCCACGGCTCTGGTGTGCGGCACGGAGCGGCTGACGTTCGCGGAGCTCAACGGCCGCGCCAACCGCATGGCCCGACTGCTCGTCGAGCGGGGGGCCGGGCCCGAGCGGGTCGTGGCGCTCTCGCTGCCCCGCTCGGCGGACCTGGTCGTGGCCCTGTACGCGGTGCTCAAGTCGGGCGCCGGGTATCTGCCCCTGGACCCGGAGTACCCGGCCGACCGGGTGGCGTACCTCTTCGACGACGCTGCTCCGGCGTGCCTGATCACGCATCACGGCACCGCGGCGGGTCTGCCCGACGTGGCGGCCGGGACACCACGGGTCGTCCTGGACGACCCCGCGGTCGAGCGGGCCCTGGCCGGTCTGCCGGACAAGGACCTCGTCCAGGCCGACCGGATCGCCCCGGTGGGGGCCGACCACCTCGCGTACGTGATCTACACCTCGGGTTCGACGGGCCGGCCCAAGGGTGTGGCGGTCGAGCACCGCAACGCCGTGAGCCTCTTCCACAGTCAGCGGGCCCAGCTCTTCCGGCCCGGGTCACAGGCGCTGGGTGACCGGCGGGTGCGCGCCGGTGTCACGGCGGCCTTCACCTTCGACGCGTCGGTCAACGGTCTGATCTGGATGCTGGACGGCCATGAGCTGCACGTCATCGACGACGAGGTGCGCCGGGACCCGGAGCAGATGGTCGGCTACGTGCGGCAGCAGCGCCTCGACTTCGTCTTCTCCACGCCGACCTATCTGCGGCAGCTGCTGGCGGCCGGGCTGATGGATGCCGCCGAGCACCGCCCGCGTCTGCTGGAGATCGGCGCCGAGGCGACCGACGACGCTCTCTGGCAGGAGATGCGGGAACTGCCCGACGTATCCGCCTTCAACTACTACGGCCCGACCGAATGCACCGTCGTCACCCTCTGCCTCCCCTTCGCGGAGAGCGAGAAGCCCCTGATCGGCAGGGCGCTGGGGAACACCCGGGCCTATGTCCTCGACAGCCGGCTGCGGCTGCTTCCCGCGGGCATGGCGGGCGAGCTGTACATCGCGGGACCGCAGGTGACTCGCGGCTATCTCGGGCGCTCGGCGCTGACATCCGAGCGGTTCGTGGCGGACCCGTACGGCGTCCCGGGCGAGCGGATGTACCGTACCGGCGATGTCGTGCGCCGCACGGCCGACGGGCTGCTGGAGTACCTGGGGCGCGCGGACGACCAGGTGAAGATCCGCGGCTTCCGCATCGAGCTCGGCGAGATCGACTCGGTGCTGACGGGCCACCGGTCGGTCGCGCACAGCGCGGTGGTGGTGCGGGAGGACCAGCCCGGCGTCAAGCGCCTCGTCGCCTATGTCGTCCCGGCCGGCCGGAGCGCCGACACCGAGGTGCTGCGCGCCCATGTGTCGGACCGGGTGCCGGAGTACATGGTGCCGTCGGCGTTCGTCGTCCTGGACGCCCTGCCGATGACCGCCAACGGGAAGCTGGACCGCAAGGCACTGCCCGCACCCGACTTCAGCCGCCAGGTCGTCGGCCGCGGCCCGCGCACCCCGCGCGAGGAACTGCTCTGCGGGCTGTTCGCGGAGGTTCTCGGCCTGCCGGAGGTCGGTATCGACGACAGCTTCTTCGAGCTCGGTGGCGACAGCATCATCTCGATCCAGCTCGTCAGCCGGGCCCGCCGTGCGGGACTGGCTCTCACGCCCCGTGACGTCTTCCAGCTGCGGACCGTGGAGGCGCTGGCCGCCTCCGCACAGCTCTCCGACGAGGCGGGGAGCAGCACCTCCGAAGGGTCCGGGCCGGACAGCGCGACGGGCGCGGTGCCGCTGACGCCGATCATTCACCATCTGCGGGAGACCGGCGGTCCCGTGGACGGGTTCAACCAAGCCATGATGATGCAGGTCCCGGGCGACTACGACCTCGGGACGCTGACCAAGGCGTTCCAGGGGGTGCTCGACCACCACGACGCGCTGCGGTTGCGGCTGGACAGGACGCCGGACGGCACCTGGTCGCTGGAGGTTCCCCCCCGGGGCGCTGTCCGGGCCGAGGATGTCGTGCGGCGGGCCGACGCGCGTGCCGTGCCTCTGAGCGAGGCCGCGCAGGCCGCCCAGGAGCGGCTGTCCCCCGGCGACGGGGTGATGGTGCAGGTGGTGTGGCACGACGCGGGGCCCGACGCTCCCGGGCAGGTTCTTTTCATGGCGCATCACCTCGTCGTGGACGGAGTGTCCTGGCGCATCCTGATGCCCGATCTCGTCGCCGCGTACGAGGCGGTCTCGGCCGGCCGTGAGCCGGACCTGGAGCCGGTGGGCACCTCGTTCCGCGCCTGGGCCGACGGGCTGGTGCGGGCGGCCGGGGAGCGTACCGGCGAGCTGGACATCTGGACCGCCATGCTCCAGGGCGAGGATCCCCTGCTCGGCTCCCGCCCGCTCGACGCGCGCCGTGACGTCGTGGCGACGTCCGGGGGCCTGTCGGTCTCGCTGCCCGCCGACATCACGCGGGCGCTGCTGTCCCAGGTGCCCGCGGCGTTCCACGCGGGCGTCAACGACGTACTGCTCACCGGCTTCGCACTGGCGGTGACGGACTGGCAGCGGCGGCGGGGCCGCGACTGCTCCAGCGCGTTGATCGACCTGGAGGGGCACGGCCGTGAGGAACTCGTCCCCGGCACCGACATCTCCCGCACCATCGGCTGGTTCACCAGCCTCTACCCCGTACACCTCTCCCCCGGCGTCACCGAAGACGCCTGGGAGGACGTATGGACCGGCGGCCCCGCCGTCGGCAACGCCGTCAAGAGCATCAAGGAACAGCTCAGGGCCCTGCCCGACAACGGCGCCGGCTACGGCCTACTCCGCCACCTCAACCCCGACACCGCACCCACCCTCGCCGCCCTCCCCACCCCCCAGATCAGCTTCAACTACCTGGGCAGGCTGGGCGGTTCGGCCTCCGAGGAGGAAGGCGACTCCGGGAGCGGGCTGGGCGGAGCCGCCGACCCCCAGATGCCGCTGACCCACGCGCTGACGCTCAACTCGATGGCACGGGAGACGCCCCAGGGGCCGTCCCTGGTCGCCAACTGGTCCTGGCCGCGGGAGCTGTTCGACGAGGACGAGGTGCGGGACCTGGCCCAGACCTGGTTCCGCGCCCTGCGGGCGATCGTCACGCACGCCGAAGGGCCGGGTACGGGCGGCCACACGCCGTCCGACCTCTCGCTGGTCCGGCTGGCGCAGAGCGAGATCGACGAACTGGAGGCCGGGCAGCCGAAGCTGGCGGACGTTCTGCCGCTCGCCCCGCTCCAGGAAGGTCTGCTCTTCCACGCCCTCTACGACCAGCAGGGCTACGACGTCTACACCGTCCAGTTCTCCTTCGAGATCGGCGGTGAGCTGGACGGCGCGGCGCTCCGGGCGGCCGCGGACGCCCTCCTCAAGCGCCACGCCAACCTGCGGGCCGGGTTCCGGACTCTGGACAACGGGGAGGCCGTCCAGGTGATCCCGGCCGAGGTGAGGCTGCCGTGGTCCGAGCTCGACCTCAGTGGTCTGTCTCCATCGCGCCGTGAGGCCGAGCTGGCCCGTCACCTGGACGAGGACCGCAACCGGCGCTTCGATCTGACCGCTCCCCCGCTGGTGCGGTTCAGTCTGGTCGCCCTCGGTGAGGGGCAGCACCTCTTCACGATCACCAACCACCACATCCTGCTGGACGGCTGGTCCTACCCGGTGCTGCTGGGAGAGTTGTTCGAGCTGTACGCCGCGCAGGGGGACGACTCCGCTCTACCCCGGGTGGCCCCTTACCGGGACTACCTCGTCTGGCTGGCCAAGCAGGACCGCGGTGCTGCCGCGGAGGCGTGGACCCGGGCGCTCGACGGCCTCGACGAGCCGACGCTGCTGGCGCCGGTGGACCCCGGGCGGTTGCCGGTCGTCCCGGAGCGGATCTCGCGGGAGCTGTCACCGGAGTTCGCGGTGGCCCTGCGTGAGAGGGCCCGTGAACACGGCGTCACGCTGAACACGCTCATGGGGGTCGCCTGGGCCATCACCCTGGGGCACCTGACCGGCCGGGACGACGTGGTGTTCGGCACCACGGTGTCGGGCCGGCCGCCGGAGATCCCGAACATCGAGTCGATGGTGGGGCTGTTCATCAACACCCTGCCGGTACGGGTCCGGCTCGACCCCGCCGAAACGGTGGGCGACCTCCTGCGCCGCGTCCAGGACCAGCAGTCCGAGCTGATGGCCCACCAGCACGTGGGGCTCACCGACATCCGGGAGATGACCGGGTTGGGCGAGCTCTTCGACACGATCCTCGTGTACGAGAACTACCCGGTGGACAACGAGGCGATGGCCCAGTCGCTCGGCGATCTGACGGTTCGGGGCACCGAGCCCCTCGACGCCACGCACTACCCGATCGGCGTCACGGTGATGCCGATGGGCGAACGGCTGCTGGTGCGGGCGGACTACCGCGGCGATGTCTTCGCTCCGGAAGCCGCCGAACGCGTCCTCGGTCACCTGCTGCGGGTGGCCGAGGCGATGACCGATCCGCTGCGTCCGGTGCGCGAGCTCGATGTGCTGTCCGACGCCGAGCGCCGCCGGCAGCTCGTCGACTGGAACGACACGGCCCGCGACGTGCCCGACGAGGTCCTCGCGGAGCTGTTCGAGGCCCAGGCCGCGCGGACACCCGACGCCGACGCGCTGCTGTCCGGCGGCACACGCCTGTCCTACGCGCAGCTCAACACCCGGGCCAATCGGCTGGCACGGCTCCTGATCGCCCGCGGGGTCGGACCGGGGAGTTACGTGGCGGTGGCCCTGCCGCGGACCGCGGAGCTGCCGATCGCTCTGCTCGCGGTGGCCAAGACCGGCGCGGCGTACCTGCCGATCGATCCGGACTACCCGGCGGACCGGGTCTCGTACATCTTCTCGGACGCGCGGCCCGTCTGTGTGATCGCCGGCACGAGCACGGCGACGGGACTGCCGGTGGACCCCTCCGACCTGGTCGTCGTCGACGACGGGACCACGCAGGCCGCTCTGGCGGCCCTCTCGGGGGAGGACCTGGCCGCCGTGGAGCGGACCGGTCCGCTCTCGCCCGCGAGCCCGGCGTACGCCATCTACACCTCCGGTTCCACGGGCCGGCCCAAGGGTGTCGTGGTGTCGGCCGGGAACCTGGTCAACTTCCTCTTCGCCATGCGTGAGCGGGTGTCTCCGCAGCCGTCCGACCGGCTGCTCGCCGTGACGACGGTGGCGTTCGACATCGCGGGACTTGAGCTGTATTTGCCGCTGGTCTGCGGAGCGTCGGTGGTGATCGCCGCCTCGGACGAGGTCCGGGACACCGCGCTCCTCGCCGAGCTGGTGAGGAGCACGGGGGCGACCATCCTGCAGGCGACCCCTTCGCTCTGGCAGAGTCTGGTCACCGAGCGCCCCGAAGCCGTGCGCGGCCTGCACATGCTGGTCGGCGGGGAGGCACTGCCCGCCCCGCTGGCCCGGGCGATGGCCGAGCTCGGTTCCCGGGTCGTCAACCTCTACGGCCCGACGGAGACGACCATCTGGTCCGCCGCCGCCGAGGTCTTCGCCGAGGGCGACCCGTCCATCGGGCGTCCCATCGCCAACACCCAGGTGTATGTGCTGGACGCCGGGCTGCGGTTGATGCCGGCGGGCATACCGGGAGAGCTCTACATCGCGGGAGAGGGAGTCGCACACGGGTACCGCGGTCGGCCGGGCCTGACCGCCGAGCGCTTCGTCGCCAGCCCCTTCGGCACCGCGGGCGAGCGGATGTACCGCACCGGCGACCTGGTGAAGTGGCGGCCGGACGGACAGCTGGAATTCGTGGGCCGCGTCGATCACCAGGTGAAGATCCGCGGTTTCCGGATCGAACTGGGCGAGATCGAGAGCGCCGTCGCCGCCCATCCGGCCGTCGGCCAGGTCACGGCGCTGGTCAGGGAGGACCGGCCGGGCGACAAGCGTGTGGTGGCCTACGTCGTGCCCGCGCGGAGCGATGAGGAGCCGGACGCCGACGAGCTGCGGAGCCGGGCGGCGCTGACGCTTCCGGAATACATGCTGCCCTCGGCCTTCGTGGTACTGAAGTCGTTCCCGCTGACGCCGAACGGAAAGCTGGACCGCAAGGCCCTGCCCGCGCCCGACTTCGGCAGCCTGGCCTCGTCCCGCGACCCCCGGAACCCGCGTGAGGAGGTCCTCTGCACGCTCTTCGCGGAGATCCTCGGCCTGGAGACCGTAGGAATCGACGACAGCTTCTTCCAGCTCGGGGGCCACTCCCTCCTCGCCACCCGCCTGGTCAGCCGCGTCCGTACGGTGTTCGACGTCGAACTCGCGGTGCGCGAGATCTTCGAACAGCCGACCGTCGCCGGGCTCGCGCAGCGCCTGGACACCGCCGACGGCTCCCGTCAGGCGCTGGGCGTGATGCGGCGTCCGGCGGAGATCCCGTTGTCGCCGGCCCAGCGGCGGCTGTGGTTCCTCAACCGCTTCGAGGGGCCGAACGCCGCGTACAACATTCCGCTCGCCACCAGGCTGCTCGGCGACGTGGACCCCGCTGCCCTCCAGGCCGCGCTGCGCGATGTGGTGGACCGTCACGAGAGTCTGCGGACGGTCTTCCCCGACACCGACGGCCGCCCCCGCCAGGACATCCTCAGCTCCACGGCGACCGCCCTGGAGCTGCCGGTCACGGTGGTGTCCTCGGAGGAACTGGACGGCGCGGTGGGCGCCGCGGCCCGGGAGGGCTTCGACCTGGCGCGGGACATCCCGCTGCGGGCGCGGCTCTTCCGGGTCTCCGCCGACGAGCACGTGCTGCTGATCGTGGTGCACCACATCGCGGGCGACGGCTGGTCGCTGACGCCCCTGGCACGGGATGTGGCGACGGCTTACCGGGCGCGGCTGTCCGGGGCGGCACCGGAGTGGGAACCGCTGCCGGTCCAGTACGCGGACTACACGCTGTGGCAGCGGCAGGTGCTGGGCGAGGAGAGCGATCCGGCCGGCGCGCTGGCCGGACAGCTGGACTACTGGCGTGCGGCGCTGGCGGATCTCCCGGAGGAGATACCGCTGCCCATGGACCGGCCCCGGCCGCCGGTGGTGGACTACCGGGGCCGGACGATTCCGCTGCGGCTGCCCGCGCACATCCATCAGCGGGTGGTGGACCTGGCGCACGCGTGCGGTGCGAGTGTGTTCATGGTGATGCAGGCCGCGGTCGCGGCCCTGCTGGGCAAGCTGGGCGCCGGGGACGACATCCCGCTCGGCAGCGTGATCGCGGGCCGCACCGACGAGGCGCTGGACGATGTCGTCGGCTTCTTCGTCAACACGCTGGTCCTGCGCACCGACCTCTCGGGCAATCCGTCCTTCCGCGAGCTCGTCGAACAGGCCAGGGCGACCGACCTGGCCGCCTACGCCCACCAGGACGTGCCCTTCGAGCGCCTGGTGGAGGAGCTCAACCCGGTCCGTTCCATGGCCAGGCACCCCCTTTTCCAGGTCATGCTGGTGTTCCAGAACAACGCGACCGTGCAGACCGAGGTGCCCGGGGCCCGGATGATCCCGTACCCGACGGGCACGGACGTCGCCAAGTTCGACCTGTCGTTCCAGTTCGGCGAGCGGCTGGGCCCGGACGGCGCCCCGGCGGGCATCGAGGGCAGCATCGAGTTCGCGCTGGAGCTCTTCGACCCGGAGACGGTCGAGGCGCTGGCCGTGCGGCTGGAGCGGTTCCTCGACGTGGTGACCGCCGATCCCGCGCGCGCTGTCGCAGGTGTCGACGTCCTCACCCCGCAGGAGCGGCGGACGATTCTGGTCGAGTGGAACGACACCGAGCGGCCCGTCGAACCGGTCACCCTGCCCGGGCTCTTCGAGGCCCAGGTGTCCCGCACCCCGTCGGCGGTCGCCGTGGACGCCGGGCATCTCAGGCTCACCTACGCGGAGCTGAACGAGCGCGCCAACCGGCTCGCGCACGCCCTGGTCGAACGCGGTGTGGGGCCCGAGTGCGTCGTCGCCCTCGCGCTGCCCCGCTCGGTGGACATCGCGGTGGCGCAGCTCGCCGTGGTGAAGGCCGGCGCCGCCTATCTGCCGGTGGACCCGGACTATCCGGCCGAACGCATCGCCTACATCCTCGATGACGCGGCCCCGGTGCTGGTCATCACCGACACGGAGCACGCCGGGCGGCTTCCGGAGGGCGGTGGCGCACCGCGCCTCCTCCTGGACGACGCCGATCTCTCCGGGCACCCGACGCACAACCCGGCGGTGCCGATCCACACGGCACAGCCCGCGTACCTCATCTACACGTCCGGTTCGACCGGCCGCCCCAAGGGCGTCGTGGTCACCCACCACGGGCTGGCCAGCTTCGCGGCCGTGGAGGTGGAGCGGTTCGACGTGACCGGGGACAGCCGGGTACTGCAGTACGCGTCACCCAGCTTCGACGCGTCGGTGCTGGAGATCTGCATGACGTACGCGGCGGGCGCCACGCTCGTGGTCCCGCCCCCGGGGCCGCTGGCCGGGGACGTCCTGGCCGAGGTGCTGCTGGAACTCGAGGTGACGCACGCGCTGATTCCGCCCGCGGCGCTGGCATCGGTACCGGCCGGCGGCTTCCCCGCTTTCCGGTCCCTGGTGGTCGGCGGTGACGCCACCTCGGCGGAACTCGTCGACCGGTGGGCTCCGGACCGCCGGATGGTGAATGCCTACGGTCCGACCGAGTCCACCGTCGCGGCCACGATCGGCCAACCGCTGACGGCCGGCACGGGCACTCCGACGATCGGGCGTCCGGTGCACAACAGCCGGGTGTACATCCTGGACTCGGGTCTGAGCCCGGTCCCGGCCGGAGTCGCCGGTGAGCTGTACATCGCCGGCGCCGGCCTGGCACGTGGCTATCTCGGCCGGACCCCGCTGACCTCGGAACGGTTCGTCGCCTGCCCGTTCGGCGGTCCGGGCGAGCGGATGTACCGGACCGGCGACCTGGCCCGCTGGACGGCAGAGGGGGAGATCAGGTACCTGGGGCGCGCGGACAACCAGGTGAAGATCCGCGGCTTCCGCATCGAGCTGGGAGAGATCGAGTCCGCGCTGCTCTCCCACGGCCGGGTGGCGCAGGCCGTGGTCACCGTCCGGGCGCAGCAGACCGGCGAGCCCGCGCTGGTGGCCTACACGGTGGCCGGGGACGAGGGGGCCGCCGATCAGGCGGAGCTGCGCCGGCACCTGGCGGCGTCCCTGCCCTCGTACATGGTGCCGGCCGCCTTCGTACGGCTCGACGCGCTGCCGGTGACGCCCAACGGAAAGCTCGACCACAAGGCGCTGCCTGCCCCCGATCTCGGGGAGCTGGCGGGGTCGCGCGGTCCGCGCGCGCCCCGGGAGGAGCTGCTGTGCGGTCTGTTCGCAGAGGCCCTGGGCCTGGAACGGGTCGGCATCGACGGCAACTTCTTCGAGCTCGGCGGCGACAGCATCGTCTCCCTTCAGCTCACCAGCCGGATCCGCTCGGTCCTCGGCGTCAAGATCAGCAACCGCGCCCTCTTCGAGACGCCCACCGTGGCATCGCTCGTCGAGAGCCTCGGCTCCGGGTCGTCGAGCGACGGCTTCGAAGGCCTGCTGCCGCTCCGCGCCGACGGGGAGAAGCCGCCCCTGTTCGCGGTGCACGCCACGGGCGGGCTCGCCTGGGGATACGGCGAGTTCCTGAAGCACATCCGCGCCGAGTACCCCGTCTACGGCCTACAGGCACGCGGCTTCAAGCCGGGCGACGAACTGGCCCGGAGCGTACCGGAGATGGCCGCGGACTACATCGAGCAGATCCGTACGGTCCAGCCGCACGGCCCGTACCACCTCATCGGCTGGTCCATGGGTGCGCTGACCGCCTACGAGATCGCCACCCAGCTCCAGGACGCGGGAGAGGAGATCGGCCTTCTGGTCAACCTCGACCAGATTCCGTTCGAGGAGTACTTCGGCGCCGATCAGCCCGAATACACCGAGCAGATCGTCTTCCGCGCACTGCTGATGGTCGCGGGATTCGATGTCGATTCCATCGGTGAGGACGTCGTATTCGAGTACGCCCAGGTCATGGAAATGGTCAGCAGCCGGGACAGCGCCTTGGGGAGCCTCGAACCGCATCACATCGACGCGTTCGCCGAGGTGATGAAGAACAACTACCGCATCGTGACGGAATTCCGTCCCAAGAAGCTGCGGGGCGGCATGACGGTGGTCGTCTCGACCACCGAACACGGTGAGGAGGCCGAGCAGCGCATGGTCGACAAGTGGAGCCCGTACGTCGGCGGGGGCATCGACACCCACCCCCTGGCCGCGACGCACAACGACATGATGTCGCCGGGCGCCGTCTCGGAGATCGGCCGCCTGGTCCACGACCGGCTCCGGTCTCTCGGCGGGCCGCCCGTGGCAGCTAGCTGACTCCTCCCTTGCGGCGGTCCTCCGGCCGCCCCTTTGATGAGCAGAAATGCCCGTAACGCTTGGCCAATCCCCGATGTGGAAGTGGACGGATATGGAGACAGCGATCTCTGCGGAAGGACTCCGCAAGAAATACGCGGACAATGTGGTGCTGGACAGCATCGACCTGTCCGTCGCCAAGGGCGAGGTGCTGGGACTGCTCGGTCCGAACGGTGCGGGGAAAACCACGATCGTGCGTATCCTCGCCACGCTGTTGCCGTACGACAGCGGGAAAGTCACGGTCGCCGGGTTCGACCTCGCCAAGGACAAGCGCGAGATCCGTCGCCGTATCGGTCTGACCGGGCAGTACGCGGCAGTCGACGCCCTGCTCACCGGACGGGAGAACCTCCGTCTGATCGGTGTTCTCCTGGGACTGGGCAAGCGCAAGGCGCACACCAGGGCGGAAGAGCTTCTGGAGCAGTTCGACCTGACGCATGCCGCCGACCGGCAGGCCAAGACGTACTCGGGCGGCATGCGGCGCCGGCTCGACCTCGCCGCAAGCCTCGTCACCACTCCCACCGTGCTCTTCCTCGACGAGCCGACCACCGGCCTCGACGTGACCAGCAGGAAGCTGTTGTGGGGCATGGTCAGGGAGCAGGTGAACAAGGGGGTGTCCGTTCTCCTGACCACGCAGTACCTGGAGGAGGCCGATCAGCTGGCCGACCGGATCGCCGTCCTCAACCAGGGCGGGCTCATCGCCGAGGGCACCCCGGAGGAGCTCAAGCGGAAGGTCGGCGGCGAGCGCCTGGAGGTGTCCGTGGCGACGGAGGCCGACCTTCCGGCCGCGACGCGGGCTGTCGGCCAGGCCTCCGCCGAGGTCCCGTCGATCGACAAGAAGACGAAGACGGTCTCCATACCGCTGGTAGGCGGGGTGAACACCCTCGCCTCGGTGACCACCGCGCTGAAGGAGGCGGCGGTGGAGCCCGTCGACTTCGCGATCCGCCGTTCCTCCATGGACGACGTCTTCCTCGCGCTCACCGGGCAGCCGGTGTCGCCCGAAGAAGCCGACGACGACGAGACAGGCCCGGGGGCCCGACCCACCGCAGAGCGGCAGACCGTTCAGGGAGAGAAAGCGGCATGACCGAGACCCTTGTCCACTCATCCGCCCTCATCGGCCGGCACCTTCGGCATCTGACGCGCACACCACAGCAGTTGCTGAGTGTCACGTTGCTGCCAGTGCTCTTCGTCCTGGTCTTCGGCTATCTCTTCGGCAGCGCGATGGAGGTGCCGGGCGGCCAGTCCTACCAGGACTACATCATGGCCGGCATCTTCGCCCAGGTCGTGCTCGGGAACATGGTCCTGAGTGCCCTCGGCGTGATCTCCGACCTCGACAACGGGCTGATGGACCGCTTCCGGTCGCTGCCGATGTCCCGTTCCGCCGTCCTCATCGGCCGGACCACCCACGATCTGATCCTGACCATCTGGAGCTTCGCGCTCATGACGGTGCCGGGCTATGTGATCGGCTGGCGCGTGCACGAGGGCATTCCGTCGGCCCTGGGCGGATTCGGCGTGATGCTCCTCCTGGGGCTGGCCGCTTCCTGGCTCGGTGCCCTGCTGGGCCTGAAGCTGGCCAACGCCGCGGCGGTGAACGCCCTCGGCTCCATCATCGTGATGCCGCTGGCGTTCCTGTCGAACGCGTTCATCCCGCTCGACGGCCTGCCCGGCTGGATGCAGGCGATCTCCCAGTGGAACCCGGTCAGTTCCGTGGTCCAGGCCACTCGGGAGCTGTTCGGGAACGCACCGCCGGTCCCCGCCGACGCGGCGTTCCCGATGCAGCACGCGGTCCCCATGGCCGTGGCCCTCTCCCTGGCCCTGCTGGTCGTCGCGGTTCCGCTGACGATCCGCGCCTACGAGAAGGCCGCGTCGAAGCAGTAACTCCACCCCACAACGGCAGGGGGCCGGACCGCGACCGCTCATGGACGCTGTCCGGACTCTCTGCGACGAAGACCCTGCAAGAACACATCCTGCAGGGTTTCGTCGTATCTCCGCGGCCCTCGGTCCAGACGTACCGATCCGGCTGCCCGATCCCGTCCGCACCGAACCCAGTCCACGAAACGGGGGAATGATGATGACCGAGACGAAGGAAAGACCCAAGGGCTCCCGGCTGAGTTCACTCACCGGAGTCCGATTCCCAGCACTACTCCTGGTATTCCTCAACCACATCCACCTCGGGATCCCTCTCCGCTCACCGGAGGCCGGAGAGACCTACTACACCTGGGCCGGCTGGATCGGCCAGGCCGGCCTCTCGCTCTTCTTCCTCATCAGCGGATTCCTGCTGGTGTGGACCGCGCGCGAACACGATTCCGCACTGCAGTTCTGGCGGCGCAGGTTCGTACGGATCGCACCCCTGCACTGGGTGACCTTCGGCCTCTCGCTGGCCATCTTCGCCTATCCGGCCGTCTCCGGCACGGCGGCCGTTCTCAACTTCCTGATGGTCTCGTCGTGGTCGATCGATCCCGAAATCTTCGGCAGCATGAACGCCCCCAGCTGGTCACTGACCTGCCTGGCCCTCTTCTACCTGCTCTTTCCCGCCCTGCACCGGGCCGTGCGGCGCGTTCCGGCGCGACGTCTGTGGTGGTGCGCCGGCGCGGTGGTGGCCGCGATCATCTCCATCACGGTCGTCGTACGAGCGGTGGTCCCCGCAGACCCCATGATCCACCCCCTGTCGCCGGCGTCCTCCCTGAACGCCTTCTACTTCATCCAGATCTTCCCCGTGTCGCGCGTTCTGGAGTTCCTCCTGGGAATTCTGCTGGCACGCCTGGTCATCTCCGGCCGGTGGATCGGGGCCGCCCGGCCTCTGCCCGCCACGGCGCTGCTCCTGGTGGGCTTCTTCATCGCCTACCAGCTACCGCGTGAATACCGGCTCGTCGCCGCGATGATCATCCCGGTCGCCCTGTTCGCCGGCAGTCTCGCCGCGGCCGACATCGCGGGGCGCAAGTCCCTCCTCGCGACCCGGCCCATGCAGTGGCTGGGCGACATCAGTTTCGCGTTCTTCCTGGTCCACTGGCCGGTGATCATGTTCTTCGCCAAGGTCTTCGGCCAGCAACGGATGTACTCGGTATCCGAGTTCATCGCCGTCGCACTGCTGGATCTCACGGTCAGCATCGTCCTCGCCTGGCTGCTCACCATCGGCGTGGAACGTCCGCTCGTCCAGCTGCTGTCGGGCCCCCGCGGCCGGACCGAGCAGCCGCCGACGGACCCCCTGCCCTCCATCCCTTCACCCCGACAGGGAGGCCACGACGAGGAAGCAGCGTCACAGGCTCACGCCTCATGACGCAAGGGTGTCCCTCCAACCGGAGGGACACCCCTCCTCATCCTGTGGTCTCTCCTGACCATCCCCCACACAGGAGCAGACATCATGTCCCCCGACCCCTCACGACCCCGGCTGCCCTCCCTCACCGGCATCCGCTTCCCTCTCATGCTCGTCGTGTTCATCGGCCACGTCGCGCTCATCGTCCCCTTCGCGGATCCCGAAGCCGCGCAGTGGTACCGCCACTATCTGGGCGGAATAGGCAAGGTCGGACTGTCCTGCTTCTTCGTGCTCGGCGGATTCATCCTCACCTGGATCCACCGTGAGAAGGACTCGCCCCTGCTCTTCTGGCGCCGCAGGCTTGCCAAGATCGTCCCCCTGCACTGGCTGACGTTCGCCGTGGCCGTGGTCGTCTTCGCCGGCTCCGCGACGACCTTCGAGACGGGGGCCATGAGCCTCCTGCTCCTACAGGCGTGGTCGCCCGACCCCCAGATCTTCGGCGCCGCCAACGCCCCGAGCTGGTCGCTCGCCTGCGTCGCCTTCTTCTACCTGCTGTTCCCCGTACTCCATCGGGCGATGTCTCGCGTCAAGGCCCAGCACCTGTGGTGGTGCGTCGGCGCGGTCCTGGCCGTGGTCTTCGCCATACCCGCCGTGGTGCGCGCCCTCGTACCGGCCGAGGCCGGGATGGCGCCGAACGCGCCCGCCGGTTCGACGGACGCGTTCTGGATCATCCAGATCTTCCCGGTGACCCGGCTGCTGGAGTTCGTCCTGGGCATCCTGGTGGCCCGCATCGTCATGGCCGGCCGCTGGACCGGCCCGGGTCCGCTGCCGTTCGCGGTCCTGCTCGCGGTCCTCTACTTCGTCGCGCTGGAGACCCCCGCGGAGTACCGGCTGGTCGCCATGACCATCGTGCCGGTGACACTGCTCCTCGGCTCCCTCGCGGCGGCCGACCTGCGGGGCGACCGGTCCATCGTCGCGAACCGCCCCATGGAGTGGCTCGGAGACATCTCCTTCGCCTTCCTCCTCGTCCACTGGCCGGTGATGAACTTCTTCTTCCAGCAGTTCGGAGAGGAGCTCTACTCCGTCCCCAAGGCGATCGGCGTGGTCTGCCTCGATCTCGCGGTGAGCCTGGCCCTCGCCCGGCTGCTCACCGTGGCCGTGGAGCGGCCGCTCGTGAAGCTTCTGTCACCGAAGCGAAGGAGCAGGGAAGCCGCGCGCGCACACTGAGCGGCCCGGCTCCCCTGTTCTCCGTGCGGGCGGGTTCAGAAACCCCATTCCTCCGACAGGAGGTCGATCTCGTTCTGGTTGAGGTCCACCAGAAGGTCCGACGGAGTGAATCCGCCCGCATCCGGCGTCTCGGCATGGGCGACCAGGGCGCCGAGCGCCTTGAACCAGCCCTCGGCCAGCGCCCGCACCTCGTCCTCGCGGAACAGCTCCGAAGGCCAGGACCAGGTGGCCGACAGCCGCGGGCCGTCCGCCTGGTCCTGGGTGACCGCGTTCAGCTCCAGCGCGTGCCCGACCGGCATGTCCGGGTCGCGTCCGTCGCCCAGGTCCACGTCGGACAGTACGGACCAGTCCGCCACGTCACCGGCCCCGTCCGCCATGGCGATACGGCCCAGGTAGTTGAAGCTGATCTGCGGTGCCGGCAGGGCGGACAGCGCGGCACCGGCTTCCTCGTTGAGGTAGCGCAGCAGCCCGTACCCGATGCCGTTGTCCGGTATCGCCCGCAGCTGCTCCTTGACCTCCTTGAGCACCCGGCCGAGAGCGGGACCGCCGGCCCGGACGTCGGGCCACTCCCGGTCCGGAACCCGCGGATCGAGGTGCACCGGGTACATGCTGGTGAACCAGCCGACCGTACGGGAGACGTCGAGGTTCTCCCCGAGCTCTTCGCGGCCGTGCCCTTCGAGGTCGAACACGACGCTGCGGCCCGCTCCGCGTGCTCGCTGCCAGTCGACCGCGGCGATGGCGAAGGCCGCCAGCAGAACGTCGTTGATCCCCGCGTGGTAGATGGTCGGCAGCCGGGTCAGGAGCGGTTCGGTCAGCTCCACGGGCAGGGAGAGCGTGAGCCTGCGGGCGGTCGCGGCCTTGTCCCGGACCGGGTCCAGCGCTCGGCTTCCCAGCGGCCGCCGGGGTTCTCCGAGCATGGCCGCCCAGAGCGGCAGTTCCTCGATCCGGCCCGGCTTCCCGGCTTCCTCGGCCAGATTCCGCGCCCAGCTCCGGAAGGAGGTGCCCGTCTCCCCCGGGCCCGTGTCACGTCCCTCGGCCGCGGCCCGGTAGAGCTCCGGAAGCTCCGGCGTCAGCAGGCGCCAGGAGATCCCGTCGACCACCAGATGGTGGATGACGAGAAGAAGCCGGCCCGCCGATTCGGCACCCGCGTCGAACCAGACGGCTTGCAGCATCACCCCGGATTCCGGGTCCAGGCGCCGTTGGGCGGCCCTCGCCTCCTCCGCGATGTCCGTGTCATGCACATCCACGCGGCTCAGGACGTCCTCCGCCCGGACCTTCCCGGGCGGTCGCACCTCCAGCTCCCACTCGCCACCGGCATGACGGGTCAGCCGGGCGCGCAACACGTCGTGCCGGTCCAACAGCGCCTGAACCATGGCCGACATCGGCTCGGTGGCGCATCCGGGCGGGGTCCGCACCATCATGGCCTGCTGGAAACCGTCGGCCGGGCCGCCGAGTTCCCGTAGCCAGTGCATGATCGGGGTCAGCGGCACCGGGCCGAGTCCCGCTTCGGGCGACTCGTGGACAACCGCGGAGACCGGCACGGCGACCTCGGCGAGGGCGGCCGGGGTCTGGCAGTCGAAGACGTCCCGCGTCCTGATCAGCAGCCCGGCCTTGTGCGCCTTGCTGACGAGTTGGAGGGAGACGATGCTGTCGCCGCCGAGCTCGAAGAAGTTTCCGTCGACGCCGACGCGTTCGAGGCGCAGGACCTCGGCGAAGAGGTCGCAGAAGACCTCTTCCTGTACGGTGCGCGGCTCCCGGGTGCCCAGGAGGTCCCCGAAGTCGGGGGCGGGGAGCGCCTCGCGGTCGAGCTTGCCGTTGACGGTGACCGGGAGCGTGTCCAGGGTGACGAAGGCCCCCGGCACCATGTACGAGGGCAGTGCCTCGGCCACATGCCGGCGCAGCTCCGCATGGTCCGTGGTGAGGCCGGCGGCGGGCACGAGGTAGGCGACCAGGACGGCGACACCCGGCTGGTCCTCCCGGATCAGAACCGCGGCCCGGTCGACCGTCCCGTGGGCGTTCAGCGCGGCCTCGACCTCGCCGAGCTCGATGCGGTAGCCGCGGAGTTTGACCTGGTTGTCGGCGCGGCCGAGGTAGTCGAGTTCGCCGTCCGCCGTCCAGCGGGCGATGTCGCCCGTGCGGTACATCCGCTCCCCCGTCGTGCTGTACGGGTCGGCGACGAAGCGCTCGGCGGTCAGCCCGCGCCGTCCGAGGTAGCCGCGGGCCAGGCCCTGGCCCGCGATGTACAGCTCGCCCGGCACTCCTGCGGGGACCGGACGTAGACCAGCGTCGAGGACGTGGACACGACTGTTGTGAACCGGCCGGCCGATGGGCGGCGTCCCGCTCTGCGCGGTCAGGGGGGCGCTGGTGGTCACCATGACGGTGGATTCCGTCGGACCGTAGGCGTTCACCATGCGGCGGCCCGGCGCCCAGCGGTCGACCAGCTCCGCCGAGGTGGCGTCGCCTCCGACCACGAGGGTACGGAAGGCGGGGAAGTCACCGGGCCGCACGGCGACGGTGGCCAGGGCCGCCGGTGGGATCAGCGCGTGGGTCACCGCGCTGTCCCGCAGAACGGCGGCCAGCACGTCGTCGGCCAGCGGACCCGGCGGCGGAACCACGAGCGTGGCGCCGGCCGCGTAGGTCATGCAGATCTCCAGGACGGACGCGTCGAAGCTGGGCGAGGCGTACTGCAGGACCCGGCTGTCGGCGGTGACGTCGAAGCGTTCGAGTTCGGCGGCGGCGAACGAGGCCAGGCCTTGGTGGGTGACGACGACGCCCTTGGGGCGGCCGGTGGAGCCGGAGGTGTAGATGACGTAGGCGGGGTGGGTGAGCTGTACGGGGACGGCGGGGTTGTGGTGAGGCCGGCCGGTGGTGAGGCCGGCGGTGTCGATCAGGAGGCGTGGGACCCGGTCGTGTTCGGGGAGCCGGGGGGCGTGTTCGGTGTCGGTGATGAGCAGGGCGGGCGCGGCGTCGTCGAGGATGTAGCTGATCCGGTCGGCCGGGTAGTCCGGGTCGACGGGCAGGTAGGCGGCTCCGGCCTTCATCACGGCGAGCTGGGCGACCGCGATGTCCACCGACCGGGGCAGCGCGAGCGCCACGATCTGCTCACGGCCCACCCCCCGCTCGATCAGCAGATGCGCCAGCTGATTGGCACGCTCGTTGAACTCCTCGTAGCTATAGGTGAGTTCGGGAGATTCCAGAGCGGTGGCCCGCGGCGCACGGATCACCTGGGCCTCGAACAGCCCCGGGAAGGTCACCGGCTCGACGGACCGCGAGGTGGCGTTCCACTCCACCAGAATCCGCTCACGCTCCCGCGCGGTCAGCACGTCGATCGTCGACACGGCCCGATCCGGATCGCCCAGCGCCGCCTCCAGCAACTGCCCGAGACGTGCCGCCAGCACCTCGACCGACGCACGGTCGAAGAGATCGACCGCGAACTCGATCACACCCTCCAGCCCCGCGGGCGAACCGTCACCGGAGAACCGCTCCTCCAGCTCGAAGGAGAGATCGAACTTGGCCGTGTCGAGCGCCACCGGCAGCGGGGTCGCGGGGATACCGCCCAACTCGGCCTCAATGGCCGGGGTGTTCTGCATCGACAGCATGACCTGGAAGAGCGGGTGCCTGGCCATGGAACGAGCCGGGTTGAGTTCGTCGACGAGGCGCTCGAAGGGCACGTCCTGGTGGGCGTAGGCCGCCAGGTCCGTCTCCTTCACCCGGTCGACGAGCTCGCGGAAGGTCGGGTTCCCGGAGAGGTCGGTGCGCAGCACGAGGGTGTTGACGAAGAAGCCGACAAGGTCGTCGAGCGCTTCGTCGGTGCGTCCGGCCACCGCCGTACCGATCGGGATGTCCTCACCTCCGCCGACCTTGCCCAACAGGGCGGCGATGGCGGCCTGGAGGACCATGAAGACGGTCCCTCCCGCATCACGTGCCAGATCGGCAGCTGCACGCTGGAGGCCGGGCCCGAAGTGCATGGGCACCCGCTCGCCGCGGTAGCTCATCTCCGCCGGCCGCGGCCGGTCGGTGGGGAGGGCCAGCTCCTCCGGGAGGTCCGCGAGCGTGGTGCGCCAGTGGTCCAGCTGACCGGCCAGGACGCTCTGCGAATCGTCCTCGTCGCCGAGGATCTCGTCCTGCCAGAGGGTGTAGTCGGCGTACTGGACCGGCAGCGGCTGCCACTCGGGGGCGCCCCCGGCGCTGCGCGCGGCATAGGCGGTGGACAGATCCTTCGACAACGGCGCGTTGGACCAACCGTCACTGGCGATGTGGTGGACGACCAGCAGCAGCACATGGTCGCCCTCCGACACCCGGAACAGGTGGGCACGGAAAGGAGTTTCGACCGCCAGGTCGTAGGAGGCCGAGGCGGCTCGGCTGAGTGCCGCCCCGAGTTCTTCGGTGGTCACGTCGGTGACGGTGAGGTCGACGGTCGCCTGTTCGGGGGTGTGGATTTCCTGGCGGGGGTGGCCGTCGGTGTCCGGGAAGGTGGTGCGCAGGCTCTCGTGCCGGGTGATGACGTCGTTCAGCGCCGCACGCAGGGCCGGCACATCCAGCCCGCCGGAAAGCCGCAGGGAGAGACCGGTGTTGTAGTTGCCGCCCGAACTCTCCAGTCGGTTGATGAACCAGAGGCGGCGTTGGGCGGGGGAGAGGGGGGTGTGGTGGGGGCGGGGTCGGGGGGTGAGGTGGGGGCGGGTGGTGGGGGTGGTGGTGTCGAGGTGGTGGGCGAGTCCGGCGACGGTGGGGGTTTCGAAGATGGTGCGGACGTCGAGTTCGGTGTCGAGGGCGGTTCGGATACGGCTGATGAGGCGGGTGGCGAGGAGGGAGTGCCCGCCGAGGTTGAAGAAGTTGTCGTCGATGGTGACGGTGTCGAGGTTGAGGGTTTCGGCGAAGAGGGTGCAGAGCAGTTCTTCGCGGGGGTTGCGGGGGCTGCGGCCGACGACTTGGCGGCTGAAGTCGGGTGCGGGGAGGGCTTTGCGGTCGAGTTTTCCGTTTGCGGTGAGGGGGAGTTCGGTGAGGGTGATGAATGCTGCGGGGATCATGTGGTCGGGGAGGTGGGTGGCTGCGTGGGTGCGTAGTTGGTCGGGGTGGGGGGTGTGTCCGGGGGTGGGGAGGGTGTAGGCGATGAGTTGTTTGTTGCCGGGTTGGTCTTCGCGGAGGAGGACGGTGGTGTGGGTGATGTGGGGGTGGGTGGTGAGTGCGGTTTCGATGTCGCCGAGTTCGATGCGGAAGCCGCGGAGTTTGATCTGGTCGTCGCTGCGGCCTTGGTATTCGATGGTGCCGTCGGTGGTCCAGCGGGCGATGTCGCCGGTGCGGTACATGCGTTCGCCGGTGGTGCTGTGGGGGTTGGCGGTGAAGCGTTCGGCGGTGAGGGCGGGGCGGTGGGTGTAGCCGTGGGCGAGTTGGATTCCGGCGAGGTAGAGCTCTCCGGGGACGCCGACGGGGACGGGGCGCAGGGCGTTGTCGAGGATGTAGGTGCGGGTGTTCCAGATCGGCCGCCCGATCGGAACACCACCACCACCACTGCCTCCACCGCTGGTGGTGTCACTTCCACTGCTGCTGGTGGTGGTGTGGTGGGCGGTGACGTCGACGGCGGCTTCGGTGGGGCCGTAGAGGTTGTGGAGTTGGGTGGTGGGGAGTTGGGTGTGGAAGCGGTGGGCGGTGTCGGTGGGGAGGGCTTCGCCGGAGGAGATGATCCGGCGCAGGGTGGTGCAGTGGGGGGTGGTGGGTTCGGTGAGGAAGGCCTGGAGCATGGAGGGCACGAAGTGGGCGGTGGTGATGCCGGTGTTCTGGATGAGGGTGGTGAGGTAGGCGGGGTCTTTGTGGCCTTCGGGGCGGGCGAGGACGAGGGTCGCGCCGGTGCGCAGGGGCCAGAAGAATTCCCAGACGGAGACGTCGA
This sequence comes from Streptomyces sp. SID14515, assembly GCF_010548505.1. NCBI lineage: Bacteria > Bacillati > Actinomycetota > Actinomycetes > Kitasatosporales > Streptomycetaceae > Streptomyces > Streptomyces sp. SID14515. Next base: position 148,794 of record NZ_JAAGMH010000144.1, on the reverse strand, counting down.
AGCCTGAGGGTGTTTTCTGCAGGACCCGGTCGGTGGTGTCGAGTTGGTAGGTGTCCTGCATCCAGGCGAGGCGGTTGTTGATCGCGTCGTGTCCGACCACGACGCCCTTGGGGCGTCCGGTGGAACCGGATGTGAAGATCACGTAGGCGGGTGCGTTCGGTGCGACTGTCACGTCGGGGCGGTGTGCGGGGTGTTCGGTGCCCCGGCCCTGGTCGGTGTCCAGCAGGAGCTGGGGCACTGGTGTTGTGGGCAGTTGCGGGGCGGTGTTGGTGGTGGTGAGGAGGAGTGCGGGGGTGGCGTCCTGGAGGATGGTGCTGATGCGGTCGGCCGGGTAGTCCGGGTCGACCGGTACGTACGCGGCGCCCGCTTTCAGGACGGCGTAGAGGGCGGTGACCAGTTCCACGGAGCGGGGGGCGGCGACCGCGACGAACGTTCCCGGCCCCACTCCCCGGGCGGTCAGTGCGTGCGCGAGCTGGTTCGCCCGGGTGTCCAGTTCCGCATATGTGACAGCCTGGTCCTCGAAGAGGACGGCGGTCGCGTCCGGGGTGCGGGCCACTTGATCCTCGAACCCGGAGACCAGGGTTCCCGGTGTCACCGTGTGGTCGGTCGCGTTCCATCCCTCGACCACCCACCCACGCTCCACCGCGGACAGCACGTCCAGCTCACCGACCCGTACCCGCGGATCGGCCGCGACCGCCTTCAGCAGCCGCACCAGACCCGCCGCCAGCCGACGCGCCGTCTCCTCGTCGAACAGATCCCGGGCGAACTCCAGCCGCCCCGACACACCCGCGGCACCACCCTCCCCATCCCGCAACTCCACGAGTTCGAGCGTGAGGTCGAAGCGGGCTTTGTCGAGGGGAACCTCGTGGGCGGTGGCCCGGACGCCGTTGAGGTTCAACGCCGTCTCGGGGTTGTTGTGCAGGGAGAGCAACACCTGGAAGAGGGGATGACGGGCCAGCGACCTCGCCGGGTTGAGAATCTCCACCAGCCGCTCGAAGGGCAGCTCCTGGTGCGCGTGTGCCGCCAGGTTGGTCTCACGCACGCGGTCCAGCAGCTCATGGAACGCCGGGTCTCCCGACGTGTCCGTACGCAGCACCAGCGTATTGACGAAGAACCCGACCAGATCGTCCAGCGCCGCGTCCGTACGCCCCGCGATCGGCGAGCCGATCGGGATGTCCGAGCCCGCGCCGAACCGCGACAGCAGAGCCGCCAGACCCGCCTGGAGCACCATGAACAGGCTGCTGTCACGCTCCTGGGCCAGGGCGAGCAGCCGCTGGTGTGTGGCCGCGTCCAGGTGTACGGGAACGTCGGCGCCGGCGTAGGTCGCCACCGCGGGACGCACCCGGTCCGTCGGAAGGGCCAGCTCTTCGGGCAGGTCGGCGAGCTGGGATCGCCAGTAGGCGATCTGCTGCGTCAGCGTGCTGTCGGGGTCGGATTCCTCCCCCATGGCGTCCTGTTGCCACACCGTGTAGTCGGCGTACTGCACCGGCAACGGCTCCCACACCGGCTCCTTGCCGACGCACCGTGCCGCGTACGCGACGGAGACATCGCGGGACAGCGGTGCCATGGACCAGCCGTCCCCCGCGATGTGATGCAGCGTCACCAACAGTACGTGCTCGTCGGACGTGAGCTGGAACAGGTTCACCCGGACCGGAATCTCCGACGCCAGGTCGAAGTCCTCCAGGGTGGCCCGGACGAGGGCATCCCGCAGTTCGTCCTCGCCGATCCGGGTGAGACGCAGGTCGAGACGGACCTCGTCGGCCGGCAGGATCTCCTGGCGCGGCCGGCCGTCCGTGTCGGGGAAGACGGTGCGCAGGCTCTCGTGGCGCCCGATCACGTCGGTGAAGGCGTGGCGCAGCGCCTCGGCGTCCAGCGGGCCGCTCAGCCGCAGGGCGGCCGGCAGGTTGTAGTTCCCGCCGCCCCCCTTCATCCGGCTGAGGAACCACAGCCGCTGCTGGGCCGGCGACAGCGGGATCTCAGCCGGTCGTTCCCCGGCGGTCAGCGGCGCGCGGGTGGGGGCCTCGGCGGCCCGGATCCGGGCCGAGACCCCGGCGACCGTCGGGTCCTGGAACAGGTCCCGTACGGTCAGCTCCACCTTGAGCTGGCGACGGATGCGTCCCAGCAGCCGGGTCGCGCTGAGGGAGTGGCCGCCCAGGTCGAAGAAGTGGTCGTCGATGCCGACGCGCTCCACGCCCAGGATGTCGGCGAAGAGCCGGCAGAGGTGCTCCTCGCGCTCGTTGCGCGGGCCCCGGCCGCCGGTGGTGCCGCTGAACTCGGGCGCGGGCAGCGCCTTGCGGTCCAGCTTGCCGTTCGTGGTCACCGGCAGCGTGTCCATGGCGACGAACGCCGAGGGGACCATGTACTCGGGCAGTTGCCCGGACGCGCGGTCCCGCAGCTCGGCGGAGAGGCGAGCCGGGTCGAGCGCGGCCCCCTTCGACACCACGTAGGCGACCAGGTGCTTGTCGCCGGGCTGGTCCTCCCTCACCACCACAGCGGCCTGGGACACCTGCGGATGGGCGGAGATGACCTTCTGGATCTCCTCCAGCTCGATGCGGAAGCCGCGCAGCTTGACCTGGTCGTCGACGCGGCCGACGAACTCCAGCTGTCCGTCCGGCGCCCACCGGGCCAGGTCGCCCGTGCGGTACATCCGCTCACCGGGCGTGCCGAAGGGGTTGGCCACGAAGCGCTCTGCCGTCAGAGAGGCGCGGCCCAGATAGCCGCGGGCGAGGCCGGCGCCGGCGATGTACAGCTCACCCGGCGCCCCGGCCGGTGCGGGCCGCAGTCGGCCGTCGAGGATGTGGATGCGGGTGTTGTACGACGGATACCCGATGGGCGGAGCGCCCTTGCCGGCCTCCAGCGGGGCGCTGAAGGTCGCGCCGACGGTCGACTCGCTGGGCCCGTACCCGTTGATCATCCGCAGACGCGGGGCCCACCGGTCCATCAGCTCGGCGGAGGTGGCCTCACCGGCCACCGTCAGGGAGCGGAAGGCCGGGAAGTCCGCGGGCGGGACGGTGGCCAGAGCCGCCGGCGGGATGATCGCGTGGGTCACCTCCTGGCCGAGGAGGACCCGGGTGAGCGCGTCGTCGGCCAGCGGGCCGAGGGGCGGAATGACGAGAGTGGCGCCCGCGCCGTAGGCCATGCAGAGCTCCGCCACCGAGGCGTCGAAGCTGGGCGAGGCGTACTGCAGGACCCGGCTGTCGGCGGTGACGTCGAGCCGGTCGGCCACGGTCGCCGCGAGGCTCGCCAGGCCTTGGTGGGTGACGACGACGCCCTTGGGGCGGCCGGTGGAGCCGGAGGTGTAGATGACGTAGGCGGGGTGGGTGAGCTGTACGGGGACGGCGGGGTTGTGGTGAGGCCGGCCGGTGGTGAGGCCGGCGGTGTCGATCAGGAGGCGTGGGACCCGGTCGTGTTCGGGGAGCCTGGGGGCGTGTTCGGTGTCGGTGATGAGCAGGGCGGGCGCGGCGTCGTCGAGGATGTAGCTGATCCGGTCGGCCGGGTAGTCCGGGTCGACGGGCAGGTAGGCGGCTCCGGCCTTCATCACGGCGAGCTGGGCGACCGCGATGTCCACCGACCGGGGCAGCGCGAGCGCCACGATCTGCTCACGGCCCACCCCCCGCTCGATCAGCAGATGCGCCAGCTGATTGGCACGCTCGTTGAACTCCTCGTAACGGAATGTCACGTCGGTGGAGGAGATGGCGGTGGCCTCGGGAGTGCGGACCGCATGGTTCTCGACGATCCCGTGGAAGGTGACCGGGTCGACGTCACGCCGGAAGTCGTTCCATTCGACCAGCACCTGGTGCCGGCTCCGCTCGGTGAGCAGGTCCACCTGTCCGACGGGCCGGGGGTCCTGGTCGCCGATCTTCTGGAGCAGTGCGACGAAGCGGTCCAGGACGTCCTGGGCGGTGGCGGTGTCGAAGACGTCCCCGCGGTAGTCCAGCCGCACCTGCATGCGCTCGCCCGGAACGGCGGTGAGCACCGCCGTGTAGTGGCTGGCGTCGCGGGCGTCGAATCCGGTGATGCTCAGGCCTTCACCGGGCAGCTTCAGGTCAGCGGTGTCGACCGGGTAGTTCTCCAGGACGATGCAGGTGTCGAAGAGGTCGCCCACTCCGGCGATCTGCTGGATGTCGGTCAGGCTGACGTGGTGGTAGGCGGTGAGCGCGGCCTGTTCGGACTGGAGCCGGTCGGCCAGGGCGCCGAAGGTCTCGGTCGGGTCGAGGGTGACGCGCACGGGCAGTGTGTTGATGAAGAGGCCGACCATCGACTCGATGCCGGGAATGTGCGCGGGGCGACCGGAGACCGCCATGCCGAACACGACGTCGTCGCGCCCGGTGAGCTGCCCCAGCACGGTCGCCCAGGCCGTCTGCAGAAGGGAGTTGAGCGTCCGGCCTTCCGCTCGGCTCTGTGCGACGAGCGCGGTGGTCAGCTCGGTGGACAGGGCGGCGGACACCCGCTCGGGCAGGTCATGGCTCCTGCCTCGGCTGACCGGGGCCACCAGGCTGGGCTCCTCGATACCGCGGAACACTTGCTTCCAGGCAGCGTCCGCTGCCGCCCGGTCCTGCTTGGCCAGCCAGCCGAGGTACTCGCGGTAGGGGGTGACACGGGGCATCGCCGAAGCGTCGCCCCCGGTGCCGTACAGCTCGAACAGCTCGGTGAGCAGGACGGGCATCGACCAGCCGTCGAGCAGGATGTGGTGGTTGGTGAACACCAAGCGGTACTCGCCGGGCGCCAGCGTGACGAGCGTGAACCGCAGCAGCGGCGGACGCTTGAGATCGAAGCGGCGCATCCGGTCCTCGGCGAGCCAGCGCTCCCACTCCGCCTGACGTTCCTTTGCGGCCAGTCCGCTGAGGTCGGTCTCGGTCCACGGCAATGCCACTTCGCGCGGAATCACCTGCACCGGCTCGTCGAACTTCTCGTACAGGAATGCCGACCGGAGATTGGGGTGCCGCTGCAGCAGCGCCGCCGCCGCCTGCCGCATCCTGTCGGCATTCAGCGGGCCTTCGATGTCGAGCACGAGCTGGACGGTGTAGATGTCGTCCGAGGCCTCGTCGTAAACCGCGTGGAACAGCAGCCCCTGCTGCAGCGGCGACAGTGGAAGGATGTCTTCGACTCCGGGCCTATTCACCTGAATTACTCCCGCTCTATCTGCGCGAAATACCGCGCCCGCATACAGTCCGTGCATTCCAGCGCTCACTCAACAACGCTGCATGGAGGGCCACAACCACGACTGCAGCAACCTGCCAGGGGGTGCGATCCGGCGTGATGCTCCATGGAGCGAACAGCAGTTGGCTGTCACGTCGGTAGTCCACCGGGGGGCCGGTCGATAGCGTCCACGGGACGCCTCTGCCCGGGGCGGCGCAAAGACCGGGGAAATCGGCCGCGAAGGCAGGCTACTTTCCGGCGCTAACAGTGAACAGGGGGCAGGGGAGCGCATGCGGGTTTCAGTCGGCGGTCTGGTATTCGATGTGGAGGTCTCGGGTCCGGAGGACGGCGATCCCGTTCTCCTTCTGCACGGGTTTCCGCAAAGCAGGCACGCCTGGGACCAGGTGGTGCCGGCACTGCACAGCGCCGGCCTGCGGACCATCGCTCCCGACCAGCGCGGGTACAGCGACGGCGCCCGCCCGACCGGTCCGGACGCCTACGCACTGCCGTTGCTGGCGGCCGACGCGACGGGCATCCTGGACGCCCTCGGGGTCGGCTCGGCCCATGTGGTCGGCCACGACTGGGGAGCCGTCGTCGCCTGGTGCCTCGCGGCCCGTCACTCCGCCCGGGTGCGGACCCTGACCGCGGTGTCCTTCCCGCACCCGGAGGCGTACTGGTACGCGCTGCGGAACGACCCCGAGCAGCGGGAACGGTCGCGGTACCTGGCCTATTTCGCATCGCCGGAGTCCACCGCGGGGATGCTCGCCCACGACGCGGCGCAACTGCGGTCCCTCTTCGGGAACCAGGTCGCCCCGGAGCAGGTGAAGCGCTACCTGGACCTGCACACCCGGCCCGGAGTGCTGGACGCGACCCTGAACTGGTACCGCTCGGGCAGTCTGCTTGCCGAGCACGAGGGCTTCGGCTCCGTCGGGGTACCCACCACCTACGTCTGGAGCGACGAGGACAGGGCGGCGAGCCGGGTCGCCGTCGACCGGACGGCAGAGCATGTCACCGGCCCCTACCGTTCCGTGAGCCTGGAAGGCATCGGTCACTGGCAGCCGGAACAGGCGCCGGACCGTATCGCCGCGGAAGTCGTGCGCCAGACCCGGCGGAACGGCTGAGCCCACTCTCTGGCACGGCCGGCGCGTACGGTCCGTCCGTGCTGTTCACACGGAGGAGTACGAAATGACAGACCTGGCCGACCCGGAACTGCCCAGGAGTGGTCGCACCGAGGAGATATGGAAGGAGCTCCGCGAGCAGTCGCCGCTCTACCGGAACGAGCGTGCGAACGGGCCTGCGTTCTGGGCCGTGCTCTCGCACCCGCTGGCGAACCAGGTGCTCAGGGATTCCGCGAACTTCACCTCGGAGAAGGGCATGCGGCTCGACCACAACCCCCTGGCCACCGAGGCCTCCGCGGGAAAGATGCTGATCGTCACCGACCCGCCCCGGCACGGGAAGATCCGGCGGATCATCAACTCGGCGTTCACGCCGCGGATGGTCAAGCGGCTTGAGGACACCATGCGTTCCACCGTCGTGGAGACGCTGGAGGAGGCCCTGGAGAAGGGCACCAGCGACTTCGTCGACGCCGCCGCCCGGCTGCCGGTCTCCGTCATCTGCGACATGCTCGGTGTGCCCAAGGAGGACTGGGGGTTCATGCTGGACCGGACCATGATCGCCTTCGGTTCCGACGCGGTGGATGGCGGCGAGGACCAGGCCATGCGCGCGGCCGCGGCCCACACCGACCTGCTCATGTACTACGACGAGCTGGTCGAGCTGCGGCGCGAGGACCCGCAGGAGGACGTGGTCAGCGCGATGGTCCAGGGTGAGGTGGACGGTGAACCGCTCACCGACGAGGAGATCTTCCTCAACTGCGACGGGCTGATCTCGGGCGGCAACGAGACGACGCGGCACGCCACCGTCGGCGGGCTGCTCGCACTCATGGACCACCCGGACCAGTGGGACCGGCTGCGCGCCGATCCCGGACTGCTGCCGAGCACGGTGCAGGAAGTGCTGCGCTACACCAGTCCGGCCATGCATGTGCTGCGCACCGCCAACCAGGACACCGAGCTGGAGGGCCGTGCGATCGCGGCGGGCGACGAGGTGGCGGTGTGGTTGTCGGCCGCCAATCGCGATGGGCAGGTCTTCGAGAACCCCGACGCCTTCGACGTCGGCCGCTCGCCCAACCGCCACCTGACCTTCGCCTCGGGCACGCACTTCTGCCTCGGTTCGGCGCTGGCGACCATGGAGCTCTCCGTGATGTTCGAAGAGCTGACCCGGCGGGTGGGGGCGGCCGGACACGCGGGGCCCGTGCAGCGCATGCGTTCCAACCTGATCTGGGGTTTCGAATCGATGCCGGTGGCCTTGGGTCGGAGGGGCTGAGCGGGTACCGCAGGGCCTCAGCCGCGGGGGTGAGCGGGTTCATCCCTGAGACTGATCTCGCGTCCCCCGGTTCCGTGAAACGTTGAGAGTATGGCAAACCAGATGAAGAGTCCGGAAGTGATCGCCATGGGTACCGAAAGGCCGGTCCCGCGCTGGGCGGAGAAAACCGCTCACCTCATTCCGTTGGTCGCTCTGCCGGTGTGCTTGTGGCGGCTTCCCATCGCCTTAGGATTCACGATGGGGACAGGCCTTCCGGCCATGGATATGCCTCTGTGGATGTCGATTGCCTATGTCGGCGGGCTCAGCGTGATTTCCGAGCTCTTTGCGCTGTCGTGTTTCAGCCTGGTGCGCCCGTGGGGCGAGGTCGTGCCGGCCTGGGTTCCCAAGTTCGGCGGCAAGCGTGTTCCGCCGTACATGGTGATCGTTCCCGCGGTTGTCGGTGGCCTGGTCATCGTGGCGGTCCTGATCGGCTGGGTTCTCACCACATTCCAGATCGCCGGATTCGAACGCGGTCCGTTCGACAGCCTGGGATGGGAGATCCTCGCGGTGTCGTGCAGCGGTTTGTTCGTGCTGTGCGGCCCCATGGTGCTGGCCCTGACCTATGCCTACTACCGGCGCCGCTGCCAGCCGTAGGACTGATGTGCTCATAGATGTGCGGCCGGCCCTGGCTTGAGGGTCCGGCCGCTTTCCTTTTGCCGTGCGGGGCGTGGCCCCGCTCTTCTCGCTGGTTCAGGTCCGGAGCGCGGCCCCGCCCCCTTGTGCCGTCTCACGGCCCGGGGACTGGGGATCCTGCCGGCTTCACCGGCGTCAGTGGAACCGGCCGGAGTCAGGGTCGCTCCGGGATTGCCTCCCGTACAGAAACGCGGGCTCTCCGTCTCCTGCTCCCGTCACCTCCTGCTCCCGCCACGTGCGAGGGCTCCCTCGCCACGGATGGTGATGAGGGAGCCCTCGTAGCGGTTGCGGGTCGCTCCCGCAGGGTGACCGGACAGGCTCAGCGCCCGCTGGGGATCAGCCGGTCATCGCCTTTGGTGTCGTCCTCGGTGTCGGCGACCGCCACCGGGCGCGGCGCCGGAACAGGCTCGTCCGGAAGTTCCACCGCCAGGTGCGGCATGCGCTTGTCCAGCCAGCCCGGCAGCCACCAGTTGTTCTTGCCGAACAGGTGCATCAACGCCGGGACGAGCATGGTGCGCAGGATGAAGGCGTCCAGCGCCACGGCCGCGGCCAGGCCGAGACCGAACATGGCGGCGGCCCGCTGACCCGACAGGACGAAGGAGCCGAACACCGCGATCATGATGATCGCGGCAGCGTTGATCACCCGGCTGGTCTCGGCGAGACCGGTGCGGACCGAGGTGGCGTTGTCCTTGCCGTGGACCCACTCCTCGTGCATGCGGCTCACCAGGAAGACCTGGTAGTCCATGGAGAGACCGAAGAGCATGGAGAGCATGATCACTGGAAGGAACGCCTCGACCGGGCCTTCGCCCACGCCCAGCAGATCCGCCCCGAACCCCCACTGGAAGATCAGCACCACCGCGCCGAAGGACGAGGCGACCGCGAGCACATTCATCAGTGCCGCGGTGAGGGGGATCAGGAGGCTGCGGAAGGCGAGCATCAGCAGCAGGAAGCCGAGGACGACGACCACGCCGATGAAGAGAGGCAGCTTCTGGGCGAGTGCGTCGGCGAAGTCGTCGGAGACGGCTGTCGTACCGCCGATATAGACCTTGAGCGAGCTGTCCGCGGACGCGTCGGGGACGATGTCGTCGCGGAGTCGGGTGATCAGTTCGGACGTCTCCGCGGACTGGGGTGAGGTCTCCGGCACGACCTGCACGATCCGAAGGTCACTGCCCGGTGCGGCCGGTGCCGCCACGGCGGAGGCCACTCCCTTCGCGCCCTTCACCTCGGCCACCACCGAGTCGAGCGCCGCGCTCTCCTGCGGGGAGTTCACGACCGCGACGAGCTGGAGAGGCCCGTTCGAACCGTCTCCGAAGCCCTCGGCGAGGAGGTCGTACGCCTTCCTCGTCGTCGTGGTGGACGGGTTGTTGCCCTGGTCGGAGAAGCCCAGGCGCAGGGAGAACGTCGGAATCGCCAGTGCCACCATCACGATGAGGGCGACGGCGGAGAGAATCCGCGGACGCTGCTCCACGATGCGCGACCAGCGCACCGCGAGCCCGGCGGGATGCTCCGTCTCGGGCCCCCGCTCGGCGAGCTTGCGCCGCTGACGGCGGCTCAGGACACGGCCCTTCATCACACCCAGGAGTCCGGGCAGCAGCGTGACGGCGGCGAGCATCGTGGTCAGGACGACCAGCGAGGCTGCCACGGCCATGCCGTTGAGGAAGTCGAGGTCGATGACGAACATGCCGAGCAGCGAGATGCACACGGTGGCACCGGCGAAGAGCACCGCGCGCCCCGACGTGTTGACCGCCCCGGTGGCCGCGTCCTCCGGAGAGAGGCCGCGGTTGATGTTGGCTCGGTAGCGGGTGACGATGAACAGCGCGTAGTCGATGCCGACGCCCAGGCCGATGAGCATGCCGAGCATCGACGAGAACTCCGGCACGGAGGTCACGTGGCTGGCCAGGCCGACGGAGCTGAGCCCCACTCCGACGCTGAAGAGCGCGGTGACGAGTGGCACCAGCATGGCGAGGAAGGAGCCGAAGGCGAAGTAGAGGATGATCGCCGCGGCGATCACACCGACGATCTCGCTCAGATTGGCCGGTGGCTCATCGGCGAACGAGATGACCCCGCCGCCCAGTTGCACGTCCAGCTGATCACCGGAGACGGCCTTCGCCGTCTTCACGAGCTTCTTGACCTGATCGGGCTTGATGTCCTCGAAGGGCACGCTGAAGGACAGCTGCGCATAGGCGATCTTGCCGTTCTCGCTGATCTGCGCGGCGCCCTGCGGCTCGTACGGTCCGGCCACTCGGCCGATCTGCGGGAGGCTGTCGACCTCCTGCAGCATCTTGCCGATCTTCTGCTGGACCTCCGGATCCCGGACCGATCCCGACTCCGCCTTCCAGACGATGGACGCGGATTCGCCGGCCTGTTCCGGGAACTCGGCCTGCATCAGTTCGAGTGCCTTGGTCGAGTCATTGCCCGGGAGAGTCAACGAGTTGGAGTACTTGGGCCCGCCGATGGCACCGTTTATCATGCCGATACCTGCGAACGCGACGATCCACAGCATGATGACGATCCACCGGTGTCGGAAACACCAACGACCTAATGTGCCCACAACTTACTCCACTTCATATCGGTCTTCCGAGTTCGTGCTAGGTGTGAGGGGATTTCGGATGCCCCCGGTCCTGGTGGACCAGTGCTGCGGCATGCCGCCTGGGTCGGAGGTCATGGAACACCGCCCCAAGCCTTCTGCGGTGCGGAGCACGGCGTCAACGCAGGGTTCAGCAACCTGCCAGAACGTGGTTCGTGTCCGCCGCCCGGACGATTCGTTGGCAGGAAGGAACGCGATGCTCCGGGCGATCAGCCTTTCCGCACCGGAGGGGAGCACATCGGCGGTGGTCGACAAATCTTCGATGCCGCGAAGTGACGCTCGGCTACCTCCGGTACCGGGAGAGTGGGAGCTGGGCGGTATCCGTCCGGCCGTCGGCATCGCGCTCGCCTCCGGTCGGGAACATCGGGCCCGGGGTAGGGAGCGGCTGAGGCATGCGCAATGCCTTATTCGATCTCTCTCATTGCAAACTCTCGAACCGTGGTGTCGAAGAGGTCCCGGGAAGTCTTGTCCACGCGTTCCCGCGACGCTTATCGTCGACCTGAATTCGGTGACGATGGCATCCCGCCCCGCTTTTCGCCGAGTTGTCGGACAACCGGAGCGGGTGCGCGATGTGGCCGCCCTACGGCAAGTGAACCCACCGAGGAGAATCAGATCCATGACCACGACCGCCAGTGACCGCCGCTCGGTGATCAAGGAAATAGTCTGCGACATTCTGGAGATCGAGGAGGACGAGGTGACGGATACCAGCCTCTTCATCGACGACCACGGCGCCGACTCGCTGCGTGCCATCGAGATCCTGGCCTCCTTGGAGAAGGAGTTCAGCATCACCATCGACCAGTCCGAGCTGACCCGGATGATCAATCTGGAGGCGGTCCACCAAGTGGTCGCCGAGGCGTCTGCCCGCTGACGCCGCCCAGCGGTCCTGCCGCTCCGGCGGTTCGGGATCCCGGCTCGCATCTCCTGTGACGCGCCGGCCGGCGGGGACCGGTTCCCCGACGGCACCACGGACGGCGCGTCGCACGAGGTGCGGTCGGCCGGTGGTCGCCGAACTCGCCGGTGGGCCTGCGAGCATGGGCTTCGAGGCCACCGGCGAGTTCGGCGATCGGACCCCTTACCGCCGTTGCACGGAAGAGAGAGCGCACCGAGGCCGAGGAGCGGACCACCGAGCCCGCGACCGGGAGCCGACACCCAGGAGGAAACACAGTATGAGCGTCGGCACCCGACGTACCGCCCGGTCGGCGACGGTCGACACCGACAGGTGGTTCCGCCGCTACCCGGCGACGGACCGCCTTCGCCGCAGGCTGCTGGTGCTCCCGCACGCAGGCGGATCGGCCAGCTTCTATCACTCCTGGGGAACCTCGTTCGACAGCGCTACGGAGGTACTGGTCGTGCGCTATCCAGGGCGGCACGACCGCCTGGCCGACCCGTGCGCCGAGACCATGGAGGAGCTTGCCGACCAGGTGACCGCGGCGCTCCTTCCCCTCCTCGACGACGTACCGACGGTGCTCTTCGGGCACAGCATGGGCGGGTCGCTCGCCCACGAGGTGGCCTTGCACCTGAACGACGGGCACGGGGTGCGCCCTGCGGCACTCCACGTGTCGAGCCGAAAGCCCCCGCACCGGGTGACGCCGCGATCGCTGTACACCCAGGGCGACGAGGCGTTGATCGAAGAGGTCCGCCGGCTCGGCGGCACCGACGAGGCGCTTCTGACGGATCCGGACCTCCGGGAGATCGTCCTGCCGGCCATTCGCGCCGACTTCACGATCGTCGGGACCTACGGCCCGCGCGCCGCCCGGCCGGTCGACTGTCCTCTGTACGCGTACGTCGGGGACGAGGACGCGGACACCTCGGTGGCGGACATGTCGTGCTGGTCCGACGTCGCGTCCGGCGAGTTCCACCTGGATGTGCTGCCCGGAGGCCATTTCTACCTGGTCGACCAGCGCGACGCCCTGATCAGGATGATTGCCGGCCGGCTGCTGACCGTCGGGTGAAGCGGACACGCGCCCGCCGACACCACTGAGCCCGTCCCGCCGCAAGGCCAGGAGGACTCCAGGGCGGGGCTCGGCCCTGGCGGCTCCCGCCCCGCCCGCATAGCGTCTCGCGTAGCAGTCAGCGTCAGCGTCAGCGCGAGAGAGGCCGTCCGTGCCGCACACCGTTCCGTCCCCGGACCCCGGAGCAGCAGCCGCTGCTGAGCTCGCCCGGCGCGCCGCGCGCGTCGAGGCCGCCCTCACCGCGCCCGGCGCGCCCTTCGCCGTGGTCATCGGCGAGCGGGGGACACCTGAGTACGCCGACGGGCCCCGTACGCTCCGGGAGTTCGTGGAGGCCACCTGGGCCTACGGGGACGCGCCGTTCCTGATCGCGGGGGAACGGACGTACTCCTACGGGGAGTTCTTCGCTGCCGCCTCCGCCCTCGCCGTACGCCTGCGGGAGCGGTACGGGCTGCGCTCCGGCGACCGGGCCGTGATCGCGATGCGGAACCACCCCGAGTGGCAGATCGCCTTCTGGGCCGCCCAGTTGGCCGGGCTCGTCGCCGTACCGCTCAACGCCTGGTGGACCGAGGAGGAGTTCGGCCACGCCCTCGACGACTGCGAGCCCGAGGTGCTCCTCGTGGACGGGGAGCGGCTGGGGCGGGTCGCCGGCTGGGCCCGGCGGACCGGGGCGCGCGTCGTCCTCTTCCACGGCTCCGACGGGGAGGAGAAGGACGCCGCGGGGCTGCGCGTCGAGCGGTACGAGGAGTTCCCCGCGCCCGATCCGCTGGCCGCGCCGCCCGACGTGGAGCCCCGGCCCGAGGACGACGCCACGATCCTCTACACCTCCGGCACCACCGGCCGTCCCAAGGGCGCGGTGGCCACCCATCTCGCCCAGGCCGGGGCCGCGCTCAACCCCCGCTACCACGCGGCGGCCTCCGCACGGGCGCGCGGCGTCATCCCGGGGCAGGGGCCCGCACCGGTCTCGCTGATGACGTTCCCGTTCTTCCATGTCGCCGCGTTCACCGGCTTCTACGCCGCGATGGCGGCCGGCGGCACCCTCGTCCTGATGCACAAGTGGGACGCGGACGAGGCGCTGCGGCTGATCCGTACGCACCGCGTCACGCACTTCTCCGGCGTCCCCGCCACCGGGCTCCAGCTGCTGGAAGCCGCGGAGCGGGCGGGCGACGGGCTGGCGGGGCTCACCCTGTTCAGCACCGGGGGAGCCGCGCCCCCGCCCGCCCTGGTCGCCCGCCTCACCGCCCGCTACGGCGAACGCGTCGAGCCCCGCAACGGCTACGGCCTCACCGAGACCAGCGGCGGGGTCCTCGCGCACTTCGGCGACGAGTACCGGGCGGAGCCCGGCGGCGCGGGACGGCCCACCCCGGTCACGGAGGTGCGGATCGCCGGGCCCTCGGGCGATGAGCTGCCCGACGGTGAGCCGGGCGAGCTGTGGCTGCGCGGCCAGTCCCTGTTCCGCGGCTACTGGCGCGACGCGGCGGCGACCGAGGAGGCCTTCGGGGACGGTGGCTGGTTCCGTACGGGAGACCTCGCCGTACGGAGCGAGGGGCGGATCTCCGTCGTCGACCGGCTCAAGGACGTGGTGATCCGGGGCGGCGAGAACGTGTACTGCGTCGAGGTCGAGGGCGTCCTGCACGACCACCCCGACGTGGCCGACGCCGCCGTCCTCGGCATCCCGCACCCGGTGCTGGGGGAGGAGGTGGCGGCCGTGGTCCGGCTGCGCACCGGAGCCGGGGCCGGTGCCGGGGTCACCGCCGACGTTCTGCGCGACCACGTCGGCGCGAGGCTGGCCGCCTTCAAGGTGCCCGCCCGGGTGCTGTTCACCGAGGAGCCGCTCCCGCGCAACGCCACCGGGAAGCTCCTCAAGCCTCGGCTCCGGGCCCTGGTGGAGGCGGCCACCGCGCCGCTCCCGGGCGCGTAGTCCGGGCTTCCGTGCGGGCGGCCACCGCGCCGCGCGGGTGCGTAGTCCGGGCCTCCGTGCGGGCCGCCACCGCGCCGCTCCCGGACGCGTAGTCCGGGCCGCCACCGCGCCGCTCCCGGGCGCGTGATCCGGGCTTCCGTGAGGGCCGCCGCCCCACCCGCTCACGGGCGCGTGACCCGTACTCGGTAGTTCCCGTCGTCGTCCTCGTCCAGCACGGATATCCGTACGCCGTTGGCCCGGTCGGTGAACGTCTGGCCGGGGCGGAACGGGGCGTCCGACAGTTCCGCGTGCACATTGGGGCGTCGGGTGCAGCCGCCGCTGTCCTCGGTGGCGTCGGCGACGGAGACCGGGCCCTGGCCGGTGTCCACGTCGGAGCTGACCTTGTAGATCAGCACCCCGGGCCGGCAGACCGCCTCGTCGTTGCCCCCGGCCGTACGGACCTCCACGGCGTAGCCGGACTGGGCGCTCAGCGGGACGAAGGCGAGCTTGGTGCCGCCCTCGGCGGCCAGCGGCCCGAGCGTGTGCTCGCTGACGCCGGACTGCGAGGCGCAGCTGATCTGGTCGTTGTCGAGCCAGCCGAGCTTCCACTTGTGCCAGGCCAGGAAGTCGTTGTTGGCGCCCCAGTCCTCGGACATGATGTCCCAGTGCCCCACCGAGCCGCCGCCCTCCATCGTGTAGAGGTCGGGCAGCCCGAAGACATGGCCGTTCTCGTGCGGCAGGACGCGGTAGCCGGTCTCGGCGTACGACCCCGACCCGTCGTCCTGGCGGCTGTAGACGAACGAGGTGTTGGCGAGCGGTACGCCGTCCGCCTCCGGGGCCTCGTCGTTGCCGGAGAAGGTCACCGAGAGCACGGTGTCCAGCGCGGAGGGGCCGGCGTTCGGGCTGACCAGGATGTTGACCAGGTCGTACTCCGAGAAGTCGACCCGGGGGTCGGCGGCCGCGACGATGTCCTTCACCAGCTGGCGGTAGCCCGGCTCGAACGGTGATCCGCGCTCTATCCCGTACTCCGTGAACGCCATCGGCATCCGCAGCCAGTCCTTGACGGGGGCCTCGGGCCGGTAGACGAGCCGGCCGTAGGAGCTGGTCCTGAACCAGTCGGAGGTCTGCGGGAAGAACTCCGCGTACCGGTCCGCCGCGGGTTCCGTGCCCTCCGCGTCCGGGAAGTCGATCATCAGGTTGAGCGCCCTGACCTCGCCGGTCGACCGGGCGTAGCCGGCCGGGGTCGGCAGGCCCTCGGACATCTGTACGCCCATGGTGGCGGAGATCCGGCACGGGGCGAGCGCGGAGTCCTGCGAGGTGGCCGCCGGGCCCGCCGAGGCGCGTCCGGTGGTCGGCAGGGTGGTGCTGGCCGAGGCCATGGCCGCTATGACCAGCGCGGTCGCTCCGGCCAGGGCGATCGGGCGGCGGTGTCTGCGTATCCGGTGGCGGGGCTGCTGCATAGAGGCGCCTTCGGGGTCCGCGGCAGCCGGCCGACCCCTGACTGCGCTCTGGCGATCAGCCTGTGCCGGGTGGCCGGGGGCCGCTCGCTGGGTGCGCCGATCGGTGGGTTTTCCTGCCGAGGTGATGTGACTCAGGTCACAGTGGGGCGGGAAATAAGCGGGGATCCTCTCCCCGTTTGCATACGTGTCCCCGCTAAACGGGGAAACGGTCCCCGGTTACGGGCAGGGGTCGACCGGCTACACAGAGGGAAGGAACGGCATCGTCGTGGAGACCGTCGCCGAGAACGCCGCATCGGCCGCGCAGTGCCGCACGGCCCGCCCGCGGGCCGACGCGCTGCGTAACCGCGAGCGGATCGTCGCGGCCGCGCGCGAGCTGTTCGTCGAGTTCGGGCCGGACGTGGCGCTGGACGACGTCGCACGCCGGGCGGGCGTCGGCAACGCCACGCTCTACCGGAACTTCCCCGACCGGGCCGCCCTCACCCATGAGGTCGTCCTCGCGGTCACCTCCCGCACCACCCTGAGGGCCGAAGAGGCCGTCGCCGCGGAGTCCGACCCGTTCGCCGCGCTCAGCCGCTTCGTGCACGCGGCCGCCGACGAACGGATCGGCGCCCTGTGCCCGATGCTCTCCGGCGTCTTCGACAAGGACCACCCCGAACTGCTCGCCGAGCGCCGGCGCCTCGAAGAGGCCGTCGAAGGGCTCGTGGCGCGCGCCATGTCCGCGGGGCGACTGCGTACCGACATCGCCGTCGGTGACGTACTCGTCGCCCTCTCCCAGCTCACCCGGCCGCTCCCCGGCATCGCCTGCCAGGGGATCGACCGGTTCACCCACCGCCACCTGCAGTTGTTCCTGGACGGCCTGGAGACCCCGGCCCGCTCGGAGCTGCCCGGATCGGCGGCGACCTTGGAGGACCTGCGGCGCCCCTGACGCCCGCATCGATCTGAGCCTTCCGGGCGGCATGTCACCGCCCCCGTACACGTAGTCGTTCCCCTCCGTCACAGCCCACTTCATCCGTCGCGCGTACACCGGTACGTACCGCCGACGCCCACTTCGCGACGCCTCGGCGCCCTCGCACGTCCTTAGGTGGCTACACCCATGCCAAAAACAGCCGGTCTGTCCCGAACGGCAGACACCGCCCTTCCTGATCCGAGCCGCTGGAAGGCCCTCGCCTTCATCGCGCTCGCCCAGCTGATGGTCGTCCTCGACGCGACCATCGTGAACATCGCGCTGCCCTCCGCCCAGACCGACCTCGGCATCTCCGACGGCAACAAGCAGTGGGTCATCACCGCCTACGCCCTCGCCTTCGGCGGGCTGCTCCTCTTCGGCGGCCGGATCGCCGACCTCTGGGGGCGCAAGCGCACCTTCGTCGTCGGTCTGATCGGCTTCGCGCTGGCCTCCGCGCTCGGCGGAGCGGCCCAGAACGAGGCGATGATGTTCGGCTCCCGGGCCCTCCAGGGTGTCTTCGGCGCCCTGCTCGCCCCGGCCGCCCTGTCCCTGCTCGCCGTGATGTTCACCGACGCCAAGGAGCGGGCCAAGGCCTTCGGCATCTACGGGGCCATCGCCGGTGGCGGTGGCGCGGTCGGGCTGATCCTCGGCGGCTTCCTCACCGAATACCTGAACTGGCGCTGGACGTTCTTCGTCAACATCCCGTTCGCCATCGTCGCCGCCGCGGGCGCGTACTTCGTCATCCGCGAGCCCTCCGGCGCCCGCAACCGCGCACCGCTGGACATCCCCGGCGTCGTGCTCTCCACGCTCGGCCTGGTCGCCCTGGTGTACGGCTTCACCCGCGCCGAGTCGGCCGGCTGGTCGGACGCGCTGACCGTCTCCATGTTCATCGCCGCCGCCGTGCTGCTGCTGGCCTTCGTCGTGACCGAGGCGCGCGTGAAGTCGCCGCTGCTGCCGCTGCGCGTCCTCACCGAGCGCAACCGGGGCGGGGTCTACCTCTCGCTGGGTCTCGCCATCATCGCGATGTTCGGGCTGTTCCTCTTCCTGACCTACTACCTCCAGGTCGTGAAGGGCTACTCCCCGGTCAAGACCGGCTTCGCGTTCATGCCGATGATCGTGGGAATGATCACCGGCTCCACCCAGATCGGCACCCGGCTGATGACCCGGGTCCCGCCGCGTCTGCTGATGGGCCCCGGATTCCTGGTCGCCGCGGTCGGCATGCTGCTGCTGACGCAGCTGGACCTGAACACCAGCTACTCGGCCGTCATCCTGCCCGGCATGCTGCTGCTCGGCCTCGGTATGGGTACGGCGTTCATGCCGGCGATGTCCCTGGCCACGCACGGCATCGAGCCGCGTGACGCGGGAGTGGCCTCCGCGATGGTCAACACCTCGCAGCAGGTCGGCGGCGCCATCGGCACCGCTCTGCTGAACACCATCGCCGCGAGCGCCACCACCGCGTACGTCGCCGACCACGCGGCCCGTGCCACCGACCCGCAGCTCCTGGAGCTCCAGGCCATGGTCAGCGGTTTCGCCGCCGCGATCTGGTGGGCGGTCGGCATCCTCGTCGCCGCGGCCGCCATCGCGATCGCCCTCATCAACACCGGCCGCCCCGGAACGGGGACGAGCGGCGGGGCGGACGGCGTGTCCGACGCGGGCGCCGAGGAGGAGTTCAGGATCCCGGTCGTCGCCCACTGACGGCGACCGCCGCTCCCTCCTTCTCCCACCTGCCCGGGCACAGCGCGAAGCCCGGGCAGGTCCTCTGCCCTGGTTCCGCTCAGCCGTTGCTCAGCCGTCGCTCAGCGGAGCCAGGGCAGATCCGCGTCCGTGCCCTCCGGCTCCAGGCCGGTCGCGAGCACTCGCATGATCTCCCCGAGGCTGCTCACCTGCTCGGGCGTGAGCCGGTCGAACATCGCCTGCCGTACGGCCTCGACATGGCCCGGCGCCGAGCGGCGGAGCATCGCGTAGCCCTCGTCGGTGAGCACCGCGTTCTGGCCGCGCTTGTCGGAGGGGCAGTCCTCGCGGCGCACCCAGCCGTTCTTCTCCAGCCGGGCGATGGCGTGCGAGAGCCGGGAACGGGTGATCTTCGCGTTCCGGGCCAGCTCCGTCATCCGCATCCGGCGGCGCGGGGCCTGCGAGAGCTGGACGAGCAGTCCGTAATAGATGTGCGGCATGCCGGCATCGCGCTGCAACTGGCGGTCGAGGTGATCCTCCAGCAGCGTGGTGGCATGCAGATAAGCGCGCCAGGCGTGCTGCTCCTCGTCGGTGAGCCAGCGCGGCGCGCCGGTGGGTGCCGTGGTCATGTACTCCACTGTACGACCTTTTCTTGAAAGTTTAACTAGATAGGGCTAAGGTCTCCGAGGGTGGGAACTTGAAGGTTCAAGAAGCCTGCCGAGGAGGTTCCCGCAAGGGTTCCGGCGTGGATCCGTACGGATTCCGCAGGACCCCTTAACAACGATCCCCTGGATGACCTCGGGAAACTCCTGCTCGGACGAGTTCGTGACCGGAACCAGTGCCCTGTGCATCCAACGCGGTGCCCGGCGCCACGAGTTCCGCGTCCAGTGGATGGGGAGTGCCATGACAGCCACCGCAGAGCGGATGCCCGCCCTCTACCTCTCGCACGGCGCACCGCCGCTGGCCGACGATCCCGTCTGGCCCGGCGAACTCGCCGCCTGGTCCGCGGGGCTGCCCCGCCCGCGCGCGATCCTGATGGTCTCCGCCCACTGGGAGGAGGCGCCGCTCGCGCTGGGAGCCACCGAGCCGGTGCCGCTCGTATACGACTTCTGGGGCTTCCCCGAGCATTACTACGCGGTGCGGTACGGGGCCCCCGGCGCGCCGCAGCTCGCCGACAGCGTCCGCAAGCTGCTGCGCGGCGCCGGTACGCCGGTCCAGGACATCCCGGACCGCGGCCTGGACCACGGGGCGTACGTACCGCTGGTGGAGATGTTCCCGGACGCGGACATCCCCGTACTCCAGATCTCCATGCCGACGCTCGACCCGCAGAAGCTGATGGAGATCGGGCGCAAACTCGCCCCTCTGCGCGACGAGGGCGTGCTGATCGTCGGCAGCGGCTTCTTCACGCACAACCTGGCCGCCCTGCGACACCAGGGCGGCGGGGTGCCCGGCTGGTCGGCGGAGTTCGACGACTGGGGCGACCGCGCGCTGCGGGCCCAGGACATCGACGCGCTGCTCGACTTCGAGCACACATCCCCGGCCGGGAAGCTGGCCCACCCGCGCACCGAGCACTTCGCACCGCTGTTCGTGACGCTGGGCGCGGCCGAGGACGAGCTGGACCGGGGGCGGAGCGTCATCGACGGGTTCTGGATGGGGCTGGCGAAGCGCTCGGTGCAGTTCGGCTGAGGGGTACGGGGTCCGGGGTCCTCGCCGTCCTCGCCGTCCTCGCCGTCCTAGAACACCGGCGGGTTCAGCTCGATCGCGCGCCGGGCGGCGGAGAACGCGAGCGCGTCGCCCACGTCCAGCGCCGTGTCGGTGAACTTGATGGTGTGGTCGTCGCCGTGCGCCGCCGCCCGGGCGAACAGCTCCCCGGCGTCCGGAGCGGCCCCGGCCGACGCCGGTACGGGGGCCGCCTCCCGGGGTGCGTAGGCGGCGGTGACCGCCGCGCTCGCCGCCCAGGCGGCCCGCAGACTCGGCGCCCACAGCTCGCGGGGCAGGGCCGGCAGGGTGCGCAGGACCGCGTTGGGCGCGGTCGCCGCGTGGACCAGCATGATCGGCTCGCCGTGCGCGTGGGTCGCGTACCGGTGCGTCGAGGCCCGGACCAGCTCCCGGAGCGCGGACCGGGCGGCGTCGGCGGAGGCGGGCTCCGGGCTGAAGCGCCCCGGACCGGCGGACTCCGGGGCGGCAGGCTCCGGACCGGTGGATTCCGAACCGGCAGGTTCCGGGCCGGTGGGCTTCGAACCGGCAGGTTCCGGGCTGGTTGGCTTCGGACTGGTGGACTCCGGAGCTGTGGCCTGCCACGGAGCCGGCCACTCCGGAAACCCGGTCAGCTGCGCGAACCGGTCCCGGATGCCACCGCTCCGGTCGGGCACCAGCGGCACCAGATCCAGCGCCGCCGCCGCGCTCGGCGCCGGGCCGAGCGGTGTCAGGGCGGGCAGCGGCTGGTGCCGGGCGGCCCAGTAACCGAGGGCGTGGGCCAGCTCCCGGACGCGCGGGGCGGTCTCCTCGCCCGTCAGCAGGGTCCGTACGGAGTGGCCCACCCGGATCACCGGATGCGTGGCGCCCGCCGCGATGCCCGGCAGCAGCCGGGGCCACCACGCGGCGAGCACGTCACGCCAGGGCGCCCGGGCCGTCTCCCGCTCGAAGTACGCCGTCCAGTCGGCGACACGGCGCGGGTCGCCCAGCGCCTCGTGCCAGTTCCGGGCGGTCACCGGGGCGCCGGTGACCGGCATCTCCTCCAGCTTCGGGCCGTAACGGTCCAGCCAGCGGTGCACGGCCGACGCCTGGCCGTGCCGCACCAGGGCCTCCACGGCCATCGGCGCGTGATTGCTGAGCCAGCCGTCGCGCTCCGGCCCCGAGACGTGGATGCGCTCCAGAGCTTCGTCGAGGGTGCCCGTGGTGTCGTCCATGCCGATCACGCTCCCGTGGTGTCCGTGCCGTCAGCGGTATCTGTCGTGTCCGCGGCGTCCTTGGCGTCCGTGCGGTTCGTGTCGATCACGCTAGGCGCGGGCGGGCGGGGGCGGATCGGGCTGCGGTCCCGGTCGGCCCGGGACCCCGGTCCCGGGCCGATCCGGCCGCGGTCACCGGCCGGATCGGTCCGAGGTCCTAGGACCGGTCGGCCCGGCACGCCGCGGACATCCTGAGCAACCCGAACGGCGCCCGGCACGTCTTTCACGGCGGGAGCGCGGCCCTCCTGGACCCGGGTCCGGACCTGGGCCGGCCGGTTGGGGGAGAGGCGGGCGTGAAGGTGAGCGCGGTCTCATGGACGCACTGATTCCGGGTATCCGGCCGGAGAGCCGGAAAGCGGCCCGATCGTCCCCGGAACCGGCTCTGACCTGCGCGTCCGGCGAAAGCCGGAAGCTGCATCCGCCGGTCGGCGGCGGACAGGGTACTGCATGGTCACGAAAATGAATGTGCAGCATGGGAATTCTGTCCGGATTCCAGTCGTTGTTTCCATCGGATGCAGGGCACCCGAAAGGGTGTCGCGACCTACTCAGCAAGGGAGCACGCATGGCAACCCGTGCCGTCGCCCGTCGTACGTCCACCACCTCCGGTGGGACCGGCAGGGCAAGCAGTGTTCGCGCCGGGGGCGGGGAAATCGCCGACCGCGACCTGGTCGGCATGTACCTGGACGAGATCGCCCGCACACCGCTGCTCGACGCCGCCAAGGAAGTCGACCTCTCCCAGACCATCGAGGCGGGCGTCTACGCCCAGCAGATCCTCGACGGCGAGGTGGAGAGCGCCGCCGGTGACGCGAAGCGTGAGGAGCTGGAGGCGCTGGTCGCCGAGGGCGAGCGCGCCAAGGACATATTCATCCGTTCCAACCTCCGGCTCGTCGTCGCCGTGGCCCGCCGCTACCCGCGCGCGGGGCTCCCTCTGCTCGACCTGATCCAGGAGGGCAACGCGGGCCTGGTGCGCGCGGTCGAGAAGTTCGACTACGCCAAGGGCTTCAAGTTCTCCACGTACGCGACGTGGTGGATCCGGCAGGCCATCACCCGGTCGATCGCCGACCAGTCGCGCACGATCCGGCTCCCCGTCCACCTGGTGGAGGAGCTCGGCCGGATCCGCCGGGTGCAGCGCGAGTTCAACCGCGAGCACGGGCGCGACCCGGAGCACGCGGAGATCGCCGCCGAGCTCGACTCCAACGCCGAGCGCGTGGGCAACGTCCTGGACTGGGCCCGCGACCCGGTCAGCCTGAACATGTCCGTCGACGACGACGGCGACACCCAGTTCGGCGATCTGCTGGAGGACACCTCCGCCGTCTCGCCCGAGCAGTCGGTGATGACCCTGCTCCGCAGTGAGGAGCTGGAGGACCTGATCGGCAAGCTCGACAACAGGACCGCCTCGATCATCAAGATGCGGTACGGCATCGAGGACGGGCGCGAGCGGACCCTGACCGAAGTGGGCAAGCAGCACGGCCTCACCCGGGAGCGGATCCGCCAGATAGAGAAGCACGCGCTGCTCGAATTGAAGCGAATGGCTCACGACACGGGCTTTGACGCTGCGGCGTGAGCCAATAACCCGTAATCTCCCCATCAAGCCGGTTCGCACCGGCTGACCGACCGGGTCATTCCGGTCACCCGACCGGTTTTCACCGGTCCCTGAGCTGAGCCCCGGCGCCCACCCCCCCGGCGTCGGGGCTCATCCCTGTTCCGGGCCGGCAGGCCGGGGCAGAGGCCGGTCCCCGGGCCGGGCGGCGCGGGTCAGCCGGGCGCCGAGACTCTCCAGGTACGCCACCAGCTCCGGCGGCTCCCGTACGGAGAACTCGCAGTCCACCAACGCCAGCCGCAGCGCCACCCACTCCAGCGAGTCGGTGCACGAGGTCCGCAGCCGGCAGCCGCCCTCGCCGTCCGGATCCGGCGCCCCGAGGTGCGCGGGCAGCCGCGCCGCCACGAACTCCGCCGGCCCGCCGAACCACACATCGAGGCGCAGCTCCGGCTTCATCCGCCGCATCGACCGGGCCAGGAACCTCGCCGCGTCCCCGCCCCCGCCCTTGCCGACGCCCCCGCCTTCGTCGCCGCCCTCGCCCTTCGTCCCGTCCACGGGCAGCGGTCTCGGGACGAACCGGGCCCCCGTCGCGTACGGCTCGCCGACCCGGTCCACCCGGAACGTGCGCCAGTCCTCCCGGTCCAGGTCGTACGCCACCAGATACCAGCGCTGCCCGGTGCTCACCAGCCGGTACGGCTCGACCTGCCGCTTCGTCCGGGTGCCGTCGCCGCTGCGGTACGCGAACCTCAGCCGCTCCCGCCCGGTGGCCGCCGAAGCCAGCGTCGTCAGGGTTCGCGGGTCGATGGTCGCGCCGTCGCCGCGGGTCAGCGGCACGGTGGCGTTCTGGAGCGCGGAGACCCGGTGCCGCAGCCGCGAGGGGAGCACCTGCTCCAGCTTCGCCAACGCCCGTACGGAAGCCTCGTCGACGCCCTCGATCGCGTGCCCGGCCCCGGCCCGCAGCCCGACCGCGATGGCCACCGCCTCCTCGTCGTCCAGCAGCAGGGGCGGCATGGCGGCGCCCGCCACCAGCCGATAGCCACCCGCCGAGCCGCGCGAGGCCTCGACCGGGTAGCCCAGGTCGCGCAGCCGGTCGACATCGCGGCGGATCGTGCGCGGGCTGACGTCGAGCCGCTCGGCCAGCTCACCGCCCGGCCACTCGCGCGGGGTCTGGAGGAGCGACAGCAGTTTCAGCAGTCGTGCGGGGGTGTCGGACATGGCCTCAGGATGCCGGGCCATCAGGTCATGATCTGACCTGATGGCTGCCTAGGTTCCTCCCATGCCTTCTTCCGCACCCCCGCCCCTCGCGGCGTCGCACCTCGCACCGCCCGCCCCGCCTGCACCGCCCGCGCCGGTGAAGACAGCGGTCGCACCCGGGTCCGCCCCGGCCGACCGGCGTCGCTGGTTCGCGCTCGCCATCGTGATGACCGCGGCCTTCATGGACCTGGTCGACGTCACGATCGTCAACATCGCGATCCCGAGCATCCAGCGCGAGACCGAGGCATCGGTCTCCGCGATCCAGTGGATCACCGCCGGTTATGCCCTCGCGTTCGCGGCCGGGCTGATCACGGGCGGCCGGCTCGGCGACATCTACGGGCGCAAGCGGCTCTTCCTCATCGGCATCGGCGGATTCACGCTCGCCTCCGCCCTCTGCGGTGTCGCGCCCAGCCCGGAGATACTGGTCGCCGCCCGCATCCTCCAGGGCGCGACGGCGGCCCTGATGGTGCCGCAGGTCCTCTCGATCGTGCACGCCACCTTCCCGGCCCACGAGCGCGGCAAGGTCTTCGGACTCTTCGGCGCGATCGTCGGACTCGGCGCGGTCTCCGGCCCGCTGCTGGGCGCGCTGCTCACCGAGTGGGACCTCTTCGGGCTCGGCTGGCGGCCGATCTTCCTGATCAACCTGCCCGTCGGCATCGCCGGTCTGCTCCTCGGCGCGAAGTTCATCACCGAGTCCAAGGCGCCCAAGGCGGTCCGTCTCGACCTTCTCGGCGTCGCCCTGATCACCCTGGCGATGCTGATGCTCATCTACCCGCTCACCCGGGGCCACGAGCTGGGCTGGCCGCTGTGGGGCCATCTGTCGATGGTGGGCAGCCTGTTCGTGTTCGGGGCGCTGGTCCTGAACCAGCGGCAGAAGACGCTGACCGACGGCTCGCCGCTGATCGAGATGTCCCTGTTCCGGGTGAAGAGCTTCGCCGCCGGCATCGCCGTGCAGCTGACCTTCGGCGTCGGCCTCGGCATCTTCTTCCTGGTCTGGACCCTCTACATGCAGATGGGTCTCGGCTGGAGCGTGCTGCGCGCCGGCGCGACGGGCATCCCGTTCTCCGTCGCCGTCTCGGTGGCCGCCGGGATCTCCGTGCAGCAGCTGGTGCCCCGCTTCGGCCGCAAGGTCCTCCAGGCCGGTGCGCTCCTCATGGTCGCCGGGCTGCTGATCTACCTCTGGGAGAGCGAGCAGTACGGCATGGGCATCACGTCCTGGCAGATGGCCGTCCCGCTGGTGGTCATGGGCGCGGGCATGGGGCTGATCGTGGCTCCGCTGACCGACGCGGTGCTCTCCGAAGTGCCCAAGGAGCACGCCGGTTCGGCGTCCGGCCTGATCAACACCGTGCAGCAGATGGGGACGGCGCTCGGCCTCGGCCTGGTGTCCGTCGTCTTCTTCGGCGCGATCGGCGACCGGCTTGCCCCGGAGGCGGTCGGCCCGGCGTTCGTCGACGCGTTCCAGCAGTCGCTGTGGTGGGTGGCCGGAGTGCTCTCGGTGATCTTCCTGGTGATGTTCGCCCTGCCCGCCCGCCCGCGCGCCCACGTGGAGGACGACGCGTCCACAGAGGCTGACGCGAACTGACCGCCGGCCCGGGTCAGCAGATCCGGGTGCGGCTCTCCATCGCCGCACGGGCGGTGTGCTCGTCCTCGTACACCTCGCACATGTGGCGGCCGTCGGGCGTCGCCGTGTGCTCGACCTCCCACAGGCTCGTCTCGCTGCCGTCCAGCAGCAGGAACGCGTGCTCGTAGAGCGTGAATCCGGCCGTCCGGCCGTCGACGTGGCACTGCCGCCCGAAGATCTGGGTGATGTGGTGGGCGAAGGCGGACCGGAGCAGCCGCGCCTTCTGCTCGCCCGGCCGGTCGGCGTTCTCCGCGCGGCGCAGCACCCGGCGGGCGTGGTCCGCGGAGTTGTCCGGCGCGTACGTCCGGGGGAGCGGGGCCGGAGGGGCGGGCATCAGGACCGTCAGCATCTCCAGATCCCCCTGCGCCTCCTGTATCCCCTCGTCGCCGAAGAGCGGGGAGTCGGAGAAACTTCCGGCCAGCCGGGACGCGGCGATGCGGGCGTCGCCCTCCTCGTCGTACAGCTCGTGCCGGCGCGGGGCCCGCACATCCCGCCCTCCGCTGTGCACCAGCTCCCACAGGGTCAGGGCGGAGCCGTCGGCGAGGAGATACGTGTGACGGTAGGTCTCGCGGTGCAGCACGGAACTGTGGTGCGACGAGTGCAGCGAACTGCTGTGGGCGAGCGCGGTGCCGAGCCGGTCGACCGTACTGTCGGGAAGGTCGAAGGAGTTGAGGGCGCGTCGCAGGAGTCGGTCGAGGTGGTGCTCGGTTGTCTCGTACGGATCGCTCAAGGTGGTGTCTCCAGGCCGTCGCCGCGTGTTACTTGATGCGTGCTTAACGTAGTCCCTGGGTCCGACATCGTGACCGGGGTTGGTAAAAACGTAGGGCGCACGCAGAAAGTTCCCCGCGTGTTCCCGGTGCATTTCGGGCGCTTGGGGTGAACTCCCGGGCGCCGAGGGTGAGTCGGCTGCCCGCGCGCCCCTCGCTCGCGCCGCGCGCCCCCGGAACCTGTCGTTCGGATCAGGCCTTGCCGCCGTACAGCTCCGTGTACGAGAGGAGTCTGCCGCCCGGCCCCTCGGTGCTCCGGGCCGCGCGCACCGCCTTCACGATGGCCCGCGCCAGGACGTCGGCGCCCGCCGCCAGGATCTCGTTGACGGCGACCGGATCGCCCGACGGCACCGGCGCCTGCCCGGTCGCGAGCGTGAACACGGTGTCCCCGTCGGTCAGCAGATGCACCGGGCGCACCGCGCGTGCCAGGCCGTCGTGCGCGGTGCCCGCCAGCTTCTGGGCCTGCGCCCGGGTCAGGTCCGCGTCCGTGGCGACGACCGCGATCGTCGTGTTGAACGGCGGAACCCCGCCCCCGGCCTCCTCCGCCGCTTCCCGCTCCCGGGCGAGACGGCGCTCCGCCGCCGCGTGGACCTCGGCCGGAGGCTGCGCCGGCGGCTCCCCGGCCCCGTACTCCCCGAACAGCACCCCGGTCCGGGGGTCGACCACCGAGCCCGCCGCGTTCACCGCGACGAGGGCGGCCACCGTGACCCCGGAGGCGAGGCGGGCGCTCGCCGTGCCGATGCCGCCCTTCAGCTGCCCGGCCACCGCGCCGGTACCCGCGCCCACGCCGCCCTCGGCGACCGGCTCCCCGGGCCCCGTGGCGGCCGCGGCCTCCACCGCCGCGCGGCCGGTCGACGCGTCGGGGCGGGCCCGCCAGTCGCCGCCCCGGCCGAGGTCGAAGAGGGCGGCGGCCGGAACGACCGGGACCACCTGGGTGGGGCCCGCGCCGACCCGGACACCCCGGCCCTGCTCCTCCAGCCAGGCCATCACCCCGGACGTGGCATCGAGCCCGTACGCGCTGCCGCCCGTGAGGACGACGGCGTCGACCCGCTGCACCAGATTGCGCGGATCCAGCGCGTCCGTCTCCCGCGTACCCGGCCCGCCGCCCCGCACGTCCACGGCGGCCACGGCCCCGCCCTCGGGCGCCAGGACGACGGTCGTACCGCTCAACGCACCCGCTCCGGCGACCTCGGCATGGCCGACGCGGATCCCGGCCACATCGGTCAGCGCGTCCAGCAGGGGCGGGAGGGCGGGGGCCTTGTCATCGTGGGTCATGTGCGGCTCCTCCGGTCGGGATCGGGGCCCGCGGGGGAGCACGGGCCGATGCGCCTCGAACGTACCGGCGAGCCGGCAGCGGTGCGCAAGGCCCCGCACGGGCAGGGGGTCCGGACCCGGCCCAGGCAAGGCGACCCTTGCGACTGTCCGGGCGACCCGCTCACCCTCTCACCCTCCAAAACGGGTTGAATCCGCCCAAACAGTCCTACGGTGGCCGGGTGACCGAGCCCTCTGAAGCCACCGCAGCAGCCGAGCCCCACGCCCCCGACGGAACCGCGGCCACGCCCCCCGCCGCGACCGGCCCCCGGTCCGTCACCACCCGGGCCACGCTCGTCGGAGCGGCGGTCTCCGCCCTGCTGATCCTCGCGATCGTGCTCGGCAGCCGGATGCTCCGCAACTTCGACTCGGCCCTCCTCCCCTATGCCGTGGCCACGGTCTTCCTCGCGTTCGGCGTCGCCTACCGGTACACAGTGTGGATCTCCGCCCCCGGCGCCCGACGCCTCTTCAAACAGGGCTGGCGCAGCTTCTTCTCCCTGGACAACTTCCGTCGGGCGCCCACCGCCCTGCCGAAGATGATCGCCACCTATCTCGGCTTCCAGAAGTTCCTCGGAGCCCGCTCCCACGCCCGCTGGGCCGCCCACCAGCTGATCTTCTGGGGCTGCATCCTCGCCGCCCTGATCACCTTCCCGCTCACCTGGGGCTGGTTCACCTTCACCTCCGGCAGCGGCTCGGGTCCCGGCTACGAGATGCGGATCTGGGGCTTCAAGATCCTCGGCTTCGACTCCCTCAACCTCCTCGGCTGGCTGATGTTCCACGGCCTGGACATCGCCGCCGTCCTCGTCATCCCCGGCGCCTCGTACTTCCTGTGGCGCCGGATGAAGGACCGCGGCGCCATCACCGGCCAGCGCTTCGCCTACGACCTCGTGCCGCTGATCGCGCTCATCGTCATCTCCGTGACGGGTCTGCTGCTCACCTTCTCCTCGGTCTTCCTGCACGGTGGCGGCTACCAGTTCCTGGCGATCCTGCACATGGTGTCGGTGGTCTTCACCCTCATCTACATCCCGTTCGGCAAGTTCTTCCACATCGTCCAGCGCCCGGCCGCGGTCGGCATGCAGCTGTTCAAGTACACCGGCCGCAAGGACGACGAGGTGTTCGCCTGCCGCCGCTGCGAGGAACCCATCGACACCGGGCCCTACGTCGAGAACCTGCGCGGCACCATGCGCGACCTCCGGCTCGACTTCGACTCCTGGGCCGAGTACTGCCCGCGCTGCAAGCGGGTGCTGCGCGGCAGCGCCTACCTCTCCCATGTGAAGAAGGGCTTCAAGTGACCGCGGAACCGCGAGCTGCTGCCGACCGCCGCACCTTCATCCCCCTGGACCCCTCCCTCGCCCCACCCGGCACCCGCGCCTTCCGGGACGCCGGCGGCATCCCGGCCGACCAGTGGCACGCCGACCAGAACGGCGAGACGCTCGTGCCGACCCACTGCTGCTTCTGCGGCGTCCAGTGCGGGATGTATCTGCGCGTGGACCGGGGCGGCAAGGTCTTCGGCGTCGAACCCCGCAACCACGACATCAACCGGATGCGGCTCTGCCCCAAGGGCATCAACGCCTATCAGCAGGTCAACCACCCCGACCGGCTCACCGCCCCGCTGATGCGCCGCTCCCGCGACGAGGAGTTCCGCGAGGTCTCCTGGGACGAGGCGCTCGACTTCACCGTCTCCGAGATCAAGCGCATCCAGCAGACGCACGGCAACGACGCCTTCGGGCTCCTCGGCGGGGCCAGCCTGTTCTCCGAGAAGACCTATCTGGTGGGCAAGTTCGCCCGGGTCGCGCTCAAGACCCGGCACGTCGACTACAACGGCCGCCTCTGCATGGTCAGTGCCGCGGGCGCCAACAAGCTGGCCTTCGGCATCGACCGGGCCGGCAACCCCTTCTCCGACATCCTCCTCACCGACTGCCTGCTCATCGCCGGCTCCAACGTCGGCGAGTGCTTCCCCGTGATGACCCAGTACGTCTGGGGAGCCCGGGACCGCGGGGCCAGCCTCATCGTCATCGACCCGCGCGAGACCGCCATCGCCCGGACCGCCGACATCCACGTCGCCCTCAAACCCGGCACCGACTCCGCCTTCTTCACCTCCGTCCTGCACGTCGTCATCGAGGAAGGGCTCACCGACGAGAACTACCTCGCCGCCCACGCCACCGGCTGGGAGGAGGTCAAGGCCAAGGCCGCCGAATACCCGCCCTCCCGCGCCGCCGCGATCTGCGGGATCCCCGCCGAGCAGATCGTCCAGGTCGCCCGGACCTTCGCCCGCGCGCCCAAGGCCATGGCCTGGCACGCCCGAGGCATCGAACACCACTCGCAGGGCGTCGAGAACTGCCTCTCCGTGATCAACCTCTGCACCGCCACCGGTCACATCGGCAAACCCGGCGCCGGCTACGGCACCATCACCGGCCAGGGCAACGGGCAGGGCGGCCGTGAGCACGGCCAGAAGTCCGACCTCCTCCCCGGCGGACGCTCCATCATGAACGAGGAGCACCGCCGCCAGATCTGCGAGATCTGGGGCATCGAGGAGTCCGAACTCCCGCTCGCCGGGACCTCCATGATGGAAATGGTCTGGCAGATGCAGCGCCGCGAGATCCGCGGCCTGATCGGCATCTGCAACAACCCCTTCGTCTCCCTGCCCAACTACCGGGTGGTCAAGGAGGGGTACGACACCACCGAGTTCCACGCGCAATTCGACTTCTTCCTCTCCGAGACCGCTGCCAACGCCCATGTCGTCTTCCCCGTCACCACCTGGGCCGAGGACGAAGGGGTGATGGCCAACGCGGAAGCCCGCGTGGTCAAGCACAACAAGGCCCAGGACCCGCCCCCCGGCGTCCGCACCGACACCTGGGCGATCTGCGAACTCGCCCGCCGGCTCGGCGCCGGTGACAAGTTCGACTTCCCCGACTCCCGGTCGGTCTTCGACGAGCTGCGCATCGCCTCCGCCGGCACCGTCAACGACTACTACGGCATCACCTACGAACGGCTGGAGGAGACCGGCGGCATCGCCTGGCCCTGCCCCACCACCGACCACCCCGGCACCCCCCGGCTCTTCGAGGACGGAAAGACCTACCACCCCGACGGCAAGATCCACCTCCAGGTCGTCGAATGGCACCCGCCGATGGACCCGTACGACGACGAGCACCCCATGTCGCTCA
Organism: Streptomyces sp. SID14515; assembly: GCF_010548505.1. NCBI lineage: Bacteria > Bacillati > Actinomycetota > Actinomycetes > Kitasatosporales > Streptomycetaceae > Streptomyces > Streptomyces sp. SID14515. The sequence goes on along the minus strand of NZ_JAAGMH010000144.1, from coordinate 117,489 downwards.
CCACCGGCCGCACCGTCGCCCACTTCCTCTCCGGCAACCAGACCCGCAGGCTCGGCGCCCTCGTCGAACAGACCCCGCGCCCCTGGGCCGAGATCCACCCCTCGCACGGCTTCCGCAACGGCGAGCCCGTCCGCGTCGTCACCCGGCGCGGCAGCGAGGTCTTCCCCGCCCTGGTCACCGAGGCGATCCGCCCCGACACCGTGTTCGTCCCGTACCACTGGCCCGTCCCCACCGCGGCCAACGCCCTCACCATCGACGCCCTCGACCCCCGGTCCAAGATCCCCGAGTACAAGGTGTGCGCCTGCCGCATCGAGCACGCCGAGCGGATCGACGAGGTCCCCGCCCCGCCGGTCGCCCCCGGCCATGTCGCCTACCCGGAGACCCAGGTCTCCCGTACCGACCCGCTGCCTCCCACGGCCCCACAAGGCCGTGGCACCTCGGAGAGGAGCTGATCCCCCATGATGGGAAGAACGATCTTCATCGACCCGGGGCGCTGCATCGGCTGCCAGGCCTGTGTCTCCGCCTGCCGCGAATGCGACTCGCACCGCGGCAAATCGATGATCCACCTCGACTACACCGACGAGGGCCACTCCGTCGCCTCCCTTCCCACCGTCTGTATGCACTGCGAGGACCCGGTCGCCCCGTGCGCCGAGGTCTGCCCCGCCGACGCGATCCTGGTGACCGCCGACGGTGTGGTGCAGCAGGCCGACACCACCCGCTGCATCGGCTGCTCCAACTGCGTCAACGCCTGCCCCTTCGGCGTACCGAAGATCGACCTCCAGGCGAAGCTCCAGATGAAGTGCAACCTCTGCTACGACCGCACCGCCTACGGCCTCGCCCCCATGTGCGCCACCGTCTGCCCGACCGGAGCGCTCTTCTACGGAACCGTCGAGGAACTCCAGGCGGAGCGCCCCGGCGTCCAGGTCGCCGACACCTTCGTCTTCGGCGAGACCGAGGTCCGCACCGGCGTGGCCATGGTCGTCCCCGCCGAACGGGTCCAGTGGCCGGTCCCCGGCGGCCTTCCCGTCGTCGAGATCAACGGGAAGGACGTCCGCCGATGAGCGTCACCGACCAGCAGCCGGGCGGCGAGCACCCCGCCGGGGGAGACCCGCGCGAGGCGCTCCAGGACCGGATCGCCGCCGACTCCCTCACCACCCGGCGGGACTACCTCCGGATCGTCACCACCGTCTCCGGCGGTCTCGCCGTCGGCGGCATCGGAGTGGCGGCCGGCATCCTCCACCGCCACGGCGACGGCGAGGAGGGCAAGGCCTCCGAGCCGAAGCGCATCGCCGGGCAGCTCCTGCCCGGCGAGTCGATCGCGTTCCGCTACCCGGGCGAGGAGGACCGGGCCGTGGCCGTCCGCCTCGACGACGGCACCCTCGTCGGCTACTCGGCCGTCTGCACCCACCTCGCCTGCGCCGTGCTGTGGCGCAAGGACCGGGGCAGCGAGGGCGAGCTGTACTGCCCGTGCCACGAGGGAGTCTTCGACGCCCGGTCCGGCGAGGTCACCGCCGGGCCGCCGCCCCGAGGGCTGCCGAAGGTCGTGGTCATCGAACAGGGCGACGGAAGCATCTGGGCCGTGGGCACCACCCGCTCCGGCGAGAGCGTCGAGGAAGGCCTCTGTCGCCAGCTCGGCGGCGAGCGCCCCGACCTCGCGACCCGTATCGGCTGCCCCGACATCGGCGGCGGAGCCGAATCCCCGCCCCGGGCCACCGGCCCCGGCCGGCGAACCGGTGCGGTGTCCGCCACCGCCGAGAACCCGGGCAGGCGGACATGAACGACACCCCGCACCCCGAGCAGCCGCTGCCGCCCCCGGGCAGCCACTACCCGACCTACCACCCCGGCAGCGCGGACCCCGTACTGAACCGGCCCGTCCACGAGCGCTATCCGCAGATCCGCCCCACCAGCGGATACGGGGACCCCCGCGTCCGGCACACCGGCCCCGGGCCCGGAGCGGGCACCGACCAGGACCCCGAACGCTCCTCGAAACTGACCGCCCGGCTCGCTCTGGCCATGACCGTCGTCATCGGCCAGCTCTGGGGGCTGACGATCCTGATCGACGAGTGGATGGAGGGCAACACCGGCACGGCCTGGTGGGGGGCCGGCTTCCTCTGTCTGTCGTTCCTGGTCGTGCTCGGCCTGTGGCTGCTCGATCCGAAGGACCGCTGACGCCCACCGCCCTGCTCCACGGCGGCTCACACCTCGTGGTGAGCCGCCGTACCCTGGAGACATGAGCGCCGCCCCCGCCCCCCGACCGCGTGATGCGAAGAAGCCGCAGCAGCCGGAAGAGCAGCCGCACCAGGAACCGAAGCCCAAGCCGGTTCTGATCTTCGACGATCCGCTGGACCGGCAGTCCGCGGACGATACGGACCAGGGGTGGGGCGAGCGGCCTCTCACCGGAGGCAGCGCCGCGGACCTCGCGCGTTTCCTGGACGAGAAGCCGCCCCACCACATCTGAGCGGCCGCCCGGAGGGCTACCGGTCCTCGACCGGGCCCGCCCCAGCCCCGCCGGTCCCGCCGGTCCCGCCAGGACCCTCGCCCGAGTCCGGCCCGAGCCGGCCCGGTGCGCCACCGGTGCGCTGTGCGAGGAGGGCGTCGCGGATCTCCTTCAGCACCTCCAGCTCGCTCACCTCCATCGTCTCCTGCACGCCCTCCTTGGCGGCCTGCGCCGCCGCCCGCCGGGCCAGATACTTGGCCATCGGCAGCACCATCAGGAAGTACACGACGGCAGCGGTGATCAGGAAGCTGAGAGCGGCGCTGAGCACCGAGCCCCACAGGATCTCGATCCCGTCCATCTCCCCGGTCTTCGGGTCCGTCGTGCACGGGCCCTGGAGACAGGAGCTGTAGTTGTCCAGGTCCTGGGTGCCGAACGCACCGACCAGGGGATTGATGACGCCCTTGACGACCGCGTTCACGATGTTGGTGAACGCTGCGCCGATGACGACAGCCACCGCGAGGTCGATCACATTGCCGCGCGTCAGGAAGGCTTTGAAGCCGTCCAGCAGACTGACCTTCTTCTCGCTCACAGGTGAGCCTTCTTTCGCATGGGCGGTAGGGGGAGCAAACTGCTCCGCCACCTAAGGCGGACGAAGGCGACACTGTCCAATCCGCTAATTCCCACGAGTGACTTGAGAGGGCGTCAGTTCGCATCGGACACCGCCACGGCCAACCGTCCCGAAGTGCCCGCGCCGAGCAGGGCCGTGGCCGTCGGCCGCTCCACGGACAACACCACCAGCGCCCCGGCCCCCGCTTCACCGCTACCGCCCGCCGCGTGGCCGCCAGGTCTGGCGGCTGTGTGCGGCACCTTCGCCACACGCACCCCTCGTGCCACCACGCGCGCGTCGTCGTCGCCCGTATCGCCGACCGCGATCACATCGACCCGATCTCCCGGCCGCAGCAGCCGTACGGTCTCCGGGTCCGCGATCCGGACCGGCGCGGAGACCAGCCGCTCGGACGACCGGTCGGCACCCGGCGGCGCGTCCGGTGCGGCGGACCCTCCGTCGGCGCTGCTCAGGCCCGTGGTGGCCAGCGCGGCACCCGCCAGCGCGAGCCCGGCAGCCGCCGCACGCCGCTGTCGGCGCAGCATCCGACGCAGCCGGTCCGCGCCGCCGCCCCGCACCCGCAGCGGAGCGAAGGGCCCGACCCCGCACGGTGCGGGCACCGGTGCCGGGAAGGAGCAGGCGGACGGGGGAGTGGACAGGGACGAGGACATGGCACCACCTGGGGATCGGGGCGGACGAGCGCGAGGAAAGCGCAAGGGAAAGGGGAGTCCGGCCGGTGTGACCCGGCCGGACTCCCCTCACTTTCCACGGTCCGAGCAGAACCCGCTGAGGCCTGTGGACAGTCCCCGCACTGTGGACAACTCCGTCACCTGATCCGGTGAAGCCTGCCCTGTGACCCGGTGAGTCCCGCCCTGCTGCCCGCTACGGCAGCGCGATCCCGGTGTCGATCCCGTCCAGCGCGTGGGCGCAGGTGCAGTTGCGGCTGTCGTTCTCCGGCAGCCCGGCCACCGCGTCGAACAGCACCGAGCGCAGCCGGTCCACATTGGCCGCGAACACCTGGAGCACCTCCTCGTGCGAGACGCCCTCGCCCGCCTCGGCCCCCGCGTCCAGGTCGGTCACCAGGGTCATCGTGGTGTAGCAGAGCCCCAGTTCACGGGCCAGGACCGCCTCGGGGTGCCCGGTCATGCCCACGACCGACCAGCCCATCGCCGCATGCCAGCGCGATTCCGCGCGGGTCGAGAAGCGGGGCCCCTCGACCACTACCAGGGTGCCGCCGTCCACCGGCTCCCAGTCGCGTCCGCGGGCCGCTGCCAGCGCGGCCTTCCGGCCCTCGGGGCAGTACGGGTCGGCGAAGCCCAGGTGGACGACGTTCGGCACGGTCCCGTCGGCCCGGGGCTCACCGTCGTAATAGGTCTGTACGCGGGTCTTGGTGCGGTCCACCAGCTGGTCGGGGACGAGCAGGGTGCCCGGCCCGAACTCCGGCCGCAGCCCGCCCACAGCGCACGGCCCGAGCACCTGCCGGACCCCGACGGAGCGCAGCGCCCACAGGTTGGCCCGGTAGTTGATGCGGTGCGGCGGCAGATGGTGGCCACGTCCGTGGCGGGGCAGGAAGGCCACCCGCCGGCCGCCGAGCTCACCGAGGAAGACCGAGTCGCTCGGCTTCCCGTAAGGGGTGTCCACGGAGACCTCGGTGACGTCCTCCAGGAAGGAGTAGAAGCCCGAGCCGCCGATGACACCGATCTCCGCGGAACCCTCGGTACCCGTACCGGAGCCCGATTCCGTATGTGCGTTCGCCATGCGGTCACCGTATCCGGAGGAGCGTTTCCCGGGACGCACGACCGGACCCCGCCGAGTGGTCTCGGCGGGGTCCGGTGAAAAGCAGGTGGGGCGTACGCGGGCTCAGGCGGCCGACGTACCGCTCGACGAGGCCGGCGCGGAGGCCGACGACGAGGAGGAGCCGGACGAGGAGGACGAGGACGATGCGCTCGCCTTCGAGTCCGAACCCGACGACGAGGACGACGTGGAGTCGGACGACTTCGAGGTCGCCGACGCCGGCGTGCTGCTCGACGACGAGCCACGGCTGTCGTTCCGGTAGAAACCGGAACCCTTGAAGACGATGCCGACCGCGGAGAACACCTTCTTGAGGCGTCCGTCGCAGCTCGGGCACACGGTCAGGGCATCATCGGTGAACTTCTGCACCGCCTCGAGGCCCTCGCCGCACTCGGTGCACTGGTACTGATAGGTCGGCACTTGCTCCTCCTGGCACTCTCACTCAATGAGTGCTAACGACGCTCCATACTGACGTATTCCTTTGAATCAGTCCACCGTGACCGGCTCGCGGTGACCGATCCCACGTGCCACGGTGCGTCCCGGGGACCGGGGGGTCAGCCGTGAGCGCAGGGCCAGCAGGGTCACCAGGGCCAGTGCGGTTCCGGCCAGGGGCACCAGGAATCCGGTGCTCGCGCCATGGGCGTCGGCGAGTTGCCCCGCCACGGTCACGGCCGCGGCCTGTCCGAGCGCCACCGCGCCCGTCAGCCAGGTGAAGGCCTCGGTACGGGCGGTGGCGGGCACCAGCGACTCGACCAGGGTGTAGCCGCTGATCAGCGCCGGGGCGATGCAGAGGCCGACCAGCAGGCCGAGCCCGGCCAGCAGCGGCACCGAGTGGACGGCCCACAGGCCGGACGCGGTCAGGGTCAGCGCCACGTACCCGACGATCAGTCGACGGCGCGGGCTGCTCTTCCAGGCGATGGCGCCGCAGGCGATGCCGGCCAGCATGTTTCCCGCGGCGAAGATGCCGTAGAGCACACCGTTGACGCCGGGGTGGCCGATCTCCTCGGAGAACGCGGTCAGCGAAACCTGCATTCCGCCGAAGACCGCGCCGATGCCCAGGAAGGTGATGGCCAGGACGCGCACGCCCGGTACGGAGAGCGCCGAGGCGTGCGGTTCGGCCGCGGTGGCGGCGTTGCGCGGGGCGGGCTGGGTGGCGCGCTGCGCGGCGAAGAACAGACCGCCGACCAGAGTCAGGGCGGCTTCCGTGATCAGGCCGGCCGCCGGGTGCACGCCGGTGCACAGCGCGGTCGCGATCACCGGGCCGAGGACGAACGTGAACTCGTCCGTCACCGACTCGAACGCGGCCGCGGTGGACATCAGCGGCGAGGCGGGCCGGTCGGGGGTGGCCCCCAGCAGCGCCGCCCACCGGGCCCGCACCATGGGGCCGATCTGCGGGATCGAGGCGCCGGTCGGCACCGCGGCGACGAACAGCGCCCACAGGGGCGCGTCGGCCAGCGCCAGGACGGTCAGGGCGCTCACCGAGACGGCGTGGAGGAGAACCCCGGGCAGCAGGACGGAACGCTGGCCGAAGCGGTCGGCGAGCTTGCCGGTCTGCGGGGCGAACAGCGCCATGGAGACGCCGGAGACCGCCGCGACGGCGCCCGCGCTGCCGTACGAGCCGGTCGTGTGCTGCACGAGGAGGACGATGCCGATGGTCAGCATCGCGAAGGGCTGCCGTGCGGCGAAGCCCGGGAGGAGGAAGGTCCACGCACCGGGGGTGCGCAGCAGTTGCCCGTATCCGGGGCGGTCGGAGACCGTGGTTGCCACGGTCCTTGCCTTTCTGCCGCCTGGTAGCCCTGCTTCCCGGCGCCCTTGTGGGGCGGGCCGGACGGAAGCGGCCGAGAGCTGTCCTCTTCGCGCGGAACTGCGGTAGATGCCGGGCGACTCGCTGCAATCGGCGAAGAAACGCCGGGCGAAGAGACACCACGACCGCCATACGGTCGCGCCAGCTCTGCTTCAGACAGAGTTGGTCGATCAGGTTTGCCTTCATGCTACAGGCAGGAAGACCTGTGCGCCTGTGATTGCACACAGGGCTTCCGTTTCAGCCTGTGATCTGCGACGCCTTCTCAGGGGCGGGTCTTCGCGCCGCTTCCGCTTCCGTTGGCACCGGCATTGGCGCCGGCGCCGGCCCCGCCGAGCTTCTTGGCCAGCTTCATCGCCTGTGGGATGGCGGATCCGCCCTGGGGGCCCGCCGCACCGGGCGTGCCGGAAGCGGGCGATCCGCCCGTGCCCAGCCAGCCGGCCAGCTTGCCGCCCTCGGCGACCGCCCGCAGGCGTTCCTCCGTCCGGTCGCGCACCGGATCGGTGGCCACCACCAACAGCTCGTCACCGCGCCGCAGCACCGTCGCCGGGGACGGCACGAAGCTCTTGTTCTCCCGGACCACCAGCGTGACCGCGGAGCCGGCCGGGAGCCGGAGCTCGCCGACCTCCACGCCGTGCATCTTCGACTTCGCGGGGATGGCGACCGACAGCAGATGGCCGCGCAGCCGTTCCAGCGGGGCCGACTCGATGCCCAGGTCGTCGGCCTCGGCCGGATCGTCGGCGATCTTCAGCTTGCTCGCGACCCAGGGCAGCGTCGGACCCTGGATCAGGGTGTAGACGATGACCAGGACGAACACGATGTTGAAGATTCTCGTACTGCCCTCCACCCCGGACACCATCGGAATGGTCGCAAGGATGATGGGCACCGCCCCGCGCAGCCCGGCCCAGGACATCAGGACCTTCTCGCGGGCCGGCATCCGGAACGGCGCGAGGCTCAGGAAGACCGACAGCGGTCGCGCCACCATGGTCAGCACCAGGCCCACGACGATGGCGGGCCAGAAGTCGTCGACCAGGTCATGCGGGGTGACCAGCAGGCCGAGCAGCACGAACATGCCGATCTGGGCCAGCCAGCCGAGCCCGTCGGCGAAACCGCGGGTGGCGGGCCAGTGCGGCAGCTTGGAGTTGCCGAGGATCATCGCGGCCAGGTAGACGGCGAGGAACCCGCTGCCGTGGGCCATGGCGCCCGCTGCGTACGCGGAGACGGCGATGGCCATCACGGCGATCGGGTAGAGGCCGGAGGCGGGCAGCGCCACGTGCCGCAGCCCCAGGGAGCCCAGCCAGCCCACCGTGATGCCGATCGCGGCGCCGATGGCCAGCTCCAGGGCGATCTCGCCGACCAGGACGTACCAGTGCTCGACCGGGCCGACCGCGGAGAACGCGACGACCAGGATGACGACCGGAGCGTCGTTGAAGCCGGACTCGGCCTCCAGGACACCCGTGATCCGCGACGGCAGGGGCACTCTGCGCAGGACGGAGAAGACGGCCGCGGCGTCCGTGGAGGAGACGACCGCGCCGATGATGAGGGCCTGGCGCCAGTCGAGGCCGACGAGATAGTGCGCGGCCGAGGCGGTGATGCCCACGCTGATGGCGACGCCGACGGTCGAGACCACCGCGGCGGCGGGCAGGACGGGGCGGACCTCTTTCCACTTCGCTCCGAGTCCGCCCTCGGCCAGGATGACGACCAGGGCGGCATAGCCGATCACCTGCGTCAGCTCGGCGTTGTCGAACTTGACGTCGAAGATGCCGTCCTGACCCAGGGCGATCCCGATGCCGAGATACAGGAGCAGGCTGGGGAGCCCGCTGCGCGAGGAGATCCGTACCGCCGCCACGGCGACGAGCAGGACGAGCGAGCAGACGAGCAGGAGTTCGTTGAGCGCGTGGACAGTCAGGGTCCGTTCCTTCCCTGCGTGCGCCTGCCGGATCGTCCTCCGGCAGCCAGTTACTTCGTTACCTTACCTAATCGTTAACGATTCCTTGACGGCTTCGAGTGTTCGTACGAGGAAGACGCAAATGGATGCATCCCCATACCGCGTCCGAGTGGCTTCTCCGCTGCGCCTATGGTTGCTCCTGCACTCCCAGGACCACCCTGCCCCTCGAAGGACAGCGATGCCCGCCAACACAACCGCCTCTTCCGGCCCTTCCGACGCGAAGAAGCCCGGCAGGAAGAAGGGGCGACGCGCCCGCCTGATCGTGCTCGTCCTGGTGCTGGCGCTCGTCGCGGGTGTCGGGTACGGGGCGTACTGGTCCGTGTCCACCGTGCGGGCCTCGTACCCGCAGACCACCGGGTCGATGACTCTCGACGGCCTCAGCGGCGACGTCGAGGTCAAACGTGACTCCTACGGGATTCCGCAGATCTACGCGGACTCCGACGCCGACCTCTTCCGCGCCCAGGGCTTCGTCCAGGCCCAGGACCGCTTCTGGGAGATGGACGTCCGGCGGCACATGACGTCCGGCCGGCTCTCCGAGATGTTCGGTTCCGGCCAGGTGGAGACCGATTCCTTCCTGCGGACGCTCGGCTGGCGGCAGGTGGCGCAGAAGGAGTACGACGAGGTCCTCGACGAGAGCACCAAGAAGAACCTCCAGTCGTACGCGGAGGGCGTCAACGCGTACCTGAAGGGCAAGGAAGGCCGGGACATCTCGGTCGAGTACGCGGCGCTGGGCTTCACCAACGACTACAAGCCCGGCGAGTGGACCCCGGTCGACTCGGTGGCCTGGCTCAAGGCGATGGCCTGGGACCTGCGCGGCAACATGCAGGACGAGATCGACCGGTCGCTGCTGACCAGCCGCCTCGACAAGGACCAGATCGAGGACCTGTACCCCGGCTACCCGTACAAGAAGAACAGGCCGATCGTCGAGCAGGGCGCGATCTCCCCGGTCACGGGCGAGTTCGACCCCGAGGCGAACCCGTCGGACAACGTCGGCTCCACGACCCCCGAGGGCGCCACCGAGGGCCTGAACACCCAGCTCTCCGCCCTCTCCGACACCCTCGACGAGATCCCGGCGCTGCTCGGCCCGAACGGCAACGGCATCGGCTCGAACTCCTGGGTCGTCGACGGCAAGCACACGACGTCCGGCAAGGCGCTGCTCGCGAACGACCCGCACCTCGCGCCGATGCTGCCCTCCCTCTGGTACCAGATGGGCCTGCACTGCCGGGAGCTCTCCAAGACCTGCCAGTACGACACGGCCGGCTACACGTTCTCCGGTATGCCCGGTGTGATCATCGGCCACAACCAGGACATCGCCTGGGGCCTCACCAACCTGGGCGCCGACGTCACCGACCTCTTCCTGGAGAAGGTCTCCGGCGACGGCTATCTGTACGACGGCGAGACCAAGCCGTTCAAGACCCGCGACGAGACCATCAAGGTCGCCGGCGGCAGGGACCGGACGATCACCGTCCGCGAGACGAACAACGGCCCCCTGGTCTCCGACCGCAGCAAGGAACTGGACAAGGTCGGCCAGAAGGCGCCCGTCAGCAATGCCGCACCCGACCGGGCCGACGGCTACGCGGTGGCGCTGAAGTGGACCGCGCTGGAGCCCGGCAAGTCCATGGACGCGGTCTTCGCGCTCAACCGGGCCAAGGACTTCGCCACCTTCCGGAAGGCCGCCGAGTACTTCGAGGTCCCCTCGCAGAACCTCATCTACGCCGACACCGAGGGCAACATCGGCTACCAGGCGCCCGGCAAGATCCCGGTCCGCTCCGAGGGCTACGACGGCACGGTCCCGGCCCCGGGCTGGGACCCGAAGTACGCGTGGAAGGGCTACATCCCCTTCGACCAGCTGCCCTACGAGTACAACCCGGACCGCGGCTACATCGTCACCGCCAACCAGGCCGTCATCGACGAGAAGAAGTACCCGCACCTCCTGACCAAGGACTGGGGCTACGGAGCCCGCAGCCAGCGGATCAACGACCTCCTCGCCCAGAAGATCAAGGGCGGCGAGAAGGTTTCGACCGATGACATGCAGAAGATGCAGATGGACAACTTCAGCGAGATCGCCGCGCTGCTGGTGCCCGAGCTGAAGAAGATCAACATCTCCGACCCGAGCGTCCGCGAGGCCCAGAAGCTGCTGGAGGGCTGGGACTACACCCAGGAACCCGACTCGGCCGCCGCCGCGTACTTCAACGGCGTCTGGCGCAACATCCTGAAGCTCGCCTTCGGTAACAAGCTTCCCAAGGAGATGCGCGTCGAGGGCGACTGCATCAATGTGCCGCCGGCCAAGAACAGCGGCCCGGTGGACCAGCAGAAGAAGCTCGTCCGCGAGTGCGGCCAGCGCGACGGCGACACCGCGCAGCCGGACGGCGGCGACCGCTGGTTCCAGGTGGTCCGCGACATCATGGACGACCCGGACAACGAGTGGTGGAAGGCGCCCGCCCGGGGCCGCGAGGACGCCCTGGAGAGCCGGGACGACCTCTTCGCCCGGGCGATGGAGGACGCGCGCTGGGAGCTGACGGCCAAGCTCGGCAAGAACATCTCCACCTGGAGCTGGGGCCGGCTGCACCGCCTGACGCTGAAGAACCAGACGCTCGGCACCGAAGGCCCCGGCCTGCTCCAGCGGGCGCTCAACCGCGGCCCCTGGAACCTCGGCGGCGGCGAAGCGGCGGTCAACGCCACCGGCTGGAACGCGGCGAGCGGCTACGAGGTCGTCTGGGTGCCGTCGATGCGGATGGTCGTCAACGTGGGGGACTGGGACAAGTCCCGCTGGATCAACCTCAGCGGGGCCTCCGGGCACGCGTTCAGCGCGCACTACACCGACCAGACCGACAAGTGGGTCGACGGTGAACTGCTCGACTGGTCCTTCGGGACGGAAGCGGTCGACGCGTCCACCGTCGACACGCTGACGCTGAAACCGTAGGGATCGCCAAGAGCGCCCGGTAGGAAGCCCCTAGGGGCTCACGCGTGAGCCCCTAGGGGCTTTCGCCTGTCCGGGGTTCAGGCGCCTGTCCGGGGTTCAGGATGCGAAGCGCCGCGCTCCGGACGGTGTGACCACCGCGTCCACCGGGTGGTCGTGCGGTTCCGAGGGAACCCGTGCGACCACCTCGTCGTCGTACAGGAGCACGACGAGCGCCGGGTGCGCCCCGGCGGCCGTCAGCCGGGCCAGCACCCGGTCGTAACTGCCGCCGCCCCGCCCGAGCCGCATCCCGGCCCCGTCCACCGCCAGGCCGGGCAGCAGCACCGCGTCGGCGTCCAGGACGGCGGCGGGGCCCAGCCGTGGGCCGTCCGGCTCAAGGAGCCCCCGCCCGGCCGGCAGCAGGTGCTCCGGGCCCTCGTAGGACGCCCAGTCCAGGTCGTTGTCGGGCAGGAGCACCGGCAGCAGCACGCGCACGCCGCGCCCGCGCAGCGCTTCCAGGAGTGCACGGGTGCCTGGCTCGCGACCCACGGAGACGTACGCGGCGACCGTACGGGCGTCGGCCAGTTCGGGAAGGCCCAGGGCCGCTTCGGCGAGAACCGCGGCGGCCCGCACGGCGTCCTCCTTCGTCAGAAGGGCCCGCGCGGCGAGCAGTTCGCGCCGCAGGGAGCTCTTCGCGGACGCCTTGCCGGACTTGTCGGTGTTCAATAGAGACTCGCACGATTCTCGTATGGGCATATTTAAGGACGAAGTTAACCGGAATATCAGCTTCCGGCCGTGTGCAGCCGTTAAGGTCTGCACATGACTCAGTCGCCCTCCAGGATCAGCAAGGCCGTCATCCCGGCAGCAGGTCTCGGCACCCGGTTCCTGCCCGCCACGAAGGCCACTCCGAAAGAGATGCTGCCTGTCGTCGACAAGCCGGCCATCCAGTATGTCGTCGAGGAGGCCGTGGCAGCGGGACTCTCCGACGTACTGATGATCACCGGTCGCAACAAGCGTCCCCTCGAGGACCACTTCGACCGCAACTACGAGCTGGAGTCCGCGCTCACCCGCAAGGGCGACGCCGAACGCCTCGCCAAGGTCCAGGAGTCCAGCGACCTCGCCACCATGCACTACGTCCGCCAGGGTGACCCCCGCGGCCTCGGACACGCCGTGCTGTGCGCCGCCCCCCACGTGGGCGACCAGCCCTTCGCGGTGCTCCTCGGCGACGACCTGATCGACCCGCGCGACGCCCTGCTGGCCCGGATGGTCGAGGTCCAGGAGCGTGAGGGCGGCAGCGTCATCGCGCTGATGGAGGTCGACCCCTCGCAGGTCCACCTCTACGGCTGCGCCGCCGCGGACGCCACCGTCGACAGCGACGTGGTCCGCATCACCGACCTGGTCGAGAAGCCGGACCCGGCCGACGCCCCCAGCAACCTCGCCATCATCGGCCGGTACGTCCTGGACCCCGCGGTCTTCGACATACTGCGACACACCGAGCCGGGCCGCGGCGGCGAGATCCAGCTCACCGACGCGCTCCAGCTCCTCGCGGCCGACGAGAAGACCGGCGGCCCCGTGCACGGCGTCGTCTTCAAGGGCCGCCGCTATGACACCGGCGACCGCAGCGACTATCTGCGCGCCATTGTCAGACTGGCGTGCGAACGTGAAGACCTGGGGCCGGACTTCCGGACCTGGCTGCGCAAGTACGTCGCTGAGGAGATGTAACCCCGTGAGCAGCACGATCTGGTCGGTCGACGAACACCTGGACGACATCGTCGCCGCGGTGCGGCCGCTGGAGCCCATCGAGCTGCAGCTGCCGGACGCCCAGGGCTGCGTGCTCGTCAAGGACGTCGTCGTGGAGGTGGCCCTGCCGCCGTTCGACAACAGCTCCATGGACGGTTACGCGGTCCGGATCGCCGATGTCGAGGGCGCCAGCGAGGAGTTCCCCGCGGTCCTCACCGTCATCGGCGACGTCGCCGCGGGCAGCGCGGGGCTCGCCGACGACCAGGTCGTGGGACCGGGACAGGCCGCCCGCATCATGACGGGCGCACCGCTGCCCGCCGGTGCGGAGGCCGTCGTCCCGGTCGAATGGACGGACGGCGGTACGGGCGAGGGCCCGGCCGCCGCCATGCGCGCCCACAGCGACGCGCCCGAGGACGCCACCGGCGAGGTCAGGGTGCACCGGCCCGTCGTCGCCGGCGCCCATGTCCGCGAGCGCGGCAGCGACGTCAAGCCGGGCGATCTGGCGCTGGCCGCCGGGTCGGTCGTCGGCCCGCCGCAGATCGGGCTGCTCGCGGCGATCGGCTGCTCGACCGTGGTCGTACGGCCCCGCCCCCGCGTGGTCGTCCTGTCCACCGGCAGCGAACTGATCCAGCCCGGCGAGACGCTGACGGGCGGCCAGATCTACGACTCCAACAGCTTCGCGCTGACGGCCGCCGCCCGGGACGCCGGAGCCATCGCCTACCGGGTCGGCGCGGTCGCCGACGACGCCGAGACGCTGCGCGCCACGATCGAGGACCAGCTGATCCGCGCGGACATCGTCGTCACCACGGGCGGCGTCAGCGTCGGCGCGTACGACGTGGTCAAGGAGGCGCTGTCCTCCGTCGGCGACGAGGACGAGCCGGGCAGCGGGATCGAGTTCCGCAAGCTCGCCATGCAGCCGGGCAAACCCCAGGGCTTCGGCTCGATCGGCCCGGACCACACCCCGTTGCTGGCCCTGCCGGGCAACCCGGTCTCCAGCTATGTCTCCTTCGAGTTGTTCGTCCGCCCCGCCATCCGCGCCCTGATGGGCCTCACCGATGTGCACCGCCCCACCGCCCGCGCGGAGCTGAGCGCCGAGAAGGCGCTCACCTCGCCGGACGGCCGCCGCCAGTTCCTGCGCGGCCGCTACGACGCGGAGGCGGGCACGGTCACTCCGGTCGGCGGTTCCGGATCGCATCTGATCGCCGCGCTCGCGCAGGCGGACGCGCTGATCGTGGTGCCCGAGGACGTCACCTCGGTCGAGCCCGGCACGGAGACGGACGTGATCCTGCTCCGCTGACCGCCGCCCGGTGGCGGTACGGTATCTGCCGCCGTGCCTTCCGGGGGACCCCCTCCGGGTCCGAGGCCCATCGGTGCCCCTACCGCTAGGCGGAGTGAGTTGAGTACGCAGAACAGGCTGACGCACATCGACGAGGCGGGCGCGGCCCGCATGGTCGACGTGTCGGAGAAGGACGTCACCACCCGCGTCGCCCGGGCCGCCGGCCGGGTGCTCGTCTCGCCGCGCGTGATCGAGCTGCTGCGCGGCGAGGGAGTCCCCAAGGGCGACGCCCTCGCCACCGCCCGGATCGCCGGGATCATGGGGGCCAAGCGCACCCCGGAGCTGATCCCGCTCTGCCATCCGCTGGCCGTCTCCGGTGTGACGGTCGACCTGAGCGTGGCCGACGACGCGGTGGAGATCACGGCCACCGTGAAGACGACGGACCGTACGGGCGTCGAGATGGAGGCCCTGACGGCGGTGTCGGTGGCGGCCCTGACCGTCGTCGACATGATCAAGGCGGTCGACAAGAGCGCGGTCATCACCGACGTACGGGTCGAGGCGAAGTCGGGCGGCAAGTCCGGCGACTACCGGCGCACCGCGCCGGAGGGACCGGACGCGTGACGCCGCCCGAGCCGGCCGCGTCCGGCCACGAAGGGCGGGCGCCCGGGCCCGGGGCCTCCGGCCACGAGGGGCACGCGCAGGCGTCGGGGCCAGGGGCCTCCGGCCACGAGCAGCCGGCAGGGGGGCCGGAACCCACCGGAGCCGCGTTGCTCTCTCCGTACGCCGCCCTCGTCGTCACCGCCTCCAACCGGGCCTCCGCCGGGGTGTACGCGGACAAGGGCGGCCCGCTGATCGCCGAGGCGCTGACCGGCCTCGGCTTCACGGTCGACGGCCCGCAGGTGGTCCCCGACGGCGACCCGGTCGAGGCGGCCCTGCGCGCGGGCGTCGCCGCCGGGTACGACGTGATCGTCACCACCGGCGGTACGGGCATCTCACCCACCGACGCCACCCCCGAGGCCACCCGCCGCGTCCTCGACCACGAGATCCCCGGCATCCCGGAGGCGATCCGGGCCGAGGGCCTCGCCAAGGTTCCGACCGCGGCCCTCTCCCGGGGCCTCGCGGGCGTCGCCTCCCGCACCCTGATCGTCAACCTCCCCGGCTCCACCGGCGGGGTGAAGGACGGACTCGCGGTCCTCGGCAGGCTTCTGGTGCACGCCGTCGACCAGCTCCGCGGCGGCGACCACCCCCGACCGGGGAGCCCGAGCTGAACATCGCGACCTGGCCGGTGACGCTGACCGACGGCGAGATCGTCCTGCGCCCGATAAAGATGCGTGACCAGCGGATGTGGCGCGAGGTCAACCGGCGCAACCGCGACTGGCTGCGCCCCTGGGAAGCCACCGTCCCGCCGCCCGCCCCCGGCGGCCCGATGGCGCAGCGCCCCACGTACCGGCAGATGGTCCGCCATCTGCGCGCCGAGGCGAACGCGGGGCGGATGCTGCCGTTCGCCATCGAGTACGAGGGCCGGCTGGTCGGTCAGCTCACGGTCGCGGGGATCACCTGGGGCTCGATGTGCTCCGGGCACATCGGCTACTGGGTCGACCGGGGCGTCGCCGGGCGCGGGGTCATGCCGACGGCCGTGGCACTCGCCGTGGACCACTGCTTCCGCACCGTGGGCCTGCACCGCATCGAGGTCTGCATTCGCCCGGAGAACGGGCCCAGCCGCCGGGTGGTGGAGAAACTCGGATTCCGCTCGGAGGGCGTGCGCCCGCGCTATCTCCACATCGACGGGGCCTGGCGCGACCACCTGATCTTCGCCCTCACCGCCGAGGAAGTGCCCGAGGGGATGCTCCGGCGCTGGCGCCGGTCGCGCCCGGTGACGCCGAGAAGCCCCGGACCGTCCGACGAAATAAAATAAGTGTTCGAATTTGATCGCGGGATGACCGTCGGATGACCGCATTGGGTCGGGCTATCGGCGGCTGTTGATCCGAACAATCACAAAAAAAGTCCGTGATATCAGCCGGATCGTGCGACACACCGAGCCAATTGGCGGATCCTTCCGCGCAAACCCCTCTACGGTGTGAGCGTGAGCAGCAGCGGCCTCATCTACGCAGTCATCGTCGGGGCCTGGGCCGCCTACTTGGTGCCGATGTGGCTCCGCAGGCAGGACGAGCTCAACGAAGCCCGTCCGACGGAACGCTTCAGCACCGCCATCCGGCTGGTGTCCGGACGGGCGGCGATGGAGCGCCGGTACGCCAAGGAGCTGCGGGAGCGCACCGCCGAGGAGGCGGCGCCCGACGTCGACCCGGACCGGGAAACGGACCGTATGGAATCCGTGGACGTCCGGGCCTTTGCCGCGCCTCCGGCGCACACGGAAGCCAGGCTGAGCGACCCGGCGCACGCGCCCGAGCGCGTCCCGGACCACCAGGCTTCCGACCGCCAGGCGCACGACCGTCCGGCGCATGACCGTCCGGCGCACGATCGTCGGGCGGGGCATCAGCCGTCGGACCGTCAGCCGAACGAACGCCGGTCCGGTGAGCGCCCCGCGGAGCACGCGCCCCCCGCCCAGCGGCGACCCCGCTCCGGCGCGGCCGACGCCGAGCGGGCCCGGCGCGCCCAGCGCTCCCAGGTCCTGGCCCGGCGCAGGCGGACCACCGTCGTCCTCTTCCTGGCCTTCACCGCCGGCGCGGTCGTCGCGGCGGTCGGCGGCCTCGGCTTCCTGTGGGCCCCGGCGGTACCGGCCGTGCTGCTGAGCACGTACATCGTGCATCTGCGCGCCCAGGAACGCCGACGGTTCGCCTTCACGATGGACCGTCGCCGGGCCGAGGTCGCGGCCCAGCGCCTGCGCGAGAACCGTCCCCGCAGGCACCAGCCCGCGGCCCCCGCCCCCGCCGAGCCTGACGACGACTCCGAGGCCCACCACCCGGAGCCGGAGCCCACGCCCACGGTCTCCCCCCAGGAGGCCGGCCGGCGCGCCCTCGTCGAGCAGACGGACCACGCGGAGTGGGTGGACCAGCAGCGCGAACGCGGCCGTGTCCAGGGCGACAGCTGGGAGCCCGTCCCCGTACCGCTGCCCACCTATGTCACCGCGCCCGTCGCCCCCCGGGCCACGGGCGGCGTGGAGGTCGGCGACCCGGAGACCTGGAGCGCGGCCCGCTCCAGCACCGCCGAGCCCAGCCAGACCGGCACGTCGCACCCGACGCCCCCCGCGGTCGACCCGGCCCCGCGCCAGCGCACGAACCAGTCCCGCCGCAACCGCGACCGGGGCCGGACCCCGCTCTTCGACCAGTACGACGACGAGGACCGGCCGCGCGCGGCCAATGAGTGAGGCGGCGGGGGCGCCGGGGGCCCGGGAAGCCCGACACCGCTGACCAGCGGAGGAACGGATTTCCAAGCACCCCCATGAGGGTGCTAGAGTTTCACACGTCGCAAGGGCCTGTGGCGCAGTCTGGTAGCGCACCTCGTTCGCATCGAGGGGGTCTGGGGTTCAAATCCCCACAGGTCCACAACCGACAGTTCTTGAGTAGCTCTCAAGAAACGTCACGAGATCCCGTTCCGCCGGAAGGCGGGGCGGGATCTCGTCGTTTCCGGCCACTCGTCGCCGCATCCCCGCCCGGGACGGGACTACCGCTCGCCCCGGGACAGGGACGCCAGCAGGGGCAGCTGCTCGGGCGCCACACCGGCGATCGCCTCGACCAACTGGTCCCAGGGGCCCAGGGACAGTGCCTTGGCGAGGAGGAGACGGGCCGTCGGGGTGGGGCCGAGTGAGTGGGCGATGGCTCCGATGGCTTCGCTGCGGCTGTCCGGCTCGCTGATGGAGTCGGCCAGGGCGAGGGTTGCCTCCGTCGCGCCCGCCCGGGCCGCGGCCTGGACGACATCGGCCGTGCTCCTGTCCCGCAGGGCGGGGCTGAAGATCTCGTCGAGCAGGGCGATGGCACGGGGGAGGTCGCCGGCGGCTGCTGTGCCCGCCGCCAGGTGCCCGAGGCCGTGTTCGTCCGCACCGGGCCCCAACGAATCCTCGGTCAGTCGTTCCGCCCGGTTCAGATCGCCTGTCTCGACGAGCTTCGCCACGACGGCGGAGAGGAATTCGTGCACTATGTCCTCCGGCAGAGACGTGGTGAGAGCCAGGGCCTCATCGATGTCCCCCGCCGCGAGGAAGGCGCCTGCGGCGCTGTACCTGTGCCAGCTCTGCTGGTAGGGGCTGTCCAGGGCTCTTGCCTCGTACAGGAGTTCCTGAGCCACCTCGCGGGCCCGGTCCGGGCTGCCCGTCGCGCCGAACGCCATGGCGATCTTCTCCATGGCGTGGGAGTACTGCGAGATGGACAGCCTTTGCCGGGTCTCTTCGAGCAGGGAGGCGAGCAGAGCGTTCTTCCGGTCGTCCCGGCCGGTGTGGTGCAGCCCCTTGACCACCTCCACCATGTCCAGCACCCGGGCGTATCCGTCCTCCGGCTCGGCCGATTCCTCGGCCCACCGCACGAGGGCGTACGCCGCGTCATCAGCGCCCGCCGAGATCAGTGCACCGGCCACCGCGATCTGCGGCGTCACCTTGCCGCGCGGCGCCCGGCTGACCCGCGCGAGGTCCGTGGCCGCCGCCACCACCGGTTCGGCAAGCTCCGGGCGACCCGCTCGGAGCAGTGATTCCGCCAGACGGACCCGAAGGTCCACCTGCCAGCCCGGGGAGGACACCTGGCTGATCGCATGGAGGTTCCGCACCGCCAGGTGCGCGCAGAGCGTCGGCTGTGCGGCCTTCGCCCATGCCGTTCCTACGGCGGTCAGAGCTTTCGACCGGAAGACCGGAGTGGCGATCCGCTCGGCCGACTCCAGCGCTCCGTCCGGGTCGCCTGATTCGGCGATGGCCGTCGCGATGGCGCACAGCTCCTCGTCGCGGTCGGCCGGGTCGGGGAGGAACCGTTCGACGATCCGCTCCGCCCGTTCGTGCTCCCCGACCGCTGCCAGGCCGGCGGCGACCTCGGGGAAGAGCCAGGCGAACTCCTGCAGGTCCGTTGTCGTCGCGGCCAACTCGGCGGATCTGAGGGCGATCTCGGCCGCCGACGCCGCGAGGCGAGGCGCTTTCGCCAGGCGTACGGCGATGAAGCTGAGGTTCTGAGCCTGTCGGAACACCTCTGCGTCCGCCGTGGAGGAGAGAGCGCGCTCCATCGCCGCCTGAGCCTGGCCGTCCTCCCCGAGCAACGAGAACGCGCAGGCTAGGTCGGCGTACAGCTCAGGGTGGTGGGTGGTGTCGGCAGCGGAATCGACGGCCCGTACTGCCTCGGCCGCGTGCTGGACGACAGTCGCCCTCACTTCCGGCTGCCGCCGTACGTCTGCCTCGGCCGCCGTCTTGACGACGGCGACGAGAGCTTCCGTCCACCGTTCCTCGTCCTTCACCACGGACGTCATCAGCAGGGCATCGGTGTACCGGCCGGCTTCCGCCAGTCCCTCCGCGGTCGCCGCCAGGAGGAGGTCCCGGTCCTTGAAGGTCTCCACGTTGTACGTCAGCTCGAGGGCCCGAGCCGGTTGCCCGGATGCGGCGAACGCTAGGGCGACGGCCACCAGAGCGCTCACCCGGGTGCCCGGATCGTGCCGCGACTTCGCCATGCTGACGGCGCGGTCCGTATGCCCGAGCCGCGCCCACAGGCCGATCAGATCGCGCGGCAGGGCACCCGTCCGTTCGTGCAGCCCGTCGCGGGCGGCGGCCAGGCGCAGAGCGGCGGAGACGTCCACGTCCCCGTTCCGCGTGCCGTCCGACAGCAGCTGGTCCAGGGAAGCCGACAACTCGCTGAGCGCTTCGAGGTCCGCCCCGGTGACCTGCCACAACCGCTCGTGCCGTTCCGCGTCGCACACCAGCTCCACCAGCCGCCCGGTGTCGCCCAGTTCTCGCAGGCGCTGGGCGTACCCGCGCAGCAGATACTCGGGTGTCGTGGCGGGCCAGCCCGCGCTCCGGTACGTCTGTGCCCACCGGTGCAGGCGGGCGCGGCAGTCCGTCAGCTCCGCGGCCGTGATCAGGTCCGCGGCGCTGCGCTGGATCTCCTCGTGGGCCAGGAGGTAGACCTCGGGGCCGTCCGGCGTCCAGTGCGCGGAGCGGCGGCGGAAGCTTCGGCCGCTGACGGCGGACAGCTCGCGCTCCACCAGGCGGGGCCGGCTCCCGGACAGCGCGGCGATGTCGCTCGCGCTGAGACCGCCGCCGGCCGCCACCGTCAGGCCGACGAGGTCCCATCCCAGACCGCCGGCGTCGCGCAGCCGCAGCAGGTCCTCCTCCGCGTCCCGGCGGGCTGCTTGGGCGTGCGGGGAGGGCTTCAGCCAGTGGTTGATCTCCGTGGTGTGCAGGGGGTGGTCGGCGGGCACGTCCTCCGGTACGGGCGGGTGCGGGCGGCCGGCCACGATGATCCGCATGCCGTGCGGAGGCGTACGCGGCAGCAGCGCGGCGATGCTGTGGCCGCCCGGCCCGGAGGTGATGCCGTGGTCCTCGTCCAACCCGTCCACCACGAGCACGAGCCGGCGGCCCTGTGCGGCGCAGTGTTCCGCCGTACGGTTCAGGGCGAGCCGCATCTGCTCGTCGCGGGTGTGGGGTGTGCTGAGCGGCTCCTCCTCCCGCAGCAGGGCGTACAGCTGCCGTTGGACGACCTCGCAGAAGGCCGCCGCGTCGTTCTGGCCCGCCATGCGGGAGGTGATGAAGAACGAGACGACGTCGATTCCGGGCGGCGGACGCAGGACGAAGTCGGCCAGCAGGGCGGACTTTCCGGCCCAGGCGGGGGCCAGCCAGCGCCAGTAGTTCTTTCCGGAGACGTCTTCCGAGCGTGTCTCCGTACTGAAGGACGCCAACTCCGAAAGCTCGGCCTCACGTCCACGGAAATCGGCCGCGGCCACCCGCTCGACCTGGAGCAGGTAGCCCGACACAGCGATCCGTGGTGCGGCCATGTTCGCCGAGCCGATGAAGACCCCGGTGTTCGAGAACGCGACGCCGCCCTCCGCCGACGCGTCGCCCGTTCCCTTCACCCCGATCCTGCCCTCGGCCACCGCGCCGCTACCCCTGCCGGAAGCCGGTGTTCGCGTTGCCCCCGTCGGCCTCCGCGTCGCCGGTGTCGCTGACGGAGACCGCGCCCGGCGTGCCGGTGGAGGCCGGGGCGATGAAGCCGGTGTTGGCCTCGCCGCCGCGGGACATCGCTCCGCCCGTTGCCTTGACCTGCACGTCGGGGCCGCGGGGCGGGCCGAGGGCCCCGTACACGCCGACCCCCAGGGCGGCCACGCCTACCACGGCGGAGATCACCCCGGCCACCTGATCGGCCCGGTCCCAGCTGAGGAAGGACAGCGCTCCGGCGAGCACGGCGACCGCCAGGCCCGTCCACATCAGTACGGTTCTTCGGGCACTGTTCACGGCCGCGTCCTTCCTTATTCGGAAGGCAACTCTACTGCTGGGGAATGGTGTTCGGGCTGGACTCGGACGCGCTCGCATTGCCGGGCGCAAAGGTCTGCACCTGCGCTTTTCGCCGATCTCTCTACAGTTCTCGGCCAGTTCTGTAGAAAAGAGCCCCGCCGTCGCTTCTTGTCGCGGCAGTTCCGGCTGCGCCAGAGTTCGAGGCGCGGCGACAGGAACATGTCATCGCCGCCGGGCAGTGTCCATGGAACACATCGCGCTTCCCCAGGCGCGGTGTGGCCACCCCCCCATTGTCTGGACGCTCGCCTGCGTAGCGGAAGGAATCGCGTGAAGCACAGCAGGAAGAAGAACGCGCGCAGATACATCGTCGCCGCCTCGATCGGCGCCCTTCTGTCGGCCGGAGTCGCCACAGGGGCCTACGCCGGTTCGACGACGGAATCCTCGGCTCCCTCGGCGCCGGCGTACCAGCCGGAGATGGTCAAGGCGCTCGCCACCACCCTGGGCGTCAGCGAGAAGGCCGCGGTGCAGCGGCTGGACCGCGAGGCCCAGCAGCAGGACCGGTTCGCGGAGTTGCGGAAGGACCGGGTCAGCACGCTCGGCGCCTTCTTCGCCGCCGACGGTTCGCTGGTCGTCAACGCCGCCGACGCCGAGGCGGCCGAGGAAGTCCGCGCTGCCGGCCTCAAGGCCCGGGTCCCCGAGCGCGGTGAGAGCAAGCTCGACCGCATCAAGGCCGAGCTCGACGCCAAGGCGCTCAAGAGCGCCCCGGCCGGGGTGTCCGCGTGGTCCGTCGACCTCGCTTCGGACACCGTGACCGTCGAGGTCAACGGTGACTCCGACGCCGCCACCCGCAGCTTCCTCAAGGCCGCGAAGAGCAACGGCGACGCCGTACGCGTCGTCAAGGGGCAGGAGAAGCTGGAGACCCAGGCCGTCGTTCCGCCCGGCAGCCGGATGACCTTCAACGGCTACCTCTGCTCCGTCGGTTACGGCGCCAAGGACCGCAACGGCAAGCAGGTGCTCGTGACCGCCGGGCACTGCATCGAGGACCTGCCCGAACTGGCCTACAACGGCACCCGGTTCGCCAAGGGCACCCACACCCGGTTCGCGCTGGGCACCCGCAGCGTGGACATGGGCATCGCCGCCGTCGACGCCGGCAACTCGATCGGCCTCGACGTCACCACGTACGGCAAGGCCGGCACCGTCCCGGTCAAGGGCAGCAAGCGGGCCCCCTCCGGCGCGGCGCTCTGCAAGTCCGGCCAGACCACCCAGTGGACCTGCGGCAAGGTCGGCTCGTACAACGTCAGCGTCACCTACACCGACCAGAACGGCGGCCCGGACACCGTCGTGACCGGCCTGGCGAGCTCCAGCGTCTGCACCCAGGGAGGGGACAGCGGAGGCGCGTACATCTCCGGTGACCAGGCCCAGGGCATGACGTCCGGCGGTCCCAGCAACCAGCGCTGCAACGGCCAGGTCAACTCGCCCGGCTCCTCCTACTTCCAGCCGCTCGACGACGCCCTCGCGTACTACGGGCTGACGCTCAACACCAAGTAACAGCACCGCAGTTCAAGACCGGCCAAGGCCACCCCCCAGACGCGGGAGACCGTCCACTCATCCTGGGCGGTCTCCCGTTCCACCTGTTCCCGGCCCGTAGTCCCATGCCACCCCGTGGACCCCGGGCTTGCACCGGGAGGTGAGCACATGGACGTTGTGCGCGTCGCTCAGCGGGATACGCCGCCGGCCGCGGGGCGGTTCGCCGACCTTGTCCCGGACGTAGCGGTGGCAGTCCGTCGGCAGGGCGCCCGGGTGGAAGAAGACCTGCTGGAGGTATTCGTGGAGGTTCGTCCGCGACCAGCGCTCGTAGTGTGTGGCCGGGGTGTCGGACGGGCTCACATCGACCGCGTAACTCACCACCGTGGTGTCCAGCTTGGCCAGTTCCCGGCCGAAGTGGATCTCCAGCACCAGGGATTTCAGCCCCTTCAGGTACGTGGCCTCGACGAGGCGTCCGCAGGTGACCCTGATGTCGACGGGCTCGGCCGCCTCGTCGTCGAAGCTGAGCACGAAGATCGCCCGGTCCGCCCCCGCCCGGCTGGCCCGCAGCACGTTCGTGGTGGAGATCCCGCTCATCGTGCCGCTCTCGCCGATCTTCACGATGTCGTGGACGAGCAGCGAACTGGTCTCCTGGTTGAAGTGGCGGAACCGTGCGCCGAGCGCCTTCTCCACCACCGAGTCCTCCCCGAGGATCTGGAGCGCCGCCCCCTCCGCACCGGGCGGGGTGATCCGGCCGCGCGGGCGGCGCGGGCCGAGCAGCGAGCGCAGGGCTCCGGCAGGCAGCTCCAGGATCTCCTCCAGCACGTCCACCGCCCGCAGGGACCGGGCCCGTTCGGGCTGGCTGCGGCCGCGCTGCCAGCTGCTGAGGGTGGCCTGGCTGATGGTGATGCCGCGCACCCTGAGCCGCTCGCTCACCCGCTCCAGGGACAGCCCGCGGCGGTTCAGCGCCTCCCGCAGGACGCCGGGGAAGGTGTCGGCGCCGGTCGCCGCCGCGTGCAGGGCCGAGGTGGTGATGGCCTCGCCCGTCCGCGCCGCGGTGGCATGCGCCTCGGTGGCGCGTGGGTCGGTGAGGCACGTATCGGTGACCCGCGCTTCGGTGGCGCGCGCCTCTTCGGTGTCCGTTCTGCTCGACATGTCCCTCCCGTTTCCGGCAGCCTCTCGGCGGGACGGCCGACAGGCCCCCGCATACTGGTTGACCACCGGACGGGTGGCGGATAACAAATCCCTCAGGGGTGACCTGTCCCACATCCGGCGGCGAACCGAACGAAGGGCGTGAACGGCGTGGACAGCACCGCTCTGGTCATCGCGGCGAGGAACGGCGACCGGGCCGCCGGGGAACGGCTGGCCGCCCAGTACCTCCCCCTGGTCTACAACGTCGTCGGGCGCGCCCTCAACGGCCATCCGGACGTGGACGACGTCGTGCAGGAGACCATGCTCCGGGCGCTGTCCGGACTGCCCTCGCTGCGCGATCCGGCCCGCTTCCGCTCCTGGCTCGTCGCCATCGCCATGAACCAGGTCCGCACCCGATGGTCCGGTCTCGGCCACCGTCCCGCACCGCTGGAGGCGACCGAGGACGCCGCCGACCCCGCCGCCGACTTCGTCGACCTGACGATCCTGCGCCTCGAACTCTCCGGGCAGCGGCGCGAGACGGCCGAGGCGACCCGCTGGCTGGACGACGCCGAACGCGATGTGCTGTCGCTGTGGTGGCTGGAGACGACCGGCGACCTCACCCGGTCCGAGCTCGCCGAGGCGCTCGGCCTTTCCCCGCAGCACGCCGCCGTACGCGTCCAGCGGGTGAAGAACCAGCTCGACGTCGGCCGCGCGGTCGTCCGGGCCCTGGCCTCCGACCCCCGCTGCCCGGCCCTGGAGGAGCTGCTGGGCGACTGGGACGGTACGCCGACGCCGCTGTGGCGCAAGCGGATCGCCCGCCATGTACGCGGCTGCGCCTCCTGCTCCGACGGCAGTGCGGGGCTGGTCCCGCCGGAGGGCCTGCTCTCCGGGCTCGCCCTCGTGGTGCCGCTCTACGACAGCGGGCAGTCGGCGGCGGTGGCCGTCGCCTCCTCGGCCTCGTCCGCCGCGCCGGCCACCGCGTCCGCGGCGACCTCGTCCGCCGCCGCCCCTTCCGCGTCCGCCGCGTTCTCGGTCGGGAAGGCGGCGGGGCTCATAGCCGGGGCGGCCGCCGTGACCGCCCTCGCCGTACTGATCTGGCCCTCCGCCCCCGCCCCGCCCGAAGCCCGGGGCGGCGGCGTCACCCACAGCCCCGCGCCCCCGCCGCCCGCGGACGCCCCCGCCGAGCCACTGCCCTCGCCCTCCACGGTCTCGCCCACGCCTTCGCCGTCGCCGAGCCGTACGGTCTCCGCCTCCCGGCCGCCCGCCGCCACCCCGTCGCCCTCCGCATCGCCCGCGCCCAGCAAGCCGCGCCCCGGCCCGGACACCGGTGTGGTCACCCGGGTCAACACCCTGCGCGCCGCGAACGGCTGCCCGGAGCTGGAGACCGACCCCCGGCTGACCCAGGTCGCCCAGCGGCACTCCGAGGACATGGCCGCGCGGAACTACTTCGGCCACACCGACTCCTCAGGCCGGGGCGCGGGCGACCGGGTCGGCGCCACGGGCTACGACTGGTCGGCCGTCGGTGAGACCATCGCGACCGGTATGAGCGATCCCGCCGCGGTCGTCGAGGAGTGGCGCAACAGCCCCGGCCGCGACGACGACATCTTCAACTGCGACTTCGTCCACGTGGGCGTGGGCATCGCCGACTCCCCGCGCGGCCCCTACTGGACCCAGGTGCTGGCCACCCCGAGGTGAGCTGTCGGGCCGATTGTCAGTGGCGGGTGCCAGACTCGGTCGGCATGGAGACCATGGAGAACGGTGTGCGGCTCAGGGATGTCGAACAGGCCGACCTGGAGGCGTTTCTCGCGTACGAGCACGACCCGGAGGCGGTCGAGAAGTCGCGGTTCCCTCCCCGGGAGAGGGAGGCGTTCATGGCGCACTGGAAGACGCGGGTGCTGGGCGACCCCACGGTCCTCGTGCAGACGGTCGTCGTGGACGGCGAGCCGGCGGGGAACGTCGTGGCCTGGTGGGAGGAGGACCGGCGCTTCATCGGCTATTGGTTCGGCCGTCCGTACTGGGGCCGGGGCATCGGCACCCGGGCGCTGACCGCGTTCCTGGAGCGGGAGACGGTCCGCCCGTTGTACGCGGACCCGGTCGTCGGGAACACCGGATCGGTGCGCCTGCTGGAGAAGTGCGGTTTCGTGGCGACGGAGACGGTGAAGCACGGGGAGAACGAGCACGTCGTTCTGGTGCTGGGCGGGAGCGCCTGATCAACGGCCGCTCCCGAGTGGTTACTTGACCGTAGGGCGGCGTACGCTTTCCGGGGCGCCGGCGGAGGTCCCGGCGCCGGTTCCGTACGGAGGAGTGGCTTCTGTGACGTCCGCCCCGCAGCGCGACCCGATCGACACGAGCAAGCCCCATCCGGCGCGCGTCTACGACTGGCTGCTCGGCGGCAAGGACAACTACGCGGTCGACCAGGAGGTGGGGGAGAAGCTGCCCGCCGAGGCGAGGGCCAACGCCGCGCGGAACCGGGCGTTCATGCACCGGTCCGCGGCCTGGCTGGCGCAGCGGGGGGTGGACCAGTTCCTGGACGTGGGCACCGGGATACCCACCGCCCCCAATCTCCACCAGATCGTCCAGCGGATCACCCCGACGGCCCGGATCGTCTACGCGGACAACGACCCCATCGTCCTGCGGCACGCGGAGGCGCTGCTGGTCAGCAGTCCCGAGGGGGCGACGGACTATCTGCACGCCGATGTGCGCGAGCCGGAGGCGATCCTCGAACAGGCGCGGAAGGTGCTGGACTTCGACCGGCCGATCGCCCTGTCGCTGATCGCGCTGATGCACTTCCTGCGGGACGAGGACGATCCGTACGGCATCACGCGGACGCTCGTCGGCGCGCTGGCCCCGGGCAGCTTCCTCGTGCTGTCGCACGGCACGGCGGACCAGCACCCGGAGCTGCGGGAGGAGACGGAGAAGGCGTACCGCAAGGGGGCCATCGCCCTGCGGATGCGGACCCGCGCGGAGGTCGAGCCGTTCTTCGAGGGGCTGGAGCTGGTCGCGCCGGGTCTGGTGCCCGCCGCCGAGTGGTACCAGGAGCAGCCCGCGCCCGCCCAGGAGCGCAGTGGGTTCTACGTGGGGGTCGCGCGGGTGCGCTGACCGAGGGTCGCGCGGGTGCGCCGGCCCCGCCCCGGAGTCCGTGGCCCCGGGGCGAAGGGTCACGCTCCGGGCTGCCGGAGCGGCTTGGCCATGCAGATGCTGCTCTCGTACTCCCGGTAGTGGCCGAACTTCTCGCACACCGTGTAGCCGCTCGACGCGTACAGCGCGATGGCCTCGGGCTGCTGGTCGCCGGTCTCCAGGACCATCCGGATGCGGCCGGCGGCGCGTGCGTCCTCCTCCAGGGCGGCCAGCATCCGCCGGGCCAGGCCCCTGCCGCGCCCTTCGGGGATCACGAACATCCGCTTGATCTCGGCGTCGCCGTCCCAGTAGCCCTGGTCGTTGCGGTTCTGGGTCCGCCAGCCGCCGGTCGCCACCGGGCGGTCCTGCTCGTCGTAGGCGAGGAGGTACAGGCCGTGAGGCGGCAGGAACATCGAGGGGTCGAGCGGTGTGAGATCGCCCCCATCGCCGTAGCGCTCGTCGTATTCGAGCTGCACCTGGTCGTTGAGTTTGACGGCGTCGGGGTGGTCGAAGGGCCGCGTCTGAATAATCATGCCATGTATCGTACATCTATGCGTAGGGGTGGAGTGGGTACTGTTTCGGGATGCTCACCGTTACCAGCGTGAATGTTAATGGGCTCCGCGCCGCCGCCAAGAAGGGCTTCGTCGAGTGGCTGGCGGGCACCGACGCCGATGTGGTCTGCCTCCAGGAAGTGCGGGCCGAGCTCGCCCAGCTGCCCGAAGAGGTGGGCACCCCCGAAGGGTGGCACACCGTCCACGCGCCCGCGGCCGCCAAGGGTCGCGCCGGCGTCTCGCTCTACTCGCGGCAGGCCCCCGAGCGGGTCCAGATCGGCTTCGGCGGCTTCGGTGTTCCCGGGGCCGAGGAGTTCGACGCGAGCGGCCGGTATGTGGAGATCGACCTCCCCGGTGTCACCGTCGCGAGCCTGTATCTGCCCTCCGGCGAGGTCGGCACCGAGCGCCAGGACGAGAAGGAGCGCTTCATGGCCGCCTTCCTGCCCTACCTCCAGGGCCTGAAGGCGCGGGCCGCGGCGGACGGCCGTGAGGTCGTGGTCTGCGGCGACTGGAACATCGCCCACCAGGAGGCCGACCTGAAGAACTGGAAGGCCAACCGCAAGAGCTCCGGCTTCCTCCCCGAGGAGCGCGCCTGGCTGACCCGCGTCCTGGAGGAGGCCGCGTACGTCGACGTCGTGCGGCGGCTGCACCCGGACGTCGAGGGGCCGTACAGCTGGTGGTCGTACCGGGGGCGGGCCTTCGACAACGACAGCGGCTGGCGCATCGACTACCAGATCGCGACCCCGGGGCTGGCCGGGCGCGCGGTGAAGGCCTGGGTCGAGCGGGCCGCCACGCACGGCGAGCGCTGGAGCGACCACGCGCCGGTGACGGTCGTCTACGAGCGGTAGCACGAGGCGTTACGCCTTCGGGGGCTGTGCCGCGGGACGTCCAGCCTCCGGAGGTCGTGCCGCGGGGCGTCATGCCTCCGGAGGCCGTACCGCGAGGCGTTACGCCTTCGGGGGCTGTGTGCCGTCCTCGCGGCGCAGTCTCCGGTCCAGGGCCATCGACAGCTCCGCGTCCACCACCGCGCGGGCCAGCGGGCGCAGTTGGGCCGGTTCGGTCTCCTTCGTGTGGGCATGCAGTACGCGTACGAAGATTTCGGCGAGCGCGTCCGCGTGCTCGCGGACGCGGCGGCCCGAGGAGAGCACCGTGGACAGCGGCACCCCTTCCCGTACGAGCTCGGCCGACACCTCCAGGAGGCGGCGGCTGATGTGCACGATCTCGTCCCCGTCGGTGGCGAGATAGCCCAGGTCCAGCGCGCTGGCGAGGTTCTCCGGCGTGACCTCGCCCTCGAAGTAGTCCGCGAGCTGTTCCGGGGTGAGGCGGACCGGGGTCTCCTCGGTCGGCTCGCCCAGGCCCAGCACCTCGGCGACATCGCGGCCGCTCTCGAAGGTGGCGGCCAGGTCGGCGATGCCGTTGAGAGTGTGGCCGCGCTCCAGCAGGCCCGCGATGGTCCGCAGGCGGGCCAGGTGATGGTCGTCGTACCAGGCGATGCGGCCCTCGCGGCGAGGCGGTGGGATCAGCCCGCGCTCCCGGTAGAAGCGCAGGGTCCGCACGGTGATGCCGGCCTCCTTGGCCAGCTCCTCCATGCGGTATTCGCGGTGCTCGCGTCCTTCAGCCACAAGGGCACCCTATGTTGTACCGCCGGTAACTTTCCTCGGTCCGACCCCTACCCATCAGTACGGTCCTGCTCTACTCTCCGAACAATGCCAGTGATTGCTGGCAGAGTCGCGTGACGTACCGCGGGAGGCGGCAGCATGGCCCAGCAGGAGCACGTACGTGTGGCGGTGATCGGAACCGGATTCGGGGGCCTGGGGGCCGCCGTCCGGCTGCGCCGCGAAGGCATCACCGATTTCGTCGTCCTGGAGCGGGCCGACTCGGTGGGCGGCACCTGGCGCGACAACAGCTATCCCGGCTGCGCCTGCGACGTACCGTCCCACCTCTACTCCTTCTCCTTCGCCCCCAACCCCGACTGGCCGCGCACCTTCTCCGGGCAGGAGCACATCCGCGCCTACCTGGAGCGCGTCGCGGACACCTTCGGGCTCCGCCCGCACATCCGGCTGAACCACGAGGTGAAGCTGATGAGCTGGGACAAGGAGAATCTGTACTGGGTGATCGAGTCGGCCAACGGCACGACGCTCCACGCGGATGTCGTCGTCTCCGCCACCGGTCCGCTCTCCGACCCCAAGATGCCGGACATACCCGGGCTCGACTCCTTCCCCGGCAAGGTCTTCCACTCCGCGCGCTGGGACCACGACTACGATCTGGCCGGCAAGCGCGTCGCGATGGTCGGAACGGGCGCCTCCGCGATCCAGATCGTCCCGGCGATACAGCCGAAGACCGCGAAGCTCACGCTTTTCCAGCGCACCCCGCCCTGGGTCATGCCGCGCATGGACCGCACCATCAGCAAGGCCGAGCGGGCGCTCCACCGGGCCGTTCCCGTGACCGGCACCGCTCGCCGCGGACTGCTTTGGGGCATACGGGAGTTGCAGGTCAGCGCCTTCACCAAGCACCCGGACCAGCTCGGCTTGGTGGAGAAGATAGCCAAGTCCAACATGGCGCGGGCGATCAAGGACCCGGCCCTGCGGGCCAAGCTGACCCCGGACTACCGCATCGGCTGCAAGCGGATCCTGCTCTCCAGCACCTACTACCCGGCGCTCGCCCAGCCCAATGTGGACGTGGTCGCCTCCGGGCTCAGCGAGATACGCGGCTCCACGGTGGTCGCCGCCGACGGCACCGAGGCGGAGGTCGACGCGATCATCTTCGGCACCGGCTTCCATGTGACGGACATGCCGATCGCGGAGCGGGTCGTCGGCGAGGAGGGCATCACGCTCGCCGAGTCCTGGAAGGACGGGATGAACTCGCTGCGCGGCGCGACCGCCGCCGGGTTCCCCAACTGGATGACGATCATCGGCCCCAACACGGGCCTCGGGAACTCCTCGATGATCCTGATGATCGAGTCCCAGCTGAACTACATGGCCGACTATCTGCGGCAGTTGAACGTCCTCGGCGGACGCGCCGCGCTCGGCGCCCGGTCCGCCTCCGTCACCGCGTGGAACGACCGCGTCCAGCAGCGGATGAAGCGCACGGTGTGGAACACCGGCGGCTGCACCAGCTGGTATCTGGACGAGGCGGGCCGCAACACCACCGTCTGGCCGGGCACGACGGGCGAGTTCCGGCGTCAGACGCGTTCGGTGGACCTCGCGGAGTACGACGTCATCCGGGCCGGCGCGGCGGGCGGTGCGCGGCGGTCCGCCGGGTCCGGGCGCGTACCCGAACAGCCCGGCCGTACCGACCGCGAGAGCGTGACCGCCGCGTCGGAAGCCGCGTCCGTCGCCGAGGAGGCCGCGCGATGAGCCGCCTCCTGCACCGCGACGCACCCGCACCGGTGCCCGCGGCCGAACTGACCGCGCGGTCCGCCGACGGTTCGCGGATACACGTCGAACTGCACGGCCCCGAGGACGCCCCGGCGGTGGTCCTGGCCCACGGCTGGACCTGCAACACCCGCTTCTGGGACGCCCAGATACGCGACCTCGCCGCCGACCACCGGGTCATCGCCTACGACCAGCGCGGCCACGGGCTCACCCCCGAACCGGGCCCCGGCGGCTACAGCACGAACGCGCTGGCCGACGACCTCGAAGCGGTCCTCGCCGCGACGCTCGCCCCGGGCCGCAAGGCGGTGCTCGCCGGGCACTCCATGGGCGGGATGACGCTGATGGCCGCCGCCGCCCGCCCCGGGCTGCGCGAGCACGCCGCCGCCGTCCTGCTCTGTTCCACCGGCAGTACGCGGCTGACCGCCGAGGCGCGGGTCCTGCCGCTGCGCGCGGGCGCGCTGCGCACCCGGCTCACCACCGCCGTACTGGGCGCGAAGGCACCGCTCGGCCCGGTCAACCCGGTCTCGAAGAAGGTCCTCAAGTACGCGACGATGGGCCGGGGTTCGGCTCCGGAACGGGTCGACGCCTGTGCGCGCATCGTGCACGCCTGCCCGCGCCGCGCGAGGGTGGAGTGGGGCCATGTGCTCGCCGAACTGGACCTCGCGGCGGGCGTACGCGAGCTGCGGGTGCCGACCGCGGTGATCGCCGGCGCGGACGACCGGCTGACCCCGCCGGTCCACGCCCGGACCATCGCCGCCGCGCTGCCGGTCGGCCTCGGCCTGACCGAGCTGGCCGGCATGGGGCACATGACGCCGGTGGAGGCCCCGGAGGCCGTCACGGCGAAGATCAGGGAGCTGGTCACGCGGTACGTCGCCTCGGGGGCGGCCGCCACGGGCACGGCCGCCACGGCGGAGAGGGAGGATGTCGCATGAGCAGCAGGCGGAATCTGGAGGGCCAGGTCGTCGTCGTCACCGGCGCGGCCCGGGGCGTGGGCGAGCTGCTGGCCCGCAAGCTGTCCGCGCGCGGCGCGACGCTGGCGCTCGTCGGCCTGGAGGCGGACGAGCTGAAGCACGTCTCCGAGCGGCTGCACGGCGAGAGCGACCACTGGTTCGCCGACGTCACCGACCACGCGGCGATGGCCCAGGTGGCGCGCGAGGTGAAGGAACGCTTCGGCAAGGTCGACGTGGTCGTCGCCAACGCGGGCGTCGCCTCGGGCGGCCCGTTCGTCGACTCCGACCCGGACGCCTGGCGGCGGGTCATCGAGGTGAACCTCATCGGCGGCGCGGTCACCGGCCGGGCGTTCCTGCCGGTACTGATGGAGAGCCGCGGCTACTTCCTCCAGATAGCGTCGCTGGCCGCGATCACCCCGGCCCCGATGATGACCGCGTACTGCGCGTCCAAGTCGGGCGTCGAGGCCTTCGCGCACAGCCTGCGCGCCGAGGTCGGCTACAAGGGCGTCAAGGTGGGCGTCGGCTATCTCTCCTGGACCGACACCGACATGGTGCGCGGCGCGGACCAGGACGACGTGATGCGCGAGCTGCGCCAGCGGCTGCCGTGGCCGATGAACCGTACGTATCCGCTCGGCCCGGCCGTCGACCGGATCGTCGACGGCATCGCGCGGCGCTCCCCGCATGTGTACGCCCAGTGGTGGCTGCGCGGCATGCAGTCGGTCCGCGGCTATCTGCCCTCCGTCATCGCGATCGGCGGACAGCGCGAGATGCGGCGCTTCGAGCCGCGCCTCCACACGGTGTCGAAGGGCTTGGTGGGGGCCGGAGGAGCGGCGGACCAGGACGCGCGAGCGGAGCGTGCGGACCGTGGGTGACGGTGGGTAGCGGTCCGAAATGCGTGAGATGTCGGGTCGTGTAACGCTGGGCACGGCCCCGCAGGGGGGCCATCCCACACGTACCCCACGCATCCCACAGGAGTGAACAGCATGGGTATCGCAGACCAGTTCAAGGACAAGGCGCAGGAGCTCGCCGACCAGGCCAAGCAGAAGGCCGGCCAGGGCAAGGACGAGGCCAAGGACCGCGCCTCGCAGGCCCGCGACCAGAAGTCGGACTCCTCCTCGGGCATGAAGGACCGTGCCCAGGACGCGGCGGACCAGGCGCGCGAGCGTTTTGACCGTTGACGGTCTCTGAGGTGTGACGCGTGCGCGCTGCGGTTCGCGCGTGCGTACGCGTCGCGTCAGGAGGCGCACCCGGGTGACCGGGTGCGCCTCCTTCTTGTGTGCCGAGCGACCGCTGACCCGGGCACACCCGGGCGGCGAGCCGGTCGCCGCCGCACGGGACACGATGAAGGCTGCCGTGCTGAACGAGCACGTGAGCCCGCACCACTTGGTCCAGCTCGCCGTACTTCTTGTCGTGTTCGAACGGGCTGAGAGACACCGGCTCCCCTGGAGGTAGATCGGAAAGGTGGAGTGCACGGCGAACCCGTTCGGACGGGCCAGGCCGCTTCGACAGTCAGTCGCCGCCGGGTGGACCGGGCCGGCCATCGGTGGATCAGTTGCTCGTTCTGCGTGACCACCTGTCGGGTGGCCCACTGGGCTGTGTCGCGGTCCGGGTAGGTGGCGGACCGGTTTCGGACTGCTGTCATGAATGCTCTCGCTGCATGTGTTCGTTGACCGTGTCGATCAGTTCGAGGAGCCCGGCGCGAGTGGCCCAGGAAAGATGTCGCGCGATGCACTGCTCTCCGGGGAAGAGTGCGAGGGCGTATTGCGCCTGTGCGGACAGCGCGGCCGCTCGCTCGTTGCAGTACGGGTGCTCGGCCGCCACGAACCTCCGGACCAGGCCGGAGAACGGGAGGTCTCCTTCGTCCATGAGGACGGCATCGAAACCGTACAGCGATGGGAACGTCTGCAAGAACTCCCAGCCGGCCATGGGTAGTTGATCGTATTCGGGGTAAGGGCCGCGATTCAGACTCCTGACTATTTCGGCAAGGATGTGCAGGTATTCTGAGGGGTCCATTCCTTCGGCTGCCCGTGTGACCTTCTCCTTGAACTCTGGAGGGTAATCATCGAGCGTTCCCGATGCCGATACGGATTTCCCGGCAAGGTCCAGTGCGGCCGCTGCTGTGTAGACGGGGCAGATCCAGTTCGCCGTCCAGTTCGTTTCGGTCAACCGGATGTAGCGTCGGATCTCATCGTCCAGAGAGAGTTCGCCTCTCGATTCCTGTACTGCGGTCGCAAGTTCGATCAGTCGAATTACCGGCCCACTGGAGAACAGGCTGACAATCGAGAGCTCCACCGAATTCACCTCTCTATGGTCTGTTCGGGCCGCTGTGCGGCATGGCTGTGAGGGCAATGAAGGGAGGCTCCAGCCCTTCCTGATTCGCGAGATCCAGCGTGATGCCGATTCCCAGAACACGCCCCATTTCGAGGAGGCTTCTCCCGATCTTCTTCACGTCGTCGAGGCCAAGGCCGTCCTTGAGCCGTGGCAAGGCGTCCCAGACCGCTTTGCGGTGGACGCGTGCCGCCTCTCGCCGACGAAACCATTTGGGCGGTTGGGTCGTACCCGCCGCAGTCCATGAACTCGACGAGATCGCATATCAGATCGCTCGCGACCTTGTGCATCACGCTTTATTGGAGAGCCACGAACAGGAGAACCTACCGGGCGGAATGCGCAGCGCAGTCGAATGCAAGACGTGGGAAGCTCCTTCGCGCTTCGGCCCGGGAGTTCTGACGGCTTCCCCCGGGGGTGCCCCGCCCTCAGGCCTTCCGCGGCGGCAGCGGCGGCCTCCGTAGGTCCGGGGCCGTGTCGTACGACGGTGGGGTCGATGCCGGGTGTGCGGCGAGCAGGTCCAGGGCCAGGCGGACCGCGTCGTCCAGGACCGCGTAGCGGCCCTCCGCCCAGTCCAGGGGGGTGCGCAGGGCCTCCACGTCCGGTTCCACGCCGTGGTTCTCCACCGACCAGCCGTACGTGTCGAACCAGGCCGCGTTCATCGGGACCGTGATCACCGTGCCATCGCCCAGCCGGTGGCGGCCGGTCATGCCGACCACGCCGCCCCAGGTGCGCTGGCCCACCACCGGGCCCAGCTTCAGCAGCCGGAACGCGGCGGTGATCATGTCGCCGTCGGAGGACGTCGCCTCGTCGGCCAGGGCGACGACCGGGCCGCGCGGCGCGTTGGAGGCGTAGCTCACCGCCTGGGCGTTGCGGGTGAGGTCCCAGCCGAGGATCTTGCGGGTGAGCTTCTCCACGACCAACTCGCTGATGTGGCCGCCCGCGTTGCCCCGGACGTCCACGATCAGGGCCGGGCGGGAGACCTCCAGGCGCAGGTCCCGGTTGAACTGGGCCCAGCCCGAGCCGCCCATGTCCGGGATGTGCAGGTAGCCGCACTTGCCGCCGCTCAACTCCCGCACGACGTCACGGCGTTTGGCCACCCAGTCCTGGTAGCGGAGCGGGCGTTCGTCGATCAGGGGCATGATCGCCACCCGGCGGGAAGGGCCGCCGCCGGCCGGGGAGAAGGTCAGCTCGACCGTTGTGCCGCCTGCCGCCGTCAGCAAGGGGTACGGGCCCGCCACCGGGTCCACCGGGCGGCCGTCCACGTGGGTGAGGACCGCGCCCTCGCGGATGCCCGTACCCGCCAGCGGCGAACGCGCCTTGGAGTCCGAGGAGTCGCCGGGCAGGATGCGCTGGACGGTCCAGGCTCCGTCCCGGCAGACCAGGTTGGCGCCCAGCAGGCCGATCGCCCGCTGGTAGTGCGGCGGGCCTTCGTTGCGGCGGGCGGGGGAGACGTACGCGTGCGAGGTGCCCAGCTCGCCCAGCACCTCGCGCAGCAGATCCGCGAACTCGTCGGGCGAGGCCACCCGTTCGACGAGCGGTCGGTACTGGTCCAGTACGCCGTCCCAGTCGATGCCGCACATGTCCGGCTCCCAGAAGTAGGAGCGGATGATTCGGCCCGCCTCGCCGTACGCCTGCCGCCACTCCGCCCCCGGGTCGACCTCGTGCAGGATGCGGCGCAGGTCCAGATAGACCGTGGAGTCGGTGTCGCCCGGCTCGGTGGCGGGTACGGCGCGCAGTTCGCCGTCGTCCATCACGACGAGCCGGGTCGCGTCGCCGCTGACCGCGAACCAGTCGAGGTGGTCGACCAGTTCGGTCCTGCGCGCCTTCGCGATGTTGAAGTGCTCCAGGGTCGGCCGCCCCGACATGTCGGCCGGGTTCGCGAACGTCTCGCCCAGCGCCCCCGAGATCGGCCAGCGCAGCCAGACCAGCCCGCCGCCGCTCACCGGGGCCAGCGCCGAGTACTTGGAGGCGGAGACCGGGAACGGCGTCACCCGGCTCTCCAGGCCTTCGAACTCGACCATGACCGTGGACCCTTCGCCCGTACCCCCTCCTTCCGGAACGTCTATCGGGTCCAGGCCGCCCGCCGCCGGACGGCCGTCGGGCGAGAGGGCGAAGGGGGAGGGCGTCGCCGAGGAGAGCGGGACCAGGTACGGGCGGCAGCCGAGCGGGAAGGACAGGTCGCCGGTGTGGACGTCGTACACCGGGTCGAAGCCTCGCCAGGAGAGGAAGGCGAGGTAGCGGCCGTCCTCCGTGAAGACCGGGTTCTCGTCCTCGAAGCGGCCGTTGGTGACATCGACGATCACCGGGGCGCCGGGGCCGGAGATCCGGGCCAGCTTGATCTGCCGCAGCGAGCGGCCGACGCCCGGGTGCGACCAGGTCAGCCAGTCGCCGTCGGGGGAGAAGGCGAGATCGCGGACCGGGCCGTTGACGGAGCGGATCAGCTCGGTGAGGCCGGGGTGCTCGTCGACCGGTGCGGCGCTGTCCGGGGCCGCCGCGCCCGTGGCCGCGTGGAGGTCGGCGCGGGTCGAGCCGCTGGGGGCCTTCTCCGCGGGGGCCCCCGCCTCCGCCTCCGCTTCCGCCTCGGGCTCCGCCGTGTCCAGGAGCAGCAGGCGGCCGTCGTTCGACGCGATGGCGAGGCGTTCGCCGTCCGGGTCGGAGATCATCTCCTGCACCCGGCCCAGCTGCCCGGTGGCCAGCCTGCGCGGGGGCCGGTCGCCGCTTGCGCGCGGCAGATAGGCGATCTCGACCGCGTCCGGGCCGTCCGCGTCTGTGACGTACGCGACCTGCCCGCCGCTGCCGAGCATCTCCGGCAGCCGCACCCGTACGCCCGGGGTGTCGGCGATGGTGCGGGCGGGGCCGTCGCGGTGGGTGAGCCAGTAGAGGCTGCCGCGTACGGTGACGGCGCTGGCCCGGCCCGTCTCGTCGACGGAGAGCGAGTCGACGTTGCTGGCGGCCGGCACCTGGTGGACGCGCCGGCCGGTGCGCGGGCCCCCGAGGCGTACCTCCAGCTTGCGCGGGGTGGCGTCCGGCGCCTCCAGGTCCTCGACCAGCCAGAGGTCGCCGGCGCACTGGTAGATCACCCGGTGGCCGTCGCTGGAGGCGTTACGGGCGTAGAAGGCGTCGTGGTCGGTGTGGCGGCGCAGGTCGGTGCTGTCCATCAGGCAGGAGTAGAGGTTGCCGACGCCCTCGTGGTCGGAGAGGAACGCGATACGGCGGCCGACGAACATCGGGTTGGCGAGGTGGCCGTCGATGTCCGGGAGCAGGCGTTCGCCGTGCAGCCACAGGCGGCCCATGGCCCCGCCCCGGTAGCGCTTCCATGCGGCCGGCTCGTGCGGGGGCGTGCCGGTGAGCAGCAGCGTGCGGCGCTCGCCGTCGATGTCGGCGACCGCGATGTCGGAGACCGGGCCCCAGGGGAGCCTGCCGCCGGGGCCGCCGTCGGTGGGGACGCTGTAGGCCCAGGAGAAGTAGGAGAACGGCTGGTTGTGCGAGGACACGGCGAGGATCTGGCAGGCCTCGCCCGGATCGGGGCTCCAGCCGCAGACCCGGGCGTCCGTCGAGCCCCAGTGGGTGAGCCGGCGGGCCGGGCCGCCGTCCACCGGGGCGAGGTGGATCTCGGGGTCCAGCGTGCGCCAGGTCGTATAGGCGATGGAGGCGCCGTCGGGAGAGAAGCGCGGATGGCTGACCCGGGTCCGGTCGACGGTCACCCGCCAGGCCCGTCCTGGGCGGTGCCCCGCGGGGGCGAGGGGGGCGACCCAGAGGTCGTCCTCGGCCGCGAAGCACAGCAAGTCCTGGTGAAGGTGCGGGAAACGGAGATACGCGACGTCGTCACTCACCCCCCAATGCTTTCCGCGAGAAGGGCCCGGGGCAACTTGTGGTGCACGACACAAGCGAAACGATTTCGTTTCGCTGGGCGGTGGGGGTACGGTTCAGGTGTACGAAACAGTTTCGTTCGATGCTGAGCGGGACTGAGTGAGAATGAGCGGGACACCGGACAGGTGAAGCGAAGGAGGTCGGCACATGGCACGCACCAGGCTGACCCCCGAGCGTGAGGGCGAGCTCTACGAGGCCGTTCTCGACCTGCTCCGCGAGGTCGGCTACGACGCCCTGACCATGGACGCCATCGCCGCCCGCACCCGGTCGAGCAAGGCCACCCTCTACCGCCAGTGGGGCTCCAAGCCCGAGCTGGTCGCGAAGGCGCTGCGGCACAACAAGCCGGGGAGCCTCGCGGACATCGACACCGGTTCGCTGCGCGGGGACTTCCATGCCGCGCTGAGCCGGACCGACGACTGCCAGATGGAGAAGGACGCCGCGCTGATGCGGGGTCTGAGCCATGCCGTCCATGAGTACCCCGAGCTGCTCCAGGCCCTGCGCGAGCTGCTGATCGAACCGGAGATGACCGGTCTCGACCAGCTGCTGCAACGGGCGGTGGACCGGGGTGAACTGCGTCCGGACAATCCGGCGCTGAAGTACATCCCGCACATGCTGGTCGGCGCGCTGGCCGCCCGGCAGCTGATCGAGGACCGTCCTGTCGACCAGGCGTTCCTCATCGATTACGTGGACTCCGTGGTTCTCCCCGCCCTCGGCGTCTGACGTCCCCGCACCACTGCCCGTACGGCTTGTTCCCCGCGTACGGCCCGTCCCACCCGCACGGCCCTCTCCCCGACGCTCCACCTGACACGCCGCTCTCGTCGTCGGGCTGGTTCCTCACGCCCGATTTCCACTCATACGACCTGACCGGGAGTACGCCCCCGTGGCCACTTTCCTCTACAAGCTCGGACGGCTCACCTTCCGCCGCCGCCGCTTCGTCGCCCTGATCTGGGTGGCGTTGCTGGCGGTCGCCGGAATCGGTGCGGCCACCGCGTCCACCGCCACCTCCAGTTCCTTCTCGATCCCCGGTACGGAGGCGCAGCGCGCCTTCGACCTGCTGGAACAGCGCAATCCCGGCAACAGCGCCGACGGCGCGACCGCCCGGGTCGTCTTCCAGGCGCCCGAGGGCGAGAAGGTGACCGACGCCGAGAACAAGCGCGAGATCACCGGCATCGTCAAGGAGCTGCGGTCCGGCTCGGACCAGATCGCCGTGGTCGCCGACCCGTTCCAGCAGCAGGCCGTGAGCCAGAACGGTTCGACGGCGTACATCTCGGTCTCCTACAAGGTCAACTCCATGGAGCTGACCGACGCGACCCGGGACGCCCTGGAGGACGTGGGCAAGGAGGCGCAGAGCAGCGGCATGAAGGTGGAGATCGGCGGCGACGCCCTCCAGGTCATGCCGCACACCGGGACCGCCGAGATCATCGGCGTCGTCATCGCCGCCATCGTCCTCGTCATCACCTTCGGTTCGCTGATCGCGGCGGGGCTGCCGCTGGTGACCGCGCTCGTCGGGGTCGGCATCGGGGTCTCCACGATCACCGCGCTGGCCAGCGTGATGGACCTGGGCTCCACCACCTCGATCCTCGCCATGATGATCGGCCTCGCGGTCGGCATCGACTACGCCCTCTTCATCGTCTCCCGCTACCGCGCCGAGCTGGCGGAGGGCCGGGAGCGCGAGGAAGCCGCCGGGCGGGCCGTGGGAACCGCCGGATCCGCTGTCGTCTTCGCGGGCCTGACCGTGGTCATCGCCCTGGCCGGCCTCGCCGTCGTCAACATTCCGATGCTGACGAAGATGGGCCTCGCCGCCGCCGGTACGGTCGCCATCGCCGTCCTCATCGCGCTCACCCTCGTCCCGGCCGCCCTCGGCTTCGCGGGCAAGCGGATCATGGGGCGCAAGGCGCGCAAGGCCGCCGAGGCGGAGAAGAGCCCCGACGCCAAGCCGAACATGGGCACCCGCTGGGCGCGGTTCGTGCTGCGCAAGCCGGTCTGGGTCATGCTCGTCGGCGTCCTCGGCCTCGGCATCGTCGCCGTACCGGCCGCCTCGCTGGAGATGGGCCTGCCCGACGACGGCGCCCAGCCGAAGTCGACCACGCAGCGCCAGGCGTACGACATGCTCTCGGACGGCTTCGGCCCCGGGTTCAACGGTCCGCTGCTGACCGTCGTCGACACGAAGAACAGCTCCGACGGGAAGGCCGCGGCCGACCGGGTCGCCGAGGAGATCGAGGCGCTCGGCGTCAGCGCCGTCATCCCGCCCGTCTTCAACAAGGCGGGCGACACCGCGACGATCACGGTCATCCCGAAGGACCGGCCCTCCTCCCACGCCACGGAGGAGGTCGTCCACGACATCCGTGACGCGGGCAAGGACATCAAGGCCGACACCGGCGCCGAGGTCCTGGTCACCGGCGCCACCGCGATGAACATCGACTTCTCGCAGAAGATGAACGACGCGCTGCTGCCCTACCTGGCGCTCGTCGTGGGCCTCGCGTTCCTGCTGCTGATGCTGGTCTTCCGCTCGATCCTCGTCCCGCTGAAGGCGGCCCTGGGCTTCCTGCTCTCGGTGGTCGCGGCCCTCGGCGCGGTCGTCGCGGTCTTCCAGTGGGGCTGGCTCGGCTCGCTCTTCGGCGTCGAGCAGACCGGTCCGATCATGAGCATGATGCCGATCTTCATGGTCGGTGTGGTCTTCGGTCTGGCGATGGACTACGAGGTCTTCCTCGTCACCCGGATGCGCGAGGCGTACGTCCACGGCGAGAGCCCGGGCCAGGCCATCGTGACCGGCTTCAAGCACGGGGCGCGCGTGGTCACGGCCGCGGCCGTGATCATGATGGCGGTCTTCTCCGGCTTCATCGGCTCCAGCGAGCAGATGATCAAGATGATCGGCTTCTCGCTCGCCATCGCCGTCTTCTTCGACGCCTTCGTGGTG
Source organism: Streptomyces sp. SID14515 (assembly GCF_010548505.1). Classification (NCBI taxonomy): domain Bacteria; kingdom Bacillati; phylum Actinomycetota; class Actinomycetes; order Kitasatosporales; family Streptomycetaceae; genus Streptomyces; species Streptomyces sp. SID14515. The sequence goes on along the minus strand of NZ_JAAGMH010000144.1, from coordinate 75,862 downwards.
CGTATGGCGATCGTGCCCGCCGTCCTGGCCCTGCTCGGCAAGAAGGCCTGGTGGCTGCCGCGCTGGCTGGACCGGGCGCTGCCCAACGTGGACGTGGAGGGCGAGAAGCTGCAGAAGCAGCTGACCGACGAGCCCGGCTCCGGGCAGGGGTCCGGGGACGGCGGCGGCGAGGGCGAGCGCGAGCTCGTCCGCGTCTGACCCGATCCCCGTGGGGCCTGTGAGCCCTTCTGGCTCCGGGGTCCGCGTCTGAGCGGAGCGCGGCCCCGGAAGCGCCGGTTACCTGTGGGGACGGGGACCGGGGCACAGCGAGAGCCCCCGTGCTGACAGCACGGGGGCTTTCCGTGTTTCTCGGGGGTGCGAGGGCTCAGCCGTGGGCCGGCTGCGCGCCTCGCTCCGGGCGGGTGGCGGTTGTACGTGACGGCGGCTGCGGCCCCCGGCCGGAGTCCTTCGGCGCGGCCGGTGCCTGCGCGCGGGTACGGGCCAGGAAGCGCATCAGCGTCCGGATCTCGAACTGGAACACCTCGACGCCGTCCGTCGAGTGCAGCTCCACGATCAGCTGCGTACGGCCGCACGGCCAGACGCGGACGGCGCCGCGCTCGATCGGGGTGCGCAGGCCGCGTTCCAGGAGGTCGAGGCCGAACGCCCAGTCGATGCCGTCGGGCAGCCCTATGTGGACGGTGCGCCGTTCGTCGGCCGGGTCGTAGCGCAGGTCCACGGGGACCGGACGGGTCAGAGGGCCATCGGTGATGAGCCGGGCCCGAGCATGTACTTCGACGACAGGGGACATAGGCCGGCTCCTCCTATATGTGTAGCTCTGCCCTCTAATGTCCCATATTTTGCGGAAGTGGCACGGTGAGCGTGTGCTCACGTGACAGCGGGTGAGCCCGAGGGGTTCGCGGAGCCCAGATGCTGGACCTCTGCTCTTGCGTATGGTTCGCAGGAGGGCACTATTATTGATGGGTTCATGACCCCGCCCCGCAGGACCGCGTCCGCACGGCGCGGAGACCGCGTGGACCCCCGCAGGAAGCGGAGCCTCCCATGCATGTACCCGATGGATTCATCGATGCACCTGTCTCCGTGGCCGCCGGGGTGGCGGCCGCCGGTGCGGTGGCCGTCAGCCTGCGCGGCGCGCGCCGCGAGCTGGACGAGCGCACCGCCCCGCTCGCCGGGCTCGTCGCCGCCTTCATCTTCGCCGTGCAGATGCTGAACTTCCCCGTCGCGGCCGGTACCAGCGGCCACCTCATGGGAGGGGCGCTGGCCGCGATCCTCGTCGGGCCCTACACCGGGGTGCTCTGCGTCGCGGTGGTGCTGCTGATGCAGGGCGTCTTCTTCGCCGACGGCGGGCTCACCGCCCTCGGCGTCAACATCACCGTCATGGGCGTGGTCACCGTCCTCGTTGCGTACGGCCTGTTCCGGCTGCTGACCGGCGTACTCCCGCGCACCCGGCGGTCGGCCACCGCCTCCGCCTTCGTCGCCGCCCTGGTCTCCGTACCGGCCGCGGCCGCCGCCTTCACGCTCCTCTACTGGATCGGCGGCACCACCGACATCCCGATCGGCAAGGTCTTCACGGCCATGGTCGGCGTACACATCCTGATCGGCATCGGCGAGGCCGTCATCACCGCGCTGACCGTGGGCGCGGTCCTGGCCGTGCGCCCCGACCTCGTCCACGGCGTCAGCGGACTCGCCGCCCCCCTCAAGCTCCGGATCGACGGCGAACTGGTCGACGCCCCGGCCGCCACCCGCGAGCCCGAGCCCGCGGCCGCCCGCTCCAACCGCGGGTTCTTGATCACCGGACTGGTCTCCGCGTTCCTGCTCGCCGGCGTCGTCTCCTTCTACGCCTCCGCCGACCCGGACGGCCTGGAGAAGGTCGCCGCCGACCAGGGCATCGACGAGAAGGCCGAGGAGCACGGCGCGGCCGACTCGCCGCTCGCCGACTACGGCGTCGGCGACATCGCCGACGCCCGGCTCTCCGGCGGCCTCGCCGGAGTGATCGGCGTCAGCGCCACCGTCGTCGTCGGCACCGGGGTGTTCTGGGTGGTCCGCCGCCGCCGCGAGGACGAGAACGCCATCGCCTCCCGCGAGCACGAGAACAGCTGACATGGGTGCGGGCCACGCCGACAAGCTCTACCGGCCCGGACCCTCGCCGGTCCACGACCTGCCGCCGCACTGCAAACTCACGGCCGTGTTCTGCTTCGTGCTCGTGGTCGTCTCCACCCCGCGCGAGGCGATGTGGGCCTTCGGGCTGTACGCGGTGCTGCTCGCCGCCGTCGCCGCCGTGGCCCGCGTCCCCGCCGGCTTCCTGCTGAAGCGGCTCGTCGTCGAGGTGCCGTTCGTCGCGTTCGCCCTGCTCATGCCGTTCGTGGTGCCGGGCGAACAGACGACCGTGCTCGGCCTCTCCGTCAGCGTCCCCGGCCTCTGGGGCGCCTGGAACGTGCTGGCCAAGGCCACCCTCGGCGTCGCCGCCTCGGTGCTCCTGGCCGCCACCACCGAACTGCGCGCCGTCCTGCTCGGCCTCCAGCGCCTCAAGCTGCCGCCGCTGCTCGTGCAGATCGCTTCCTTCATGATCCGGTACGGGGACGTCGTCACCGACGAGATGCGGCGCATGTCGATCGCCCGCCGCTCCCGGGGCTTCGAGGCGCGCGGCGTACGGCAGTGGCGGGTGCTCGCCGCCTCGGCGGGCGCCCTGTTCATCCGCTCCTACGAACGCGGCGAACGCGTCCACCTCGCCATGGTCAGCCGTGGCTACACCGGCACCATGCCCGTCATCGACCGGGCGACCGCCACCCGCACCCAGTGGGCGTACGCCGCCGCCCTCCCCGTACTCGCCCTCACTGTCTGTCTGCTGGGATGGACCCTGTGACCCCTACCTCCGTTTCCGGCGACGCCCCGGCCGACGCCCCGTCGCTCGAAGTCAGCGGCCTCGCCTACGCCTACCCCGACGGCCACCAGGCCCTCTTCGGGGTGAACCTGACCGTCGGACGCGGCGAACGCGTCGCGCTCCTCGGCCCCAACGGAGCGGGCAAGACCACCCTCGTCCTGCACCTCAACGGCATCCTGGACGCCGGCTCGGGCACGGTGCGCGTCGCCGGACTCCCGGTCGCCAAAAGGAATCTCGCCGAGATCCGCCGCCGTGTCGGCATCGTCTTCCAGGACCCCGACGACCAGCTGTTCATGCCCACCGTCCGCGAGGACGTCGCCTTCGGGCCGGCCGCCGCCGGACTGCGCGGCCCGGAGCTGGAGGAGCGGGTGCTGCGCGCGCTGAAGCAGGTCGGCATGGCGGAGTACGCCGCCCGGCCGCCGCACCACCTCTCCTTCGGGCAGCGCCGCCGCGTCGCCGTGGCCACCGTCCTCGCGATGGAGCCCGAGATCCTCGTCCTGGACGAACCCTCGTCCAACCTGGACCCGGCCTCCCGCCGCGAACTGGCCGACATCCTGCGCTCCTTGGACGTCACCGTGCTGATGGTCACCCACGACCTGCCGTACGCCCTGGAGCTCTGCCCGCGCGCCGTCATCCTCAGCGAGGGCGTCATCGCCGCCGACGACCGTACGCAGCACCTCCTCTGCGACGAGAAGCTGATGCGCTCCCACCGGCTGGAGCTGCCGTTCGGCTTCGACCCGCGTTCGGTCACCGTTCCATCGCCGTGAACGGATCGTGGCCGTAAACAGCTCGTGACAGTGCGGTGGCCACGGCGACCCGCCCCGCGAACACCCCGCCGGGACGTGCACCATGGGGGGATGAGCGGGAGCGCGGGAGTGAGCACGGCGGGCGCGGCAGCGGAACCGGGAGCGGGCACGGAGGCGGGCACGGAGGCGGTGAACGCGTCCAGGGCCGTGGACGTACGGGGCACGGTGGCCCCCGGGTACGAACCGGTCGCGGACGCCTTCGTCCGCAACTTCGAGCAGCGCGGCGAGCGCGGCGCGGCCGTCGCCGTCTACCGCCACGGGCGCAAGATCGTCGACCTGTGGGCCGGTACGAGAGACGTCGACGGCACCGAACCGTGGGCCGTCGACACCGTCCAGATCGTCCGCTCGGCCGGCAAGGGCATCGCCGCCGCCGTCCCGCTCCTCCTGCACCAGCGCGGGCAGGTCGACCTGGACGCCCCGGTCTCCACCTACTGGCCGGAGTTCAAGACGAACGGCAAGGAACGCGTCCTCGTCCGCGACCTCCTCGCCCACCGGGCCGGGGTGCCCGCCCTGGACACCGCCCTCACCCCCGCCGAGGCCGCCGACGGGGTCTCCGGGCCCGCCGCCGTCGCCGCCCAGCGCCCGCAGTGGGAGCCCGGCACCGACCACGGCTACCACGCCCAGACCTACAGCTGGCTGATCGGCGAACTGGTCCGCCGCGCCACCGGCCGCACCATCGGCCGCTGGATCGCGGAGGAGATCGCCCGCCCGCTCGGCCTCGACTTCTGGTTCGGGCTCCCCGCCGACGAGGCCCACCGCATCGGCCGCATCGGCCCTGTGGAGCCCCCGGCAGCGGCCGCCGCCTCGGGCGCCCTGCGCGTACGCCCCAAACGCTCCGTCGTCGAGGCCTACCGCGACCCGGACTCCCTCACCCGCCGGGCGTTCGGCGCGATCGACCCGTTCCCCGACGAGAACGACCCCGCCTACCGCGCGGCCGAACTCCCCGCCTCGGGCGGCATCGCGACCGCCCGGGGCCTGGCCCGCTGCTACGCCGCGATGATCGGCCCGGTCGACGGCCACCGCCGCCTGTTCGCCCCCGCCACGCTCACTCTGGCCCGCACCGAGGAGTCGGCGGGCCCGGACCGCGTCCTGGTCGTCAACACCCGTTTCGGCCTCGGCTACATGCTGCACGGCCCGGCCGCGCCGCTGCTGGGCCCCGGCTCGTTCGGCCACCCGGGCCGCGGCGGCTCGCTCGGCTTCGCCGACCCCGAATCGGGCATCGCACTCGGCTACGTCACCAACGGCCTCCAGAAAGGGGTCACCGCCGACCCCCGTGCCCAGGCCCTGGTCAGGGCAGTACGGTCGGCGCTATGACACGACCTCGATTCGATGGCTACAGCGTCCTGATCACCGCCGCCGGCCAGGGCATCGGCGCGGCAACGGCCCGCCGCCTGGCGGCGGAAGGGGCCTCCGTCCTCGTCACCGACCTGGACGCGAAGCGCGCCGCCCACACGGCGGCGGCGATCCGCGAGGCGGGCGGCACCGCCGAGTCCCTCGTCTGCGACGTGGCCGACCGGGCGGCGGTCGAGGCGGCGGTGGCGTACGCGGTCGAGACCTTCGGCGGCCTGGACGTCCTGGTCAACAACGCCTACGCGGCGGGCCAGGACACCCCGCTCTTCGAGGACGAGACGGACGAGGTCTGGGAACGCGACCTGGACATCACCCTCTCGGGCCCGTTCCGCTGCGCCCGCGCCGCCCTGCCGCACCTGGTCGCCTCGGGCCGGGGCGCGATCGTCACCATCGGCTCGGTCAACGGCGAACAGGACTTCGGCGGCCACGCGTACAGCGCCGCCAAGGCGGGCCTGACCAGCCTGACCCGTACGCTCGCGGGCCACGCGGGACCGCGGGGTGTACGCGTCAACCTGGTCGCCCCCGGCACGATCCGCACCGACGCCTGGGCGGGCCGCGACGCCGAACTGGCCCGGGCCGCCGCCCTCTACCCGCTCGGCCGCGTCGGCACCCCCGAGGACATCGCGTCCGCCGTCGCCTTCCTCGCCTCCACCGACGCGGCCTGGATCACCGGGACGACGCTGCGCGTGGACGGCGGGATCCTCGCGGTGAACACGGGCTTCCGGAAGGCGATGGCGCAGCCGTAAATCCGTGGTCGCTCGGCACCCGTGCGACCTACCCTGCGCGGATGATCAACCACGGACACACCGACAGAACCGGCCGCCCCGTCACCCTCCACGAGGTGGACGCGGACAACTGGCGGGCGGTCGCCGACAGCGCGCCCCGCGACGACCAGCGCGACTGGGTCCCGGCCCTGGCCGCCCGCTACCTGCTGCTGAGCAGCCGCGAGGACACCTGGACCTCGCTGGCGGTCCTGGCCGGCGACCAGGTGACAGGCCACATCATGTGGGCTCGGGACGAGGAGGACGGCGCGTACTGGATCGGCGGCATGCTGATCGACGCCGCCCACCAGGGCACGGGCATCGGCGCAGCCGCCGTACGCACCCTGGCGGCCTGGCTCGCCGCCCGCGAGGACAGCACCGCCGTACGCCTCTCCTACGCCCCGGCCAACCGGGCCGCCGCGCACCTGTACACCGCGCTCGGCTTCCGGCCGACGGGGGTGGAGGAGGACGGGGAGGTGGTGGCGGAGCTGAACTTTCGCTGCACTTCTAGGAGTTACGGCTCACGATCGAGTTGGCGTATGAAGCGAGGTCGTGGACCAGAACCCGCAGACGCCGCCTCCTGAGCTTGTCCAAGAGGGGGAGGGCGTGCCGGTAGGTCGCTGACCAGGTGATGTCGGTGCCGCCATCGAGGGCTCGGGCCAGGTCCACAGACCCTCGGTGAGAGGTGAACAGCCCTGCGGCCTGTTCGTAGCTGAACCGCTGGTCGGGAACCATCTCCACGACGCGCTCGTGGCAGTGCACACGTCCGGTGAGGGTGCGGATGGTGCGCCGGTCACCCACGCGTGCCGGTCGGTCGATTCCCGCGGGCACATCCCACTCGACGTCGGCGTGGGCGGACCACAGCGGCCAGGACTCCGCATGCAGGAGCGCCGCGTAGACGATGGCGGCCGATGCCGATGAGTGCGAAGACGCAGTGACAGCGAGGGACGACACCTCGACAAGGGTAGACCGCGTCTCACGGTGATCGTGAGGCCGAGAGGCCGGATGCTCCCGGGGGCGAGGTCGGGCACTCAAGGCGAGGAGGCCCAGGGGTCGTCCGACGGTTCGGGCTCTTCGGGGTGGAGCATGCGGCGAATACAGCGCCGGAGTCCCGGTTCACCGGATCCGGCGGCGGCGTTCATCCACGGCAGGGCGTCCATGGCGTGCACGCGTTCATCTGTGGCGAAAGTGTCGATGGTCCGGTGGAGGTCCTCGGGGGCGGGCTCGTCCGTGAGGCAGAGCCAGCCGATCGCCGCGGCCAGGCGGACTTCGGGTGCCTCTGTCCAGTCCTGCCACCGCTCACGGAGCCACCGGACGGTCGGCGGATGTGCGTGGGCCCGGCGGGTCTCCGCGGCGGCAAGGAGCAGGGCGGCACGGACCATGGCGTCGTGCTCCGTGTCGAACCTGTCAGCGAGGCCGCTTCGGACCGTGTGGTCGGGGTCGGCGGCGGTGGCCAGAGCGTAGGCGGCGTCGATGCGGATGGTGGGGTCGGAGTCGTTGAGAAGGGGCAGGAGCACGGGTGCTTCGGCGGTGATCACGGCGCGGGCGGCGGCCACCGACCAGCCTGCCGGGTAGCCGGTCACCTCGACGCCGTAGCCGTCGTAGCCGCCGGGGGCGTGACGCCGAGGATCGGCGCGGTGGAGCAGGAGTTCATCGCGGGAGGCGACGCCGAAGTGCTGGGCACGGGCCGGGCCGGAGAGTACGCCGAGGGCGGCGGCACGGTGCGGGTGGTGGGCATCGGTGGCGATGGGGATCAGGAACGGTACGGCGAGGGCGACGGCGGCCCGGCTGTCGTTGGCACACAGGCCCCCCAGCACGCCCGTAGCGTGGCTTGCGGGGCCCTCGCCGGTGTGCAGCAGGTGAACGGCCTTCCGGGCCTCGTTCCCGTGAGGGAAGTTCCCCCACGGAACGGCGTCGAGAGGCAACCTGCCGTGGGCCCCGGACTGGATGCCGGCCACCACCGCCCGCACATCGAACGCGCCTCCGGCGAACGAGGCCAGATCCGCTCCGGCCACCAGCGCCTGGCACATCTCGAACGCCGGATCGGTCCGCCGATCCCTCACACCACACCCCCGCCTCTGCGCGGCCGTCGTCGGCCGCCTCACCTTCAACGAACCGGCCAAGGCCGGCGGACCACCGCAGGCTCTTGCTCGACGGCCCGCCGCCCTCCGGCGCGGACGGCCGTCGCCGGTACGCACTTCCTGCGCTCGTGAGTACCGGCCAGTCCTGGGTGCTTCTGCCTCTACCAGGCGCTCCAGAGCACACCATGACGGTGGCGGACCGGCGGTATGTCCGCGTCGTCAAGGTCGTGGCCAGCTCGGTGCAGCCCGCGGATCCGCTGGGCCTCCAGTCGCCCCTGGAGCCGGGCGCGGCCCTCGGCTGACGCGATCTCGCCGGAGAACGAGCCCTTCCTGCAGTACAGCACCATCCACTGCCAAGAGGTGATCCGGCGCAGCGTCTTCACCGGGGCAGGGCGACGGCCTTCACGGGCTGCTTGGGCCAGTTCAGCGTTCGCGTAGCGCAGGTCGTACAGGAACGTGGACTCCGACGCGCCCTCTCGGCGGCGGAGCCGGCTGGGAGTCGTGCGGACAGTTCGGGACATCAGGAGCCTCCGTAGGGCCCTCCGGGCTTTCCAGAGGTACCTACGGCGGGTGCGTAGTGGTCAGCACAACCCAGCTCTCTTCGTCGGGCGGGACGATCTGCCGGCAACACAGTAGCCGCGCGGAGATGTGGAGCCGAGGTGCCGCCGACCGGCACGTGCCGCTCGGTCGGCTACGACGTCGGGCCCAGGATCATGAGCATGTTGGGATCGGACACGGAGACGAACCCGACCTTGGCGTACAGCTCGTGGGCGTCGAGCGTGGCGAGGAGAGTCCGCTTGAGCTCGTACGGGGCGAGGTGGTCGCGGACGGCGGTCGCCAGCCGTACGCCGAGGCCCCGGCCGCGATGCGCCGGGTCCACGTAGACGTCGCAGAGCCAGGCGAAGGTCGCCCGGTCCGTGACGACCCGGGCGTAGGCGACCTGCGTCCCGTCGCCGTCGTACACACCGAAGTTGAGCGACCCGCGCATCGACCGCTCGACGAGGTCACGGCTGCGGCCGAGCGCCCAGAAGGCGTCGGTGGAGAGCCAGTGGTGTACGAGGCCGATGTCGATGCGGTCCGGATCGGTGTCGACCTCGTACCCGTCCACGAGGCCGACGCTCTCCGGGTGTTCCTGGGAGCCGTGGGTGCCTTCGCCGCGCGTGGTGGTCGTCATGGGCCGGATGGTAGTCGCGGAGCCCGCCGGACCGCCTGCCGGACCGCCTGCCGGACCGCCCGCCGGACCGCCCCGCCTCGTCAGCGCCGGTCAGCGGCTCGAAGGTGTTCCTGGAGGTAGGGGTCGTCGAGACGGGCGTCGGTGACGCGGTCGCGCACATCGGTGAGGAGCCAGCCGAGTAGCTCCGTGCCGGCGTCGTACTCGTCGTAGAAGCCCATGGCCAGGTCGGTGATCTCGAACTGGAACATCACGCCGTCGACGAGGTCTTCCAAGTGCGCGTCGGCGGCCGGGGTACGGGTCGCGGTCCAGGTGTTCAGCCAAGGACGCAGGCCGTTGGTGGCGACGGTGAGGAAGCCGAGGACTTCCCGGACGGGTACGGGGCCGGGATGGGTGCGCAGCGTGCTCGACCACCAGGTGGACCAGAAGGTGCGGAGAGCCTCGGTCAGCGGCGCGTCCCAGGTGGTCCAGCCCGCCTGCACCAGGCGGGAGGCGATGAGCTCCTCGTCGACATGGAGCCGGCCGGTGACGAGGGCGCGGATGATGCGCGGGAGGAGACGGCGGTAGAGACGCGGGAAGTCGTCCCAGTGATCGGGCACTTCCGCGGCGACCGAGGACACCAGGCTGTCGGGTATGAGGTGCGCCGGCCCGGAGAGTTCGGCGAAGTCCTGCTCGTCGTAGCAGTGGGTGCACCCTGTGACGCGGAACGGCTCTTCCGAGGCGAAGGCCTGGTCCAAGTCGTCGAGTGCTGTGGCGAGTTGTTCGGAGCAAGGCATAAGGACCTGCCGGGGGACTCCGTCCGGGCGACCGGCGAAGATCGCAGATTATCAGGGCCCGGTCAGGCCGCGGAGGAGTGCTTGACCCTCACGTGGCGTGATGCCACATAGTCCGTCCCATGGAGGAACACCTGATCGTGGGGCGCGTGGCCGGGCTGGCCGGTGTGAGCGTCCGCACGCTGCATCACTACGACGAGATCGGCCTCGTGCGGCCGTCCGAGCGGACAGCCGCCGGGTACCGGGCCTACACGGCCGGCGACGTGGAGCGGCTGCGCGAGGTGCTCGCCTATCGGCGGCTGGGCTTCGGGCTGCGTGAGATCGCGGATCTCGTCGACGACCCGGACACCGACGCGGTCGCGCACCTGCGCCGGCTGCGCGGCCTGCTGGTGGCCCAGCGCGACCGCGCCGACGGCATGGTGGCGGCCATCGACAGGGAACTGGAGGCACGGGCCATGGGGATCACGACCACACCGGAGGAACAATTGAAGGTGTTCGGCGCGCAGTTGTACGAAGTCATCGGGTCCGCCTATCCGGCGACGCGACGTACCGATCCGCGGATCGCCGCGCAGGTCTGGGACGCGCTCGGGGACGCCCGGACGGTACTGAACGTCGGGGCCGGCACCGGTTCCTACGAGCCCCGCGACCGTGACGTCACTGCGGTGGAGCCGTCGGCGGTCATGCGGGCGCAGCGTCCGCCGGACGCGGCCCCGTGCGTGGCCGCCGCCGCGGAGAGCCTGCCGTTCGAGGACCGGTCCTTCGACGCCGCGATGGCGTTCAGCACGGTGCACCACTGGCAGGACCCGATCGCGGGCCTGCGCGAGATGCGGCGCGTGGCCCGCCGCGTGGTCGTGTTCACGTACGACGCGAGCACGACCGGGTGGCTCGAACGGTTCTGGCTCACCCGCGACTACCTGCCCGAGTTCGCCGACCTCCTCGTCGACTGGCCTTCCCTGGCCGATCTGACGCGCGCCATCGGCGGTCGTGCGGAGCCGGTGCTCATCCCCTGGGACTGCGCCGACGGTTTCTTCGAGGCGCACTGGCGGCGGCCCGAGTCCTACCTGGACGAACAGGTGCGCCGTGCGGTGTCGGTGTGGACCCGAGTCGGGCCGGAGGCCGAGCAGCGGGCCGTGGACAGCCTCCGCGACGACCTCTCCTCCGGCCGATGGGCCGAACGCAACCGTGACCTCGTCGCCCTCGACAGGGCAGAGCTGGGGCTCCGCCTTCTCGTCGCCTGACCGAGCGGACGACGAACGAGCTGTCTCAGGCGGCGGCTCGGGTGTGTTCCGCGCGGCAGTCGCGGCAGTCGCGGCAGTGGCCGGGGGTGGGGGAGCGGAAGGCCCGGTCGCAGTCGTCGCAGGTCTGGAACGGTGTGACGGTGACGCGGGGGCGGGCGGGCGTGGGGATGCCGTGGATGCCGGGGAGCGGTGGTGGGAGCAGTTCGGTGAGCCGGTACTTGAGGAGTTTGGCGGGGTGCTTGAGCGGGCGGGGCGGGTCGTAGGTGAGGGCGTGGCGCATGGCGTCGGGTTGGGCCGCGCGTTCGAGCCAGGCCGCGACTCCGGGGACCAGTCGGCGGACGTCGTCCTCGGAGAGGACGAACTGGGGTGCGTGGCGGCGTAGATCGCTGAGGAACGCGGTGGCCGCGCGGGCGAGTTCCGGGGTGAGCTCGCTGGGCCGGGGGAGGGGCCGGGGCGGCGGCTTGGGCGCGGTCGGGGGCGGTACGAAGGGTGGGGCCGGCGGAGGAGGCGGTGACAGCGGTGACAGCGGTACGGGCGGGGCTGCGGGCGTCTCCGTGTCCGCCTCCGGTGGCGGGGGCGCGGGCAACTCGGCAGGTGTGGCCCGTTGTTGTTGTTGGACTGCCGGGCGAGGCCGTAACAGCGCGGGCGGCTGGTTGCAGAAGACCGTGCGGGTGACGATCCGGCCGCTGGGCTGACGGACCCGGGCCCGTTGCAGGTAGCCGTGGGCTTCGAGTTCGCGCAGGGCGGCGGCGATGCGCTTCTCGCCTTCGCGGCAGTGGGCGGCGAGCGCCTTGATGCCGACCTTGGTTCCAGCGGGGAGCGACTGGATGCGTACGGCGATGCCGACTGCGGTGCAGCTGAGGTCGGGGTGCTGGGCGAGGTGGTTGCCGACGACGGTGAAGCGGTCGGTGTGCGGGATCGCGATGTGGATCACGCCGGAGGTGGGGAGAGGTCCGGGAATCTCCGCCAGGGCGCGGGTGAGGGCAGTATTCTGCTGGGTATCCATCGGGGAAGCGGCTTTCTTCCTTGGTGGCCAGGCCCTCGGTTGGGATTGCACTCCCGGTCGGGGGCCGACGTATGTGCGGTGTGGTGCTGGCGTGAGCATATGCCGGGCAACCGGGCCGAAAGCGAGCCGAGTTGGCAAACCTCACCCGTGTGGGTGACGTGCCCGCAGGTGCCCAAGGGGGTCGGTTGGGTGGGGTTATTTCTCTTGTTTCTTTGATGGGTTGATGTCGCGCTTCAGTGGGTCGCGGTCGGGCGCGATCCGGTCGCGGGTGTGTCGTGGCGTGTCGGGGGTCTACCGGGTCGCGGGAGGGCGCGACCCGGCGGGAGCCGTCACCGTACGAGGTCGATTTCCGCCCATACGGTCTTGCGAGGAACGGGGTCGGGCGGAACGCTGCCGCCGTGCGTGTCCGTGGCCTCGATCCGTAGCCTGCTTCCATTGAGCCGGCCGGATACGCCATCGACGGGGAACTCTGGACGGACCCCACCAAGACCTTGGTGAGTGTCGCCGCCCAGTGCCAGGACACAGGACACAGGATGCAGTAGCGGGGCAGTGGCTGCGGCACGGTCCGTCCGGGCCAGTGCGCCGCATCCGGCGAGTAGCTAGGCTTCCCGGACCGCTACGGAAGGTGAGCACATGGACGCCGAACAGGCCCGCCAGGTCGGCAGCGTGTTGCGGCGGTTCGGTATTCCGGGCGTCGTCGCCCCGGAGAACCCCGAGAACCTGACAGGCCCGTGGCGAGTGTTCGATCAGACCGACCCGGCAACCCGCAAGGACATCACTGCGGACGCATTGGCGGCTCTTGCGGCACTGCTTCCCGCGTCCACTCCCGACCCTGCCCCGAAGAGGCAAGGGCGGCCGACACGAGGGTTTGTGTTGCCTCCGAAGAACGACGAGGAATAGCAGCGCAGCCCCGGACAGGCCTCGTCCGTGTGTTGCTTCCGTGGCACATGGTCGGGGCCTTTCAGCGCCCCGACCGCACAAGCCCCTCCTGGCTCAGCCCCTCCCGCCGTACCCGTTGAGCAGCGGGCGGTCGAACGGACAGAAGCCTCAACTCGTGTGCAGCATCAGCCCGATGCCGACCACCATCAGCCCCGCCGCCGCGATCCTCGGAGCCCCGAAGCGCTCCTTGAAGAACAGCGTGCCGATCGCCGCGCCCACGATGATCGACGACTCGCGCAGCGCCGCGATCGGGGCCAGCGGGGCCTTCGTCTGGGCCCAGAGCACCAGCCCGTACGCGGCCACCGAGAGGGCCGCGCCGAGCAGGCCGCGTACCGCGAAGGGCCTTAGCTGCGGGAGGAGTTCGGCGCGGCGGCGGTAGTACGCGTACGCCGGGATCGCCAGGCCCTCCAGGACCATCAGCCACGCGACGTAACCGAGCGGTGTGCCCGAGGCGCGTACCCCGACGCCGTCGACCGTCGTGTACCCGGCGATGGCCAGGCCCGTGCCGAGGGCGGCCACGATCGCAGGCCAGTGCGGGCGCTTCCCGGAACCCCGGATGCCCCACAGCGCCAGCCCGACCAGCCCGGCCGAGGCCACCGCCACGCCCGCCGTCGCCCAGCCGTCCGGACGCTCGCCGACGAACACCGCCGCCAGGACCGTCACCACCAGCGGGGCCGTGCCCCGGGCGATCGGGTACATCTGGCCGAAGTCGCCCAGCGTGAACGAGCGCATCAGCAGCATCATGTACGCCACGTGCAGCGCGGCCGAGACCAGGAGGTACGGCCAGGCGGCCGCCGCCGGGAACGGGGCGAACAGGGCCATCGCCACACCGATCAGCAGGCCGCCGCCGGAGATCAGCGTGAAGGACACCAGCTGGTCCTTGATCGCGTGGGCGATGGCGTTCCAACTGGCGTGCGTGACGGCGGCTATGAGGACCGCGAGGGCGACCAGGGGGGTCACTTGGCGGACTCGCGCACATCCGTGACCGTCGCGCCCGCGTGGGCGATCAGCGTTTTCGGGTCGAGCGGGAACACCGTGTGCGGGGTGCCCGCGGCCGCCCACACCACCGCGTGGTCCAGGAGGCGTCGATCGGCCAGGACACGGGTCTTGGTGGCGTGGCCGAACGGGGGTACGCCGCCGATCGCGTAACCCGTCGTCTGCCGGACCAGGTCCGCGTCCGCCCGCTTGACCTTCTGCGCGCCGAGTTCGCGGCGTACCAGCTCGACGTCCACCCGCGACGAGCCGTCCATCAGGACCAGCACGGGCACGCCGTCGGCCGTGAAGACCAGGGACTTGACGATCTCGCTCAGCTCGCAGCCGATCGCCGTGGCCGCCTCCGCCGCCGTACGGGTCGCGTCCGGGAAGCGGCGCACCTCGACCTGGAGGCCCAGTTCGGCCAGCGCCTCGGCGAACCGGGGGTGGGCGTGGGAGACCTGGGCGGCGGCTGCGGCGGGAGTGGTTTCGGTGGGTTCGGGTGTGCTCATGGCTGCACGCTAGCGGTCGGTGCAGTATGCATGCGAGCGGGTTCCGGGTAGTGGGCTCACCCTGCCGGATGCGAGCCCGGGGTGTGGCCGAAGGTGCGGCGGAAGACGTCTATGAAGGCGCTGGTGGACGACCAGCCGCACTGATGCGCCACCGCGGTCACCGGCGTCCGCTCGGTCAGGAGGATCAGGGCGTGGTGGAGGCGGAGCTGGGTGCGCCACTGCGGGAACGTCATGCCGAGGTCGCTGCGGAACAGCCGGGACAGGGTCCGGTCGCTCGCCCCGACCTGGCGGCCGAGTTCGGCGAGCGTACGGCCGTCGCCCGGGTCGGCCTGGAGGAGGGCGCACAGGGCGCGGAGCAGGGGTGCGGTGGGCGTGGGCAGGTGCAGCGGCTGCTGCGCGGACGCCCGCAACTGGTCGAGGAGGACCGCGCGGAGGCGGGCCCGTTCGGGGCCGTCGTCGTCCTCGGCGCGGGTGTAGGCGATGAGCAGTTCGCGCACCAGCGGGCTGACGGCGAGCACGGTCGGTGCGTCGAGGCCGAGCGGATTCTCGGTGACGGGCAGCCCGACCAGATGCAGATCGAGCTCGCCGTACGCCCGGTGCGCGTGCACGACGCCGGCGGGGACCCAGATCGCGCGGGTGCCCGGGGCGACCCAGGACCCCGCGTCGGTCGTGATGGTCAGGACGCCGCGGCCCGCGTAGACGATCTGGTGGTCGTCGTGCCGGTGGGCGTCGATCGAGCCGCCGGGAGCCAGTCGACGTGTACGGGTCGGGGCCACGGGGTCGTGACGGACGGCGGCCGGGGGGATGTCAGCCGGGCGTACGGCGGCGTGGTCGACGTCAGCGTGGCGGATGTTCGGCATCACCTGGCAGTTTATCGAAAGCGCGACAGCCCGCCCCGGCCGGACCATGACGGCATGCGAAGGAACACGCCGATCGTTCTGCTGTCCGTGGGCCATGCCTGCGTCGACGTCTACCAAGGCTGCGTCGCGGCCCTGGTGCCGTTCTTCATCGCCGAGCGCGCCTACTCGCTCGCGGTCGCCTCGGGCATCGTGCTGGCCGCCTCGCTGCTGTCCTCGGTGGCGCAGCCGGTGTTCGGAGTGCTCACCGACCGGTGGGCTATGCCGTGGCTGCTGCCGGTCAGCACGCTGCTCGGCGGTGTCGGCATCGCGCTGAGCGGGCTGAGCGGCTCCTACCCGCTCACCCTCGCGTTCGTCGCGTTGTCGGGCATCGGGGTAGCCGCCTACCACCCCGAATCGGCCCGTGTCGCCCGTATCGCCGCCCGGGGCAGCCACCGGGCGATGGGCTGGTTCTCCATGGGCGGCACGATCGGCTTCGCGCTGGCCCCGCTCATGGTCGCCGCCGCGATGACCGCCGGTGGGCTGCGCTGGACGCCCCTGCTCGTGCTGCCGGCCCTCGCCGGAGCCGCGCTGTGCCTGCCGGTGGTGCGCGTCCTGCAACAGCGGCAGGCCGCCGAACCCGCTACGAAGCCGCCGGCCGGGAGCGACGACGTCGCCTCCTTCGTGAAGCTGTCGCTGGCCGTGGTCTTCCGGTCGATCGCGTTCATCGGCCTGAGCACCTTCATCTCGCTGTACGCCCGCCAGCGCCTGGGCGGCGGTACGGCCGTGGGCACCGCGGCCCTGACCGTGCTCTACCTGGGCAGTACGGTCGGCTCGGTGCTCGGCGGATCCCTGGCCGCCCGGTGGGACCGGGTGGTGGTCGCGCGCTGGTCGTACCTGATCACGGCCGTGTCCGTCGCGGGCGTGGTGTGGGTGCCGGGACCGGCCTTCTACCTGTTCGTGGCGCTGACCTCGGCGGGCCTGTACGTGCCCTTCTCGCTCCAAGTGACGCTCGGCCAGGACTACTTGCCCTCCCGGGTCGGCACCGCCAGCGGGATCACGCTCGGCCTGACCGTCAGCATCGGCGGCCTGGCCAGCCCGGCCATCGGCGGCCTCGCCGACGCCACGTCCCTGCGGACGGCCCTGGCACCGCTGGTGCTGATGCCGTTGCTGAGCTGGCTGTTCTTCCGGACCTTGCCCGAACCGGGCGTGCCGCGGGCGGAGTTGCCGGGGGCCGCGGCCGTCGCGGGTTCCGGGGGCGGGGCGGCGAAACCTGGGTGACCGGGGCGGCGGGGTGCTTCTACCGCCGCCCCTCGGGCGCTGGGGCCCAGGGCTGCTATGCGTCGCATTTCTGTTTGACGAGTTCCGGTACATAGGAACGGAGGAACGCGGTGATCTCCGCGCTCTGGTCCTCCGTGCTCTTGGCACGGTGTTCCGGACTGCCGATGACTACCTTGGTGACGAGATAGCTCTCACCGTGTCCCGTGCACGGGATTTCCATGAGAGCGCCATCTTCGGCGATTTGCAGTTGAGAGGTTCTCTCGAGTGTCTCAGACTTCGGGTTTCTGAGATGGAGAGAGCCATTATCCGCCAGGTCGGATATATCGATTCCTTGGCCGACCCGTTCGCTCGCCACCTGCAGGACGAGATTTTCGTCGACTTTTATGTTGCATCCCCACGACGTGGCGGATCCAGGTACATGCGGTAGGTTCTTCAGTTCCATCCCGGGCGGCAGGAAGGGTTTGATGGTGTCAGGCTCGACAGCAGTTCCGCAAATGTCTTGCGGTGTTTCATATCCGTACGGTTCTCCTGCCGAGCAACCGGCAACAGCTGCGGTCAGCAAGCATGCGGCGGCTGTGGTGACGGCCCGCTTCACCCTGATCATGATCCCTTGCCCGCCAGTCCTCGAGCTGTAGCGCTTCCCTGGCTGGCGGCGTCATCCATCTTGTCGGTGATCACGTAGATACTTTCGGTGGAGTGTGGGTTGGCCTGGGACCAGGTTAAGTGGGTCAACCGGACAGAAAGCACGTCCTGATAGTTGAGCATCGTTCTCCTGAGTCGAAGGGGGTGGGCTCTGCGGGGTCCCGGCCAGGCGGCGCACCCTCAGGAGATGAGCGATGGAATCTCTCCGGGATCGGACTCCACGGTGCAGAGGCCCTGCCGCGGCGTCGCACTGTTCTCCGGGGGCGGCCCAATGTTTGCGTGGCCGAACACCAGGGGGTGAAGGTGAGCCTGGCCGTGCGCGGCCGGCCGGGTGAGGTGCCGGTGGAGGTACGCAGGGAGCTGATCGACCCGGTGGCGGTGACTCTGGGCCGTACCCGCTCGACGGCGCGGGTGACCGTCGTGTGGACCCCTCGTACCGTCCGGGTGAGCGTGGTGAGCGTGGTGGGCGTGGACTGCGCGGACGACCGCGGCACGGCAGCGGCTGTCCCGTCGCACAGCGGCCCCGGGGACCCGGACGTATCCGTGGTAAGAACCAGACTCGGTGAAAGTGTGTGGGCAGAAGCGAGTTGGAGCAGACCGGCATCATCAGGAGTTGACCTGCCATGAGCATCGACGCACCGGTCGGCGTGGTCGTCATCGACGATCATCCCGCTATCCTCTCGGGCGTGGAGATGTGGTACAGCGCTTCGCCGCGGCTCATCACCGTGGTCGCGGCGGGCGCCTCCGTGCGGGAGGCCTGGACCGCCCCGGGCAGTACGGCCGATGTGGTCGTCCTGGATCTGCAGCTGGGCGAGACCGTCCCCGCCTTCAGCAGTCTCCGGAGGCTTGTCGACGCCGACCGCCCGCAGCTCTCCACGCGCGAGGAGAACGTGCTCATCGAGTGGTTCCAGTCGGAGTCGAAGGAGCTGGTCGCGCAGCGCCTCGGCATCTCCGTACGGACGGTCAACTCGTACCTGGACCGCGTGCGCATCAAGTACGCGAACGTCGGCCGCCCCGCACGGACCAAGGCGAGCCTGGTGGCCCGGGCGGTCCAGGACGGGCTCGTCGACGTGGACGACCTCTGAGAGGCTGTGAAACCCGGATGCCCCGGGGCGGCGGCGCTTCTACGCTCGCCCCATGGACATGGGGGAGCAGGGCGAACAGCTGCTGAACGTCGTCGATGTCGAGGCGACCTGCTGGGAGGGGCAGCCGCCGCCCGGGCAGGTGAGCGAGATCATCGAGATCGGTCTCACCGTCGTCGACCTGCGCGCGGGCGAACGGCTCGCCAAGCACCGCCTGTTGGTCCGGCCCGAGCGCTCGACGGTCAGCCCGTTCTGCACGGAGCTGACCGGGCTGACGCAGGCGGAGGTGGACGGCGGCCTGCCGTTCGCCGAGGCCTGCCGGGTGTTGGCCGCCGAGCACCGTACGGGGCTGCTGCCCTGGGCCAGTTGGGGCGACTACGACCGTAAGCAGTTCGCCCGTCAGTGCCGGGCGACGGGTGCGGAATACCCCTTCGGGCAGCGGCATACGAATGCCAAGGCCGCCTTCACCGCCGCGTACGGGCTGAGCCGCCGGCCCGGTATGGCCCAGGCCCTGACGGTGGCCGGCCTCCCGCTGGAGGGCCGCCACCACCGGGGCGACGACGACGCGTGGAACATCGCCGCCCTGGTGCTGGACCTGGCGGGGCGGGGTGAGTGGGCGGCCGGTCAGGCGTGTCCTTTCCGGACAGACCTCCCACACGGTTTCAGGAGGAAGGAAGAACCGTGGCCCGAGCCTGCTGGATGATCTCCTCATTCTTGGCCGAGGCCTGAACCAGCTCGGCGGAATGCTTCTTGATCAGTTGCTCCTGAACTGCCTTCTCCGACGTGAACCAGATGTCGATCAGGCTCGTCTGCTCCTTGCACTCCACCTCCGAGGCTGCCAGGTGGGTTTCGTCCACACCGGATTCACCCTTGGTGGGGTCGATGAGCTCGCCCGCCTCCCAGATGGTTTTGACCGAGTACCCCTTGCCCTTCATGCAGGTTGACCATCGAGCCATCGCTTCGCGGACTTCTGGCGATCCCTGTGATTGTTCGAAGCTCTTTATGGACAGTTCTTCGACCAGGTCCATGTTGGAGTTTCCGACGGTCCGCTGGACCTCGCCGATACACCCGTTCTCGGGCAGCGACCTGCCCTTCAGCTCCTTCGCCCTCTCGCCCGTGTTCGACTTTCCGGTCAGGGCGACCACGGCCTCGGGAGTTTCTTGGCCGGCTATGTCCTGAGCGCCGTTACGCTGGCTGCGCGCCGGGAGCTGGTATCCGTTCTGTGCCGCCTGCGAAGCGTCGCTCAGACCGTAGCGACGTTGCATGTTCGATGAGTTGCTGCTCAGCGGGGGATTGGAGCCGATGGTCTCGGTCTTCCAGCCGGGAAATCCGAGCCGCTGCATACAGGAGAGCTCGACCGTGTCTCGCGCCTCCTGGATCAGCATTTCATCGGCATACGAGATCATGAACTTTTCCAGGGGAAGCTGCTTCCCTTTCACCAGGCCGCTGGTGGGCACTTCCGCCGGCCAGCCCTGGCGCTGCACGAGAGGACCGGGCGAGCTCGGAGAGCCGGCCGCCCCAACGGTGGACGGGGCTGCCGAAAGCTCCTGTGCCCCTTGCTGGCCACATCCGACCAGGGAGGCGGAGAGCAGAGCGATCGACGAGATCGAGAGAATGCGAATGATCTTCATGACTACAGCCTCTCGCTGCTTGCGTTCTGGTTCTTGAGGGTCGCAGACAGGTTCTCGTTGTTTCCGGACTCAATCGTCTGGTACGGGCCCGCGTAGGACGTGTTGAAGAAGACCCGATGGGATCGGCTGTCGGCATTGGATCCGCCGGCGGCGTTGTTCTTCACGCCGTCGCCGAGTCCACTGTTGTCGCAGCCGCTTCCGTTGACGAGTGTTATTCCGTTGTTCGCGAACTGGTATCTGACGGTAACCACCGAACTGCCGTTGGGTGAGTACTGGTAGCCGGTGTGCGAATACTCCGACTTGTTGGTCAGGAAGCATCCGGTGCGAAAGAATCCGCCGCTCTGGAGGCTGTTGTACATGATGCCGAAGCATCTGGTACTCGAACTGCATTCGTCATTCGTATAGACGGTCTGGGCGCTGGCGGGTGTCGACAGGGAGACGGAAGCCGCGAAGGCGCCTGCTGTGACAGCGATGATCCTGAAGGCTTTGTTCATGATGCTCTGGACTTTCTCTTGGTGAGATGCAAGTCAAGCAGCGAGTCGCCGCGAGGGAGATCCCCGGGGCGTTTTATGGGCGGAGCATAATTCGACCCCGAGTTAAAGGTCCAGGCCTATGGGCTGCGCATCGGGTGGCCACTGTGTGGTTAATTGCCCAAAGTGGACAGTGACATGCATCACGTCCACTTCTGTGTGTGGTTTCGCGCAGTCGATATCGGGAGCCGAAGAGGCTTCACCGTGAACAATGGCTGCGAAATGGCAGCCGTGAGGCGGGCTGGTTCCGGGTGAGCGCCGCGGCGTGCCGCCGGCGGCTTCTCCTGCTCACCCGGAACCCACGCCTCAGCCGCCCGCCTGCAGCACCTCCGCCACGACCGGGCCCGCCGCGTCGGCGCCGTGGCCGCCGACCTGGACGACCGCCGCCGCGGCGAGGTCGTTGCTGAAGCCGGTGAACCAGCTGTTGGAGGTGTCCTGCCCGTCGACCTCTGCCGAACCGGTCTTGGCGCCCTTGTCGCCGCCGACCGCGCCCATCGCCTTCGCGCCGGTGCCCCAGGCCGCCGTGGCGCGCATCATCGTGTTCAGCTGCTGGACGACAGACGCGGGCAACGAGCGCGAGGCCTTCGCCAGCTCCCGGTTGTCCAGGGACTGCGGGACGATGATCGGCTGCCGGAAGGTGCCGGTGCGGGCGGTCGCGGTGATGGACGCCATGTTGAGGACGTTCATCTGGACGGTGCCCTGGCCGATGTACTGGGCGGCGGCTTCGCCCTCGACCTCCTCCGGCACGCTGCCGTCGGACGACACGACACCGGTCTTCCAGTCCAGGCCGATCCCGAAGACCTCCCGGGCCTCCTTGGCGAGTGCCGAGTCGTCGTCGACGTCGTCGATCATTTTGATGAAGGCGGTGTTGCAGGACTTGGCGAAGCTCTGCGTGAAGGTCGAACCGTCCGGCAGCGAGAAGCGGCCCAGGTTCTCGATCGTGCGGGTGTAGTACCTGACGTCCGGCGGGCACTCGGCTGCCCCGTTCGCGGTGACGAGGCCCTTCTCCAGCAGCATCGCCGCCGTCATGATCTTCAGCGTCGAGCCGGGCGCCTGCTTGCCCTCCAGTGCCACGTTGAACTCGGTCACCGGATTGTTGGCCACCGCGCGGATCGCCCCGGTGGACGGCTTCACCGCGACCACGGAGGCCTGCTCGAACTTCTTCACCGCCCGCTCGGCCGCCGCCTGGGCGCCCGCGTCCAGCGTCGTCTGCACCTTGCCGGGCCTGCCCTTGGCGAGCGTCACCAGGCTGATGTCCGGCTGGGCCTCGTCGGCGGGCTCGATCCAGGTCTCGATGCCGGCCGAACCGCCCGACGTCTCACCGTACTTCTTGCGCAGCGTGTCCAGGATCGGCCCGAGCGAGGGGTATTTCTCCTTGGTCAGCACCGTTCCGTTGCGGTCGACGGCCTCGATCGTCGGCGTCGAGGACTCGCCCGTCTTCAGCGTCGCGCCCTCCGTCAACTGCGGGTGCACGACCGTCGGAGCCCAGTCGACCAGCGCCTTGCCCGTCGTCAGACCGCGGACGACCGTCAGTTCCGAGGCGTACGACAGGGGCTTCGACCTGCCCTCGTACGAGATGGTCGCCTTGACCGTGTAGGGCACCTTCGTGCCGGTCGCCGGGCCCGGGGTGATCTTCACCTTGCCGATGTGGGCGTCCTCGCCGTACGAGGCGAGCACCGGCTCCGCGCCCGACTCGTTGTTGGTGAGGACCGCCGCCGCCGACGCGTCCCCGGCCGCCCACGCGTCGAAGAAGCCCTTCGACGTCTCGGCTATCTCCTCCGCGCTCGGCGGTCCTGACTTCACCTTCGACGACTCGGACGCGCTCTGCGTACCGCCGCCCCCGTCGCCCGTGTCCCCGAGCACGCTGTACGCCCCGTAGCCGATCCCGCCGGCCACCAGGACGAACGCTCCGCCGATCACGGCGACCTTCGCTCCACTGCGCATCTCGCAGTCCCCCTCCCCAGGAGAGCCCCTTGAACATGTTCAAGGGGCAACTGTGAGGAAGACTAAAGGGCTGTGGCGGATGGTGAGGGCGTTGTTACCGGACCGGAATGCTTGGCCGGAAAGCGCTCTCCGCGGTGTCGCGAAGGACCGGCGTGGGCAGACTGGCGGGGAAACGCACGGGGGAGCGAGCGTCGGGGGGCGTGCGGCATGGGCATACACGGGTGCGCGGCGGTGGACCGGTGACGGCGTATCACATCAAGCATCTGCCGCCGGAGATCCTGCCCGACGGCGGTTCCGTCACCTGGTCCGTGGCCGGAAACGGCACGGTCTCCCGGCTGTCCGGCGGGGTCGCCGTCTGGCCCGTGGCCGAGGCCGAACGGTGGCGGAAGGCAGGAGTTCCGGCCGTGCTCGCCCCGGTCCTGGGCGGCTGGATCCTCGCCGCCCTGGTGGTGGCGGCGTACGTCCTCCTGTTCGGGATCGCGGCCGGGGCCGGGGTCTGGGGCGGCGGACCCGGGAACGGGACGGACTGGTCGCGGTATCCGGGCGTGGTCCTGCTGACCGCGCTGCCCTTCTGGTACCGGTACGTTCCGGTCGCGGCCATTTTGGCGGCGCTGTACGTGGCCGTGGAGGCGGGCCTGTCGACGGCCTCGACCGGAGCCTCCGGCGGCGCGGCGACGGCCGGGCGGCTGGTCGTCCTCACCGCCTGCGCCATGGCGTTCACGGGAAGCTGCCTGCGGCTGTCGGCCCGCCGCCGACAGCGGGCCCTGGCCCTCGCATCGGCCGGAAAGCGACGCTTCCCGCTGCCCGAGCGCGTCCCGGAATCGGACGGCTACCGAGGCCACGCGCAGGTGTACCTCGGGCTGGCGCTCTGCGTCGTCGCCGCGGGCATCCTCGCCGACGGCCTGGTCGAGGACCTGACCTCGGGCGGCATCGCGTACGACGCCGTCGGGCAGCAGCGCATCGGCCTGGTGCTCCTCGTGGCCGGTACGACCTTCGGCGGCTGGGGCCAGCTCGCCTACCTGGCGGCGCGACGGCTGTACGAGAAGGAGCAGCCGGCCCTGATCGTGGGCGTGCGCGCCGGGGCGGACGGACGCCACTGGATCTGCGCGGACGCCCGCACCCGCGCGGCGCGGCCGCTGATCGCGTACGTCCCCCGCGACCGCGACACCCGGAACATGACACGGCTGCTCGGCAGCGGTTCGGCGTACGGGGTGGGAAACGGGCACCACGACATCGACCCGAGGCACGAGCCGTTCGAAGTGGTGCTGTACGGAACCCTCGCGGAGGGCGACGAGGTCGTCCTCGAATACGCCTGCGCCGAATATCACCGCTACCAGGACACGGGCCGGATGTCCGCGACGGTGACCACCGCCCCGCTCCGCCCGGACCGGCGCCACGGGCTGAGCCCCTGGGAACCGGCGGACGGCCCCGCCCGGCAGCGCGAGCGGCTCCGCGAGGCCCAGGAAGAGGCGGCGCGCCGACGGGCGGCGGACGAGCGGGCGAGGCGCGAGGCGGAGGACCGCCGCAAGAACCCGCCGCGCACCTCGTCGACCCGTAGCACCCGGCGCGACGACGACCGGAGCAGGAACCGCTGCGGCTCCGGCTGCGGGTCGAGCTGCGGCGGCTGCGGGGGCGACTGAGGCCGGGCGCGCCCGGCCACCGAGCCCGGGCGATCCCCGTAGCGCCGTCAGTGAGCCCGGGCCGCCCCCGCCCCCGACCGCGCCCGCTACTGCGCCCAGTCGAAGACGCCCGACTCCAGGTCGATCTGCGCGTTGCCGCCGCCGAGGTTGAACCCACCGACGCCGTCCTCCAGCTCGAACACGTACGGCGTCAGCCCCTCCGGCAGCCCCTGGCAGGGCATCACCGTTCCGCCGAGGTGCGAGATGCCGCCGACGGACGACCAGAACGCTTCGAGCTCCTCGTCGTCCGAGGACCAGGCCTCCACATAGCCGCCGGCGCCGTCCTCCGCCGGGGCTATGCCGGTGTTCGGGTCGCCGGTGCGCTCGCCGATCCACACCGTGGTCTCGGGTGCGCTGTCGTCCCAGGCGTTCTGGCCGCGGCTGTACTTGTCGCCGAGCCCGTCCGGCCGGATGTCGGCCGGGGGACCGATGCGCGGCGCGGCGAACTCCTCGGCGGTGAGCCAGATGAGCGCGTGCGTGCCGCCGATCATGTCCTCCAGGTCCTGCTGCCGGGGATGGCGAGCCGCCGCCGTCGCGGCCACTTCGGCGAGGAACGGATCGGCGGCCTGCTCCGCGGTGGGCTCGGCACCCGCCAGCAGCTCGGCGACGCCCTCGATGTCATCGGCGACATGGTCGTCGGCGTGGAAGAGGGCGACGGCCACCAGGTCCGCGCCCTTGCGCCGGTAGTCCTCCGGCAGTTCGAGCGTGATGATGTGGGTCATCGGCAGCCCGGTGACGGGACTCCGGGGCCAGGAGGCCGTCCCGATACCCGGCGCACGACCACCGCACCACCCGGCGACGCGGGCCCCGGGCAGATCGATCTCGATGGTCTTGCCGGGCCGGACCGACAACTCGTCCGCGGATTCCCCGAACCCCAGGTCGTACGCCTTCACCTTGTTCCTCCCGTTCGACTGCGACGGCGCTCAAGGTACGCGAGGGGGGTCGTGGTCCGCCGTCCCGCTACACCCAGGTGTCCAGCCACATCCGGTCCCGCCACAGGTCCTCCGGGATCTGCGTCCCCGTGTACAGCGGCCAGAAGTAGATGAAGTTCCAGATGATCAGGAGCACCAGCACGCCCACCGCGATCGCCCCCAGCGTGCGGCGGCGTTCGCCGGTGGGGTCGTGGGTGGTGAGGCCCAGTTCGGCGCGGGTGCCCGTGTCCGTCGCCGGGCCCAGGATCGCGCCCAGCATCATCGTCACGGCCAGGCAGAGGAACGGGACGAACACCACCGCGTAGAAGAGGAAGATCGTGCGCTCCTGGTAGAAGAACCAGGGCAGCCAGCCCGCCACCACACCGCAGGCGATCGCGCCCGCCCGCCAGTCGCGGCGGAAGAACCAGCGCCAGACCACGTAGGCGAGGGCGAAGCACGCCAGCCACCACAGCAGCGGGGTGCCGATGGCCAGGACCTCGGCGGCGCACTTGCCCGTCGACGACTCCTTGCAGCCCGTCTGCTCCTCGTAGAAGTACGAGACGGGGCGGCCGAGGACGAGCCAGCTCCAGGGGTTCGACTCGTACGTGTGGCCCGAGGTCAGGCCCACGTGGAAGTCGTACACCTGGTTCTCGTAGTGCCACAGGCTGCGCAGCCAGTCCGGCAGCCAGCTCCAGGAGGAGTCCTTGCCCTCGGTGGCCGCCCAGTTGCGGTAGTAGCCCTTGTCCGTGACGATCCAGCCGGTCCAGGACACGACGTACGTGACGATCGCCACCGGGACCGTGGAGAAGAAGGCGGGGATCAGGTCGCGGCGCAGCACCGCCTGATACGGGTGGACAGCCCCTGCCGTACGCCGCGCCCCTACGTCCCACAACACCGTCATCAGGCCGAACGCCGCCAGGACGTAGAGGCCGTTCCACTTCGTGGCGAAGGCCAGGCCCAGCATCACGCCCGCCGCCAGCCGCCACGGCCGCCACCCCAGGCGCAGGGTCTCCGCGATCCGGGCGTCCGGGCGCAGGACGCCCTCCTCGTCCTCCGGCAGCGCGTCGGAGAGTCTGCGCCGGGCGTGGTCCCGGTCCACCACCAGGCAGCCGAACGCGGCCAGCACGAAGAACATGACGATCAGGTCCAGCAGCGCGGTCCGGCTCATCACGAAGTGCAGCCCGTCCACCGCGAGCAGCAGGCCCGCCAGACAGCCCAGGAACGTCGAGCGGAAGAGGCGTCGGCCGATCCGGCACAGGAGCAGGACGGAGAGCGTGCCGAGCACCGCCACCATGAACCGCCAGCCGAACGGCGTGAAGCCGAACAGCTGCTCACCGAAGCCGATGATCCACTTGCCGACCGGCGGATGCACCACATAGCCCGGGTCGGTCGGGATCGGCACGGAGGACGGGTCGTTCAGGATCTGCTTGTCGACGTCCTTGGGCCAGGACCCCTCGTACCCCTGGTTGACCAGCGCCCACGCGTCCTTCGCGTAATACGTCTCGTCGAATATCACCGCGTGCGGCTGGTCCAGCTTCCAGAAGCGCAGCAGGCCCGCGACCAGGGTGACCAGGAGGGGGCCGCCCCAGCCGGACCAGCGCACCAGGCGGTCCGCCAGGTGCGGCGGGATCGCGAGCACCGACCACATCTGCCGCCCCGGCCGGGTGTACGGCGGGTCCAGCCGGTCGCGGAGAGAGGTCTCCGGGCGCGGAACATGGCCGAAGCGGCGCAGCCGCCGTTGCCAGGAGGTCGGCTGTTCGCCGAGCGGGTCCCCGGCGTCTTGGCCCCGCTGGGTCTCGGGTGCGGTACTCGTCACCGCGCCATCGTAGGGAACGCATCTGTGCGGAGGGCGCTGCCCGTGCTGCGAGGATGGCTGATGTGACTGGAACGACTGGAACGCTCGTGCTCGCAGGAACCCCCATCGGTGACGTGGCGGACGCCCCGCCGCGCCTCGCCGCCGAACTGGAGCGGGCCGACGTCGTCGCCGCCGAGGACACCCGGCGGCTGCGCCGGCTCACCCAGGCGCTCGGCATCCACACCTCGGGGCGTGTCGTCTCCTACTTCGAGGGCAACGAGTCCGCCCGTACGCCGGAGCTGGTCGAGGCATTGGCCGGCGGCGCCCGGGTGCTCCTCGTCACGGACGCCGGCATGCCGTCCGTCTCCGATCCCGGGTACCGGCTCGTCGCCGCCGCCGTGGAGCGGGACATTCGCGTCACCGCCGTCCCGGGGCCCAGCGCCGTACTGACGGCCCTGGCCCTGTCCGGGCTGCCCGTCGACCGTTTCTGCTTCGAGGGGTTTCTGCCGCGCAAGGCCGGTGAACGGCTCTCCAAGCTCCGTGAGGTCGGGGACGAGCGGCGCACCATGGTCTTCTTCGAGGCCCCGCACCGGCTCGACGACACCCTCGCCGCCATGGCCGAGGTCTTCGGCTCCGAGCGCCGCGCCGCCGTGTGCCGCGAGCTGACCAAGACGTACGAGGAGGTCAAGCGCGGTCCGCTCGGCGAGCTGGCCGTGTGGGCCGCCGAGGGCGTACGCGGGGAGATCACCGTCGTCGTCGAAGGCGCCACCGACTCCGGCGACGAGGGGCTGGACGCCGAGGAGCTCGTACGGCGTGTGCGGGTGCGCGAGGAGGCGGGGGAGCGGCGCAAGGAGGCCATCGCCGCTGTCGCCGCCGCCGCCGGGCTGCCCAAGCGGGAGGTGTTCGACGCGGTGGTCGCCGCCAAGAACGCGGAGAAGGCCCCGCCGAAGCCGTAGCCGTACCGCCTGGCCTACGGCGTTTCCGTCAGGAGTCCGTACGCCGTCGCCACGAACGTGTCCGCCCGGTGCACCCGCCGCGTCGCCGTCGCCGCCACCGCCAGACCCGTGTCCGGGCGGAAGCCCAGGAACGCCTGCTGGCCGAGCGTCGCCCCGGCGTGGAAGAGGACCGGGCCGTACGGGGACGGGTGGTGGAACCACGTGAGGGTGTGGGTGTGCGTGTGCCGCAGGCCGCGTCGCAGCAGCGGGCGGCACACGTCGGCGAGCGCGGCGCTCAGCGCCGGGTCGCGGGGGTCGGACCCGCCCGCATCCGCCGCCGGGCCCACATGCGCCTCCAGGAACGTCAGCAGGTCCAGCGGGGTGGCCCGGACCGCGCCCGCCGCCGTGAAGCCCCCGGTGTCCAGCGTGGGCACCGGCGTGCCGTCGCGGCGGTGGCCCACCGCCTCCGTGCCCTCCAGGCCCGGGCGCACCCGGGTCGCTTCCAGGTGCAGCGGGGCCAGCACCTGCTGGTGCAGCAGGACCTCCCACGGCGTCCCGGTGGCCGCCGCCAGGGTGTGGCCGAGCACCGAGACGGCGAAGTTCGAGTAGTGCCAGCGGGTTCCGGGCCGGTGGCGCGGGCGGGCCCGCAGGAAGGCCCGGACCACCCGGTCGGCCGGGTAGCCGCCGTACGGGTCGGTCGACCAGCGGGGCACCGCCTGCGGGTAGAAGTCGGCGGGCAGGCCCGGCAGCCCCGAGGTGTGGGTGAGCAGATGGCGCAGGGTGATCCGGCGCACCGCCGGGTGCACCGGGAAGCCCGGGGCCAGCAGGTCCGCCGCGCGGTCCTCGTACCGCACCCGGCCCTGCGCCACCAGCCGGGCCAGCAGCAGCCCCGCGTACGGCTTCGACGCCGAGCCCAGCTCGTACGCCAGATGCTCCCGGTCCACCGGGCCCGGCTCCGCGCTTCCGCCGGTGTGGACGGTGCGCACCCCGCTGCGGCTGACCGCGAGTACCAGGTCCGGCGCGTCGACGGCCCGCGCCGCCTCGGCCAGGAGGCGGGCGGTGGCCGAGGAGCCGGGGGCGGTCACCGGGGCCGCCGTCGTGTCGGTCATGCCGGGGCCGGTGCGGCGGAGAGGTCGGACAGGGCGCGGGACATCGCGAGCGCCGAGGCGAACGCGGCGACCAGCGTCGGGTGGTAGACGAGGTCGAACACCGACTCCTCGTCGCCCTCCGGCATCGCGCCCACCACCGGCATCGCCCCGTCCGGCTGCTGGGCCTGCGCGAAGCCCTGCCAGGCCGCCGGGTCCAGCGTCGGTTCGGGCAGACAGGCGTCGACCACCAGCAGCTCGCCCAGCAGGTCCCAGCGCTTCAGGTCCAGCCAGTCGTCCAGCCAGACCGGCAGCCACAGCGCCAGGTACTCGGCGATGTCGGAGGGCAGCCCGGCCGGCTTCTCGCCCCAGTCGGTGAGGTGGAACACCGTGTGCGTGATGTCGTAGCCGATATGGCCCTCGACCGTCCACGGCTCGGGCCGCCGCGCCAGCCAGGTGTGCGCCAGCGCCGCCGTCTCCGGAAGGCTCGGCTCCACCCCGAACCGCCGCTCGATCGCGCTCAGTCCGAGCCGCCGCACCGGCAGCACCTCCAGCGCCGCCCAGCTCGCGAGGCGGTGGTTGAGGCGGATCGCGGATTCCAGGTCCGGCTGCCGATAGCCCAGCTCCCGGAACGGTACGTAGACCTCCAGCGGCACCGGTGAGAGCGGTTCGCGCCGCTGGCCCTCCAGCAGGCGCGCCCCGGAGCCCAGCAGCTCGTGCCAGCCGTGGTCCAGGAGCTTGTGGGCGAGCGAGGACTGCTGCGAGCCGGCCACGCCCTCGCGGAAGATGACCTTGCCGATCAGCGCCAGCTCGCCCAGCGGCTTGAAGCGGTCCAGCATCCCCGCCTCCGGCGACGGGTCGGCCTCCAGCCGGAACCCCTCCCGGTGTTCGTACAGCCAGCCCAGGGCCTTCGCCCCGACGTCGTGGATCTGCTGGATGCCGCTGCTCATGCGGTGCGCCTTTCCCGGCCGGGCGCGAACCCGTCCGTCCGCCCCGGCGACCGCAGCGACCTCAGGGACAGGGCCGCGGCGAAGGCCGTGACGAGCGTGGAGTGGTAGCAGTCGATGAAGGGGTACGGGTCCGGCGCCGTCGGGTCCTGCGCCGGCGGGCCGGTCTCCGGGACGCAGCCGGTCGGGTGCTGTACGTCGGCGAGCACCGGCCACACCGCGTCCAGCAGCGGTTCCGGCGCCGGGCCCGGCAGCGAGGCCGCCACCGCCAGCAGTTCGCCCGTCAGGTCCCACTGGCCGCTCTCCAGACAGCCGTCCGCCCACGCGGGCAGCCAGGTCCGCAGATAGCCGTCGATCTTCCCGGGCACCCGGTCCGGCATCCGGCCCCAGTCCGTGAGGTGGAAGACGGTGTGGGTCAGCGCGTAGCCGGACGGACCCTCGAACATCCACGGCTCCGACAGGCCGCCCAGCCAGGTCCGGGACAGGACCGCGCCCGCGTCGGTGTGGGTCACCACGCCGACCCGCCGCTCCGAGTTGACCAGGCCCAGCTGCCGGTTGGCGTGCTGCTCGGTGTGGGCCCAGGCGCGGGTCGCGGTCAGCGGGCGGGCCAGCGCCTCGAACCCCTCGTGGCGCAGCCCGTACCCGGCGAAGGCGGCGTAGATCTCGTACGGGTACGCGGCGAACGGCTCGGCGCGCAGCAGCTCCAGGAGGAGATCGCCTGCCGCCACCTGCTCCCAGGCGTACGCGACGAGGTCGCCGGCCAGCTCGTGTTCCCGGGTGCCGGGGGTGGTGGTGCGGCGGATCGTGGAGCCGAGCTGGGCCAGCTCGCCGAGCGGTTTGAGCGTGGCGTTGACCTGGGTGTGGGGTTCCAGGACGTCGCCGGGGAGCGCGAAGTCGCCCCGGTGCGCGTCGGTCCAGGCGAGGGCCCCGCGCAGGACGTCGGGGAGGACGGCGAGCGCGGCGCCGGGGGTCCGGTCGTGCGCCGGGCGGTTCGGGCGGCTTTCGGGCCCCGGGCGGTCCTGGGTCGCGCTCGCCGTCACCGTGCCCTCGCCTCGGCCATCAGCCGGGCGGCCCGGATGTGCAGGGTGACCCGGGGGTCGTGGCCGCCCATCAGCTCGACGAAGTCGAGGCCGCGCTCCAGGCCCAGCGTCGCCGGTTCGCCGCCGATGGCCGCGAGCCAGCGGCCCGCGCCCGCCGCCTGGAGCCAGTCGCGCCGCCGGACCGCGCGGACGAAGCCGCGCGACAGGTCGACGGCCCGGTTCGCCGCGGCCCGCTGTACGGCCGAGGGGGCGGCCGGGACGGCGAGCGGCGCGAGGACCGAGAGCTGGTGGGTGAACGCCTGCCAGGGAGCCTCCTCCAGCCAGGAGGCATCGGGCTCCGCGTACGCCGTCCCGGGCCCGGAAGGGGTCGTGCCGGACATGGTTGTGCCGGACGCGGTCGCGCCCGGATCGGTTGTGCCCGGAGCGGTCATGCCCGGTGGAGGCGGTGCCATCCGCTGGAGCGTGGAGATCATGTGCCAGTGGCTCCAGGCCGTGGCGGCCGGGGCGTCGGGCTTGGGCGGGAATTCCCGCACCGCCCGGTCGAGTACGGCGATATCACCCGGATGCGGATGACGTCCGTAAAGAACACTGGGCAGCAACAGGTCGGCCCCGATGACCCGTACCGCAGCGATTCCGGTCCGATTCTCCTCGTCGATTCCCGCCGCGCCGCACACCGTGGCGAGGTGGTCCCCGCTCCGAAGAGCGAGGACCACCTCTGTTGCCAGGTCATGCACGGCACCCGCCAGGGGCGACGAAGCATGTGTCTGGTCCATGTGCCGGCGACTAGCCCTTCTTCGGGCGCGGGGTCGGCGGCGAGAGCAGCAGGGCGCCGCCGCCTGCGAGAAGCGCGAGGTAGGCGCACTCGCGGGAGTCGCGGTACAGACCTTCGACCTCGCCGGGGTTGAGAGCGGCGTCGAGGTCGAGCTCGATGTCGGTGGCAGTGGTGTCCGTGGTGAACATGGGTTGTTCCCCGTCCTGTGGGAAATGGGGTGGACGTAATGAGTGAAAAGGAGGAATGGAGGCGCCGCAAATCGGGGCGCGGCATCCGGGTAAATCACGCATTCAATTGAATGGTGAATTCATGGGGCGCGGGCGGGGCGAAAGCCCGGGAATTCGGGGAAGAAGGGGGGTTCAGGCGGGGGTGGTGCGCGGGCGCGTTCGCGGTCCGCGCCGGGCGCGCTCGGGGGCGCTCGGTGGCCCGGCGGTCACGCGCTGTCCTGCCCTGGACCTGTCCCGCGCCATGCACCGGCAAAGGGCGGCAAAAGGAGGCCAAGAACGCATCAACATTGGTCCTGAGCTGGTGCGTCCGTCCGGGTGCAGGTGTCCACTGGAAGGGACGGGCCACCTGTTCGAACCCCTCGGGCGGGCCGGCCGTCCCCGGAGCGCTTGACCGGCGGCCAGGAGGAGCAGGCATGAGCGAGATCGCAGCGACCACTGTCCACGAGGCGTATGCCTTCGCCTGCATGAAGTGCGGGTACGGCTGGGAGCAGTCCTACGAGATAGAGCACCACGTCGACGTCCACGGGCACGCGTTCGTCGTCTACACGGCGGACGGTGAGCGTGTGCCGTCCCCGCTCTCCACGCCCACCTGCACCAACTGCGGCGGACACGTGGTGCGCATCATGCGGGCGGGGCGGGTCGCCGGCGTCCAGGAGCTGCTGCGGAAGCAGCAGACGCCGCGCGCCGCGGAGGCCGCCGCCGAGGACCGTACGGTGTCGACCGCCGCCGACCCGGCCCGCCACTGGCGGCTGTCCGACCTGCTCCACCCCTTCCAGCGCAGGTGATGCCTCTCCGCCTCTCCCGGTATGCCCTCTCCCGGTACGTCCTCTCCCGGTACGCCGGACGCCGACGTCGTACGGGGGCCGAGCCCTCGTAGAGTCGTCGGCATGAGCCGTACCGAAGCCCCGCCGCTGCCCGAGCCCCTGCGGGTTCCGGTCGCCGACTCCCACACCCACCTGGACATGCAGGACGCCACCGTCGAGGAGGCCCTCGCCCGGGCCGCCGCGGTGAACGTGACGACCGTCGTCCAGGTGGGCTGCGACGTGGCCGGCTCCCGCTGGGCCGCCGACACCGCCGCCGCCCACCCCGCCGTCCACGCCTCGGTCGCCCTGCACCCCAACGAGGCCCCGCGCATCGTCCACGGCGATCCGGACGGCACCGCGCGGCAGGGGGCGCGGGAGCCCGGCGGCAAGGCGGCCCTGGACGAGGCGCTGGCGGAGATCGACGCGCTGGCCGCCCTCGACCAGGTGCGCGGGGTCGGCGAGACGGGCCTGGACTTCTTCCGCACCGGCCCCGAGGGCGTCGCGGCCCAGGAGGAGTCCTTCCGGGCCCACATCGAGATCGCCAAGCGGCACGGCAAGGCCCTCGTCATCCACGACCGGGACGCGCACGCGGACGTGCTGCGGGTCCTGCGCGACGCGGGCGCGCCCGAGCGGACCGTGTTCCACTGCTACTCCGGCGACGCCGAGATGGCCCGGATCTGCGCGCGCGCCGGGTACTTCATGTCCTTCGCGGGCAACGTGACCTTCAAGAACGCCCAGCCGCTGCGGGACGCGCTGGCCGTCGCCCCGGCCGAGCTGGTCCTCGTCGAGACGGACGCCCCTTTCCTCACCCCCGCCCCCTACCGCGGACGGCCCAACGCGCCGTACCTCATTCCGGTCACGCTCCGTGCCATGGCCGAGGTGAAGGGCCTGGACGAGGACGTGCTGGCCGCCGCGGTCTACGACAACACCGCGCGGGCCTTCGACTTCTGACCGCCGGCTCCCCGACCACCGCCCGAACCCTCCCGGGCACGCTGCGTAGCCGTGTCGCTTTGGAGAGTGACCGGAGCTCCGCTATCGTCCCCGCGCACGACGGGGTGGCAGCCGGCGGATCTCCGGCAGTGGGCTGATCTTCGGGAGCGGCGTGAGCATTTCGCAGGACAGCGGCGTGAGTACTGCGCGGGACGGGCGCATCGGCGCGTTCCACGAACAGCTGACCCTGGCCGACGGGGCGTGGCCGGCGAGCCCCGCCGCCCACGCCCCGACGGTCGTCGACACCCCGCTCGCCGGGCCGCCGCCCGTGGTGCCCCGGCAGGGCCCCACCCGTGCCGACGCCCGGCGGGCCGCCAAGCGTCGCCGGAGGCTCGTCGCCGACCCGGAGAACCTGAAGCGTCTCGTCCCGAAGGCCCTCGTCGTCGCGTTCCTGGCGGGCGGCACCACCGCGTTCGTCGCCCAGGACAAGGCCGTCCGGCTGAGCGTCGACGGCGCGCCCCGGACCTTGCACACCTTCGCCGACGACGTCACCGAGCTCCTGGCGGAGGAGGGCGTCACCGTCGGCGCGCACGACGTCGTCGCCCCGGCCCCCGGCGCCGCCCTCGACCACGGCGACGAGGTCCACATCCGCTACGGGCGGCCGGTCACCCTCACCCTCGACGGCGTCCGCCGCCAGGTCTGGACGACCGCCGACACGGTGGCGGGGGCGCTGCGCGAATTCGGGATCCGCGCCGAGGGGGCGCACCTCTCCGCGGCCCGCTCCACCCGGATCGCCCGCACCGGCCTGACCCTGACCGTCCGCACCGAACGCACCGTGACCTTCATGGCCGACGGCCAGGAACGCACCCTGCGCACCAACGCCGCCACCGTCCGCGAGGCCCTCGCCCAGGCGGGCATCACCCTGCACGGCCACGACACCACCTCCGTCGACCCCGAGTACTTCCCGCGCGACGGCCAGACGATCTCCGTCATGCGGATCACCGACACCCGCGAGGTGCGCGAGGAGACCGTCCCGTACGCCGTCGAGCGCAGCGAGGATCCCGCCTTGTTCCGGGGCACCGAGGTCGTCGAGCGGGCGGGCCGCAACGGCGTGCGCCGGGTCACGTACGCGGTACGGACCGTCAACGGCGTCCGGCAGAAGCCGCGCAGGGCCGCCGAGGAACTGGTCCACCGGCCGGTGAGCCGCGTCGTACGCACCGGCACCCGGCAGCGCCCCGCGTCGGTCGCCGGGGCGGACGGGCTGAACTGGGGCGCGCTCGCCGCCTGCGAGTCCGGTGGGCGGCCCGGCGCGGTCGACCCGAGCGGGACGTACGGCGGGCTGTACCAGTTCGACACCGGGACCTGGCAGTCCCTCGGCGGCAGCGGCCGGCCCCAGGACGCACCCGCCGCCGAGCAGACGTACCGGGCGAAGAAGCTCTACGTGCAACGGGGGGCGAGCCCGTGGCCCCACTGCGGCCGTAGGCTTACCGGGTGAGCAGCACAGAGCCCGACGCCCTCCTGGGCCCCGCAGACATCCGCGACCTGGCCGCCAAGCTGGGGGTCCGCCCCACCAAGCAGCGCGGTCAGAACTTCGTCATCGACGCCAACACCGTCCGCCGGATCGTGCGCACGGCCGAGGTCCGCCCGGACGACACCGTCGTCGAGGTCGGCCCCGGGCTCGGCTCGCTGACCCTGGCGCTGCTGGAGGCGGCGGACCGGGTGATCGCGGTCGAGATCGACGACGTGCTCGCGGCCGCCCTGCCGGCCACGGTGAACGCCCGGATGCCGGAGCGCGCCGACCGCTTCGCCCTCGTCCACTCCGACGCGATGCTGGTCACCGAACTGCCCGGCCCCGCGCCCACCGCGCTCGTCGCGAACCTCCCGTACAACGTGGCGGTGCCCGTCCTGCTCACCATGCTGGAGCGCTTCCCCAGCATCGAGCGGACGCTCGTCATGGTCCAGGCCGAGGTCGCCGACCGGCTCGCCGCCCGCCCGGGCAACAAGGTCTACGGCGTGCCGTCGGTGAAGGCCAACTGGTACGCGGACGTCAAGCGCGCCGGGTCCATCGGCCGCACGGTCTTCTGGCCCGCCCCGAACGTCGACTCCGGCCTCGTCTCGCTCGTCCGGCGCACCGAGCCCATCGCCACCACCGCGAGCCGCGCCGAGGTCTTCGCGGTCGTGGACGCGGCCTTCGCCCAGCGCCGCAAGACGCTGCGCGCGGCGCTGTCCGGCTGGGCCGGCTCCGCACCCGCCGCCGAGGCCGCGCTGGTCGCCGCCGGGATCTCCCCGCAGGCGCGCGGCGAGGCGCTGACGGTGGAGGAGTTCGCCGCCATCGCGGAGAACAAGCCGGAGGCGGCCGAGCTTTCCGGGGGCGACAAGTGAGCGTCACCGTCCGCGTTCCCGCCAAGGTCAACGTCCAGCTCGCCGTGGGCGCGGCCCGCCCCGACGGCTTCCACGACCTGGCCAACGTCTTCCTCGCCGTCGGCCTGTACGACGAGGTCACCGCGACCCCCGCCGACGAACTGCGCATCACCTGCTCGGGCCCGGACGCCGCCCAGGTCCCGCTGGACACCACCAACCTCGCCGCCCGCGCCGCCCTGGCCCTGGCCGAGCGGTACGGCATCGACCCCGCCGTCCACCTCCACATCGCCAAGGACATCCCGGTCGCGGGCGGCATGGCCGGCGGCAGCGCCGACGGGGCGGCCGCCCTGGTCGCGTGCGACGCCCTGTGGGGTACGGGCGCGAGCCGCGACGAACTCCTCGCTATCTGTGCGGACCTGGGCAGCGACGTGCCGTTCAGCCTGGTCGGCGGGGCGGCGCTCGGCACCGGACGCGGTGAGAACCTCACTCCGATCGAGGTCGGCGGGACCTTCCACTGGGTCTTCGCCGTGGCGGACGGCGGCCTCTCCACGCCCGCCGTCTACGGCGAGTTCGACCGCCTCACGGCGGAGACGGACGTTCCCGAACCCACCGCGTCCGCCGCCCTGCTGACCGCCCTGCGCACCGGCGACTCCGGCGCGCTCGCGGGCGCCCTGAGCAACGACCTCCAGCCCGCCGCGCTCTCCCTGCGCCCCTCCCTCGCCGACACCCTGGCCGCGGGCACGGAGGCGGGGGCCCTGGCCGCGCTGGTCTCCGGGTCCGGGCCGACGACGGCGTTTCTGGTGGAGGACGAGACGGCGGCCCGCAAGGTGGCCGACGCGCTGAAGGCCTCCGGAACGTGCCGCGAGGCGCGCGTGGCGGTGTCGCCGGCGCCGGGGGCCACGGCGGCCTCGTGAGCCACGGCGGCTTCGTGCGTCACTGCCAGCGGTACGGCGTGATGCTGGGGTCGTAGGAGCAGGTGACCATCGTCCGGTTGGTGGCCATGAGGGTGCGGCCGCGGTCGGCCTTCGCGCAGAACTGGCCGTCGACGACGGGGTGGCCGTTGGACGTGCAGGCGTAGCCCGGCTTGCCGTCGGAGCAGGTGGTCATCGAGCCGCCGGCGGGCTTCGGCACGGCCTTCGTGGGGGCCGGGGCGGGAGCGCGGGTGGCGGTGGGCTTCGGCTTCGGGGCGGCCGTCCTGGGCGGGACGTAGGCCGGGTCGTTCTTCTGGTGCAGATAGCCGTGGAAGCTGGTCGTGCAGTCGCTGAAGTCTTTCGCGAGCCCGACGGTGACCGTGGCGTCGGCGGTGAGCCGGGCGCCGGGCCCGGGGCTGGTGTCGCAGATGTACCAGCCGTCGTGGTCCCGGGGGAGGGTGACGTCCTTGTGCTGGGCGGCGGCCTTCAGGCGCGCGGTGGATATGTCCTGGCGGGTGAACTCCGCCCGCGCCTCCTCGTAGGTCCGGCTGTGCAGGGCGGGCACGACCGGATCGGGCGCGAGGGTCGCGGTGGGCGTGGGGGAGGGAGTGGCCGTGGGGGTGGCCGAAGCGGTCGGCGTGGCGGTGGGCGAGGTCGCCGGGGCGCTGTCGTCGGTCCGGGTGCCGCCCTCGCACCCTGTCAGGGCGAGCACGCCGAGCAGGACGACAGGGGCGAAGTGACGAGAAATCCGCACGGTTTCGGTACTCCGGTTCTCGGGAACGGCGGGCGCCGCGGCAGATCGCCGAGGGGTCGCCGGTGTGCCTGCCCCGCGGGCCGCGATGCCGGGCCGCGCGGAGCGGCGAAACCCCTGGTGGCCTGCGCCGTCTCCCCCGAAGAGCAGATTTTATGCTCGTTTTACTCGCCAATGACCGGCCTGTCCAGATCTACTCCGCAGTAGGACGCTTCCGAATCGTTTCGGCGCTTTCTGGCGCTTTCCGGCCTCTTCGGTTCGCCGACTCGGCTACTCAGGCGTCGAATTGAGTACGCGCACCCTGCCGCGCCCCACCCGGCTCGCGCGACCGTACGCCCATGGGATCAAGTGTTCGTGAACTGGCCGGGACCACCCCCGTCACCCGGGACCGCTACGTCGACCTCCTGCGGGTCGCCTCGCTCGCCGCGGTCGTGCTCGGCCACTGGCTGATGGCCGCCGTCACCCCGGACGGGGTCGGCAATCTGCTCGCCGTCGTCCCGGCGCTCCAGCCGCTGACCTGGCTGCTCCAGGTCATGCCGGTGTTCTTCTTCGTCGGCGGCTTCTCCCACGCGCTGTCCTACCGCTCCCTGCTCCGCAAGCGCCCGGAGGCCACGTCAGGGGCCGCCACCCACTCCGTCTACTCCGCGTTCCTGCGCGCCCGGCTCCAGCGGCTGCTGCGCCCGACCATGGTCTTCGTCCTGGTGTGGGGCGTGGCCGCGCTGCTGGTCCAACTCCTCGGCGGGGGCGGCGGGCTGACCGGCGTCACCCTGCGCATGGTGACCCAGCCGCTGTGGTTCATCGGGATCTATCTGGCGATGGTCGCGTTCACCCCGCCGCTGCTGAAGCTGCACGAGCGGTACGGCTGGGGGGCGTTCGCCGCCCTCGTGGCCGCGGCCGCCGCCGTGGACGTGCTGCGCTTCGCGGCCGGGGTCCCGTACGTCGAGTTCCTGAACTTCGCGTTCGTCTGGCTGGCGGTCCACCAGCTCGGCTTCCTGCGTGCCGACGGTCACCTCCGCCTGCGCCGCCCCGCCCTGCTCGCCGGCGGCGGCCTGGTCACCGCCTGCGCGCTGGTGGCGTTCGGGCCGTACCCGCTGTCCATGGTCGGGATGCCCGGCGAGAAGGTCAGCAACATGGCCCCGCCCACCCTCGCCCTGCTGGCCCACGGCCTCTGGCTCGTCGGCGCGGTCGAACTGCTCCGCGCCCCGGCCGCCCGCCTGCTGGAGCGCCCCCGCGTCTGGCGCACGGTGGTGGCGGCCAACGGGGTGGCGATGACCGCGTTCCTCTGGCACCTCACGGCGATGTTCGGCGTGTACGGGGCCATGCTCGCCCTCGACGTCCCACTGCCCGAGCCCGCGTCGGCCGCCTGGTGGGCCCAGGTCCCGCTGCGGATCGCGCTCGCGGCGGCCCTCACCGCCGGACTCGTCGCGGCCTTCCGCACCTTCGAACGCCCGGCCCCCGCCACACCCGCCCAGGGCCACGGCCCCCTCGCGGCGCTCGGCGCGACGCTCTGCCTGCTCGGCGTGCTGGGCCTGTCCATGGTCGGCTTCAACGGCCTGCTGGACGGCCGCACGGCCCTGCTGATCGCGATCCCGGTCAGCGCCCCGGCCGCCGTCGCGATGACCCTGGGCGGCTGGCTGCTGGTGGAACGGGCGGGGCGGGGAGCGGGCGTGCGGTAGGGGTCAGTGGCCGTAGTGGTAGCGGCAGGCGGCAATGCGGACCTCGTCGTCGACCACCTTGTAGATGAGCCGGTGCTCGTCGGTGATGCGGCGGGACCAGTACCCGTGGAAGCCGTGCTTCAGGGGTTCCGGCTTGCCCATTCCTTCGTTGCCGTTCCGGGCGATGTCCTGGAGCAGCGTGTTGATCCTCTTGAGGATCTTGCGATCCTGGTTCTGCCACCAGACGTAGTCGTCCCACGACGACTGGTCCCACACGAACTTCACTCCGCAAGCTCCTGCACAGTGCCGCCGCCGCTCTCCAGGCGGTCGATCGAAGCCAGCAGCCGACGGGCGTTCTCCGGGCTCCGGAGCTGGTACGCGGTCTCCTTGAGGGACTCGTACTCGTCGAGCGCCACTATCACCACGGGCTCGTGTCCGGCACGCGTGACCACGACCTCTTCACGGTCGTCCACGACTGCACTCAGGGTCTCGGCGTACTTCGCGCGGGACTCCGTGTAGGTCATCGTGCGCATGATCGCCTCCCGTGCTCTATGTACATCATCCTGTACGTACGGAAAAGCGTACAGGTAGCTGGGAGGGAGCGGCAAGGTGCCCGCCCGCCGCACCCTCCCCGCCCCTACACCGCCCGCGGCGCCTCGCAGCCGTGCTTCTTCGCCGAGCGCTCGGCGAAGCGCTGGAGCGCCGCCCGCAGCCCGCGGTGGTCCACGAGCGGCGCCGCGAGCTTCGGGTTGTCCTCGTCGCCGAGGGTGTCCACCTCGAACAGGGCCGTCCCGCCCGCTCCGGGGCACCGGGCGGCCAGCGCGTAGGAGCCGCTCAGCGCGTCCGGGCCCCTGCGGGCGGCGGCGTCGCTGTCCCGCCAATCGTCCAGCCGCATGCGGGCGTACCGGGCGGACGGCCCGTAGGACGCGGTCAAGCCGTACAGAAACGCACCGCGCAGACCGCCCAGGTCACAGTTCTCCAAGGGCGCCGGGTCCGCCGTGACCTCCCGCACCGTGCTCACGCCCCACCGGGCGGCGGTCTTCTCGTCCAGCACGCCCGCGCAGCTCCCCGTGGCCGCCGCGACGGGTTTGTAGTCCCTGCGGTTCGTCGAGACGCCGACGTCCTTCACCCGCCCGCCGGCCGGAGCCTCGCAGCCGGTGCGCCGGGTGTACGCCGTCGCCGTCTCCGTGAGGACGGCGACGAGCCGCTCCCGGGCCACCGGATCGTCGAATCCGCCCCGGCCGAGGTCCGCGTCCACCGTCATCAGCCGCCCGTGACCGGACTCCTTGCCGCAGCTCAGCAGCAGGACGGCCCCCGCCTCGTCCGGGTCCTCGCTGTCCGGGTCGAACCGGAAGGAGCCGGTCCAGCCGTGCCCCAGAGGCGCGTCGAAGCCGTCGGAGTTCTCCAGATTCGTCATGCGTTCCGTGTGCCCGGCCCACAGCGACAGGCCGGTGTCCGTGTCGTCGTCGGACGCGCTGACCGTGCAGTACCGTCGGTCGCTCCAACTGCCCGACGAGGTAAGGGAGATGCCGTCGAACAGCTCCCGTACCGCGCCGGCCGCCAGGTCGCCGTCGCAGGCCGTGTCCAGCGCCCGGTCGTCGCGCCAGGAGTCGTAGCCGCCGGAGACCCAGAAGAGCCCGCCCGCCAGCACCGCCGCGGTCACGGTCCAGGCAGCCGTGCGGCGCACCCGTAGCCTGCGCCAGAAACGGACGTCGCTCACTTCCACACCTTTCCGAGGACCTTCACCGCACGGCAGCCGGACGAGGTCAGATACGCGTCGAGAATCCGGTCGGCCCGGTCGGTGGCGAGGGAGGCCGCGGCCGTCGTCACCGTCACCCGGCTCAGCGTCCGGGCTCCCGAGCACGAGGACTCGGCCCAGACGGCCAGCGTGTACGACGTCTCGCCGCTCTCCGCTTGCGGGGCCGGGGACAGGGCGGCCAGCTCGGCCCCGTACGCCGTGCGCGCCTCGGGCAGCAGCGGCCCCCGCCAGCTCACCGAACCCACTTCGGCGAAGTGGTCCAGTCGATTCGCCGGCTTCACACGCGGCACCCTCAGGGAGCAGGCGTCCACGTCGTCGCTCGTGACGCCGGCGGGTTCCCGATCGTCGCGCCCCCGGGGCTTGCCGTCGAGCAGCTCCGGCCGGAACCAGCGGCAGGACGGCGGGTCCTCGTCGGACTCCTCGTCCGCGTCCGCGACGGGCTCCGGCGGCGGCTGGACGTCCGAGGGCTTCACCGCCGGACCTCCGCAGCCGCCCCGGTCCCGTACGTGGTTGGCGACGGCCGCCACCGCGTCGCTCAGCTCCTCCGCCGTGCGGACGTGCTCCGGCTCGTCGGACAGGGACGAGGCATGGACCCGGAAGCGGGTCACCGGGTGCGGGTAACCGGGCAGACCGGCTGGGCAGGCGGCGGTGACCTGGGCGGTGGCGGTCCGGTACGCGGTGGCCCGGTCGGGCTCCTTCGCGTTCCGCGCGGAGAGGACGTCCCCGAGCCGCACGCCGGACAGCGGAACGTCCAGCACCGGTACCGCCGCGAGTCGCAGACTCCCGGACGCGCTGCCCCAGTATTCGTCCCACCCCACCGAGCACCGCAGCAGGGTGCGCGGACCGTGCCCGGACGGCCCGGTCAGGTCGAGGTCGTCGTACAGCTCCCAGGTCTCGTCCCCGGGCAGCAGACCACGCACCGTCTCGCGCGGGAGGACACCTCCGCAGGCCGTTTCCAGGACCTCGGCGTTATGGGCGTCGCGCCGCTCGGACCGTACGAGCAGGAAACCGGCCACCAGCACCGCGGCCAGCACGACCAGGGCCGCTCTCGGCGCCACCCGATGACCGATGAACCGTTCCCACGCCGTCGCCGCCACTCCGACCCCCCAGGCCCCATGATCAGTCGGCGCACGCTACCGCACGGCCCGGGACCGTCACCGGGCGGGCCGGGCCCGGCCCCGGGGCTCACCAGCCCGTCATCACTCCGCCCAGCAGCAGCGGCGCGGCGACCAGCGAGAGCAGCTTCACCCGGAACGGCCCGGCAGCGCGGCAGACGACGAACGCGGCGACGATGCCCAGCGGGGCGAGGGTGGGCACGGACTCGGCGACGGCCCCGCG
The DNA here is from genome assembly GCF_010548505.1 of Streptomyces sp. SID14515. Classification (NCBI taxonomy): domain Bacteria; kingdom Bacillati; phylum Actinomycetota; class Actinomycetes; order Kitasatosporales; family Streptomycetaceae; genus Streptomyces; species Streptomyces sp. SID14515. The sequence goes on along the minus strand of NZ_JAAGMH010000144.1, from coordinate 33,530 downwards.
CGCTCCGCCCGCCCACTCCGCGGCCCATGACCCGGCGAGACCCGCCAGCACGGCGAGGAACACCTGGTTCGTGGCGAACCACCGGTTCTCCAGTACGTCGACCAGCTCGCCGAAGCCGGCGCCCGCGCGGCGGGCCCGGACGGCGGTGACGAGGAAAGCCACCAGGATTCCCACTCCGGCCACGAGAAAGATCCACCGCAGCACCGTCGCGACGACTACCACCCGTACGCCCCCGTTTTCACATCTGTCGCCATAGGCCATGGAATACGCCACGGACGAGGGTATTCGACCCTCCGGCCGGGACGCCGAGGCCGCACGACCGGCTCCCCGCCGCCGCGCCGTACCCTGGGAAGGTCGATCAACCACCTAGGCAGGAGTGAAATGGCCGTCAATCTGGTCAATGTCGAGCAGGTCAGCAAGGTGTACGGCACCCGTGCCCTGCTCGACGGTGTGTCCCTCGGGGTGTCCGAGGGCGACCGGATCGGTGTCGTGGGCCGCAACGGCGACGGCAAGACCACCCTCATCCGGATGCTCGCCAAGCTGGAGGACGCGGACACCGGCCGCGTCACCCACAACGGCGGGCTGCGTCTCGGCGTCCTCACCCAGCACGACTCCCTGGACCCGGCGAAGACCATCCGCCAGGAGGTCATCGGCGACCTCGCCGACCACGAGTGGGCGGGCAGCGCCAAGATCCGTGACGTGCTCACCGGGCTCTTCGGCGGCCTGGCCCTCCCCGGCTTCGAGCACGGGCTCGACACCGTCATCGCCCCGCTCTCCGGCGGCGAGCGCCGCCGTATCGCCCTGGCCAAGCTCCTCATCGACGAGCAGGACCTGATCGTCCTCGACGAGCCCACCAACCACCTCGACGTCGAGGGCATCTCCTGGCTGGCCGGCCATCTGCGGGCCCGCCGCTCCGCCCTCGTCTGCGTCACCCACGACCGGTGGTTCCTCGACCAGGTCTGCACCCGCATGTGGGACGTCCAGCGCGGCGCCGTCCACGAGTACGAGGGCGGCTACAGCGACTACGTGTTCGCCCGCGCCGAGCGGGAGCGCATCGCCGCCACCGAGGAGTCCAAGCGGCAGAACCTGATGCGCAAGGAGCTGGCCTGGCTGCGCCGCGGCGCCCCGGCCCGTACGTCGAAGCCGCGCTACCGCATCGAGGCCGCCAACGAGCTCATCGCCGACGTGCCGCCGCCGCGCGACACCAGCGAGCTGATGAAGTTCGCCAACGCCCGCCTCGGTAAGACCGTGTTCGACCTGGAGGACGTGACCGTCCAGGCCGGGCCCAAGACCCTCCTCACCCACCTCACCTGGCAGCTCGGCCCCGGCGACCGCGTCGGCCTGGTCGGCGTCAACGGCGCGGGCAAGACCTCGCTGCTGCGCGCCCTCGCCGAGGCCGCCCGTACGCAGGGCGACGAGCAGCCCGCCGCCGGGAAGGTCGTCGTCGGCAAGACCGTCAAGCTCGCCTACCTCTCCCAGGAGGTCTCCGAGCTGAACCCGAACCTCCGGGTGCTGGAGGCCGTCCAGCAGGTGCGCGACCGGGTCGACCTCGGCAAGGGCCGCGAGATGACCGCGGGCCAGCTCTGCGAGCAGTTCGGGTTCACCAAGGAGAAGCAGTGGACGCCCGTCGGCGACCTCTCCGGCGGTGAGCGCCGCCGGCTCCAGATCCTGCGGCTGCTGATGGACGAGCCCAACGTCCTCTTCCTCGACGAGCCCACCAACGACCTCGACATCGAGACCCTGACCCAGCTGGAGGACCTCCTCGACGGCTGGCCCGGGTCGATGATCGTGATCTCCCACGACCGGTTCTTCATCGAGCGGACCACGGACAAGGTCATGGCGCTCCTCGGCGACCGCGCCCTGCGCATGCTGCCGCGCGGGATCGACGAGTACCTGGAGCGCAGGCAGCGGATGGAGGAGGAGTCCACCCCCTCCGCCGCCGCCCCCCGTTCGTCCGGGGCCGCCGCCCCCGCCGCCGCACCGGCCGTCTCCGCGCAGGAGGCACGCGCCGCGAAGAAGGAGCTGCAGAAGGTCGAGCGGCAGCTCGACAAGCTCTCCACCCGCGAGACCACGCTGCACAAGCAGATCGCGGACCACGCGACCGACTTCGAGAAGGTCGCCAAGCTCGACGCCGAACTGCGCGAACTGGTCACCGAGCGGGACGAGTTGGAAATGCGCTGGCTGGAACTGGCCGAGGACGCCTGACCGGACCCGTGGGGCCGGTGGGGCAGGTGGTAGAACGGGGCGGCAGGGACCGTACGTTCGAGGGGGACCAACACCGATGTCGCAGCCGCCGCCGCAGCAGGGCAGGCCGGGAGAGCCGGAGGGCTTCGGCGCTCCGTACGAACCACAGCCCGGTGCGTACGGAGCCCCCGGGCAGCCGCCGCACCAGCCTCAGCCCGGACCGTACGGTCAACCGCAGCCCGGACCGTACGGTCAGCAGCCGCCGACCGTGCCGTACGGCTACCCGCAGCCGCAGCAGCCCACGGGGCCGTACGGCTACCCGCAGCCGCAGCCGCAGCCCCAGCCGCCCACCGTGCCGTACGGCCGGCCCCAGCAGCCGTCCGGCGGGCCCGGTGGCGGCGGGCGTTCGCGCGGCCGGGTCGCCGGTCTCGTCGCCGCCGTGCTCGCCGGGGTCCTCGTCATCGGGACGGGCGTCTGGTTCGCGGTGGGCGGCGACGACGGCGCCGACGACAAGAAGCCCGTCGCGAAGGAGAGCACCGCCCCGAAGGACCCCAGCGCCGATCCGAGCCCGAAGCCGACGCCCGCCCCGGGCGCCGCGGAGTTCAACAAGAAGCTCAAGGAGGGCGAGGCCAAGGTCCGCTGGATCCTGAAGAACGACGTGGACGTGCCGTCGGGCGGCGTCCCCGTGCGCGGCCCGTGGATCACGGACGGCATCGTGGCCAAAGCCATGTACCGCACGGCGTCCGGCTACTCCCTCGACGACGGCTCGCAGAAGTGGAGCCTGCGCCTGCCGGCCGACGTCTGCGCCGCGCCGTCCCAGCCGAGCCCGGACGGCAAGATCGTCATCGCCCTCAGGGAAAGCACCGAGGAAGGCGCGGACTGCGAGAAGCTCCAGATGATCGACCTGGTCACCGGCAAGGCGGGCTGGACCGCCACGCTCGACCGCTCCTCGATGTCGGACGGGCTGTCGGACGTCGTCATGGCGGTCAACGGCGACGTCGTGACGGCCGGCCGGACGACCCGCACCGACGCCTACCGGATCAGCGACGGCAAGCACCTGTGGGACCGGCTGCCGGGCACCTGCCAGCCGTACGGATTCGCCAGCGGCGACGTCCCGCTCGCCGCGGTCGACTGCCTCAAGGCGCCGAGTGACACGTACGACGAGGAAGTGCGGCGCATCGACCCGGCCACCGGCAAGACCGTGTGGACGTACAAGGTCAAGAAGGGCTGGCGGATCGACAAGTTCTACTCCGTCGACCCGCCGGTCGTCTCGCTGCGGCAGGACGAGCCGAAGCCGAACTGGGCCATCGCGCTCCTGAGCAACGACGGCACCCTCCTCGCCCAGCCCGATCCCGGCAAGGAGGAGTTCGAGATGGAGTGCGGCCAGCGGGACGAGAACCTCGACGACTGCCTCGGTGCGACCGCCGGCGGCGACACGTTCTACCTCGCGACGAAGCCCGCCTATGTGAACGGCGCGTTCAACAACTCCGTCGTCGCCTTCGACATGAAGACCGGCAAGATCAAGTGGAAGGTGCCGGCGCCGCCCGGGCAGACGCTGAAGCCGATGCGGGTCGAGAACGGCAAGGTGCTGCTGTACCTCGCCGCTCCGGAATCGAAGGCCACGACCGGCGGCGGCATCATGGCGCTCGGACCGCAGGGCGGCGCCCTGCAGACGGTCCTTCGCCATCCGACGTCGGCGGCGAAGACCGAGCACGTCTTCGATCCCACGATCCGCTATGCCGACGGGCGCTCGCTGATCGCCATCGGCCGCATCGGCGGCGAGTCCGACGAGGAGGAGATGGACGTGCGGACGATCATCACCTTCGGTGACTGACCATCACCTCCGTCCGGGGCGTAACGAGGGCATCACAAGGCGGTTCTCCCTTGGGAACAGGGGCGGGACCGATCCGGTGCCGGGTGGCGGACGGGTGGTACAAAGAAGCCCCGCCCGACTGTCGTAACACCGCGGAAGCCATGCCTGATTCGCTCCTTTCCGAGGGGAATTGACCCTTCTCGGAATCGCGGGGGAGACCGGATCGGGCACCGGACCGCACGAAGGGGGACGTGCTGATGAGCCAGCCGCCCAGCCAGCAACCGCCGCAGGGAGGCTTCGGGGCTCCGCAGGAGCCGCCGAACGGAGCTCCTCAGCCGCCCCAGGACCAGCCGAACCTGGCCAAGCCGCCGCAGACGCCGCCCGGTCAGCCGCCCCAGGGGCCGCCCCCCGCCCAGCCGCCCGCGCCCCCGGCCGGTCCGCCGCAGACGCCCCCGCCCGGCGCCCCGGCGTACGGCTACCCGCAGCAGCCCCCGGCGGGGCCCGGTTACGGCTACCCGCAGCAGCCCGGCCAGGCCCCCGGACCGTACGGTCAGCAGCCGGGCCAGCCCACCGGCCCGTACGCCCAGCAGCCCGGCCCCTACGGTCAGCAGGCCCCGGGCCCGTACGGCCAGCAGGCTCCCGGACCGTACGGTCAGCCGACCCAGCCCGGTTACGGCTACCCGCAGCAGCAGTACCCCGGCGCCCCCGGCGGACCGGGCTCCGGCGGCGGCGGGTTCCTCAAGAACAAGACCGCCGTCATCGTCGCGGCGGCGGTCGCCGTGGTCCTGGTCGCCGGTACGGGCACCTGGTTCCTCGTGAGCGACAGCGGCGACGAGGACCCGAAGAAGCCGCTGGCCAACACCAGCAACGACCCCAAGCCCCCCAGCGCGTCGCCCACGGTCGACGAGGGCGACGGCAGCGGCGACGGCCGCGAGGGCAACGACGACCTCAACGCCGGGCGCAAGCCGGGCGAGGCGAAGGTCGCCTGGCTCCAGAAGAACGACGTCGACCTGCCCCGCAGCGGCGCGTCCGTGTACGGCCCGTGGTTCGCCGGAGACGTGGTCGCCAAGGCCATGTATCGCGGCGTCTCCGGCTACTCGGTCGCCGACGGCAAGCAGAAGTGGACCGTGCCGCTGCCCGCCGACGTGTGCGCCGCGCCCAACGCCCCCACCGCCGATGGCAAGATCGTCATCGGGGTGAAGGACGGCACCACCGACAAGGCCAACTGCTCCGTCCTCCAGATGATCGACCTCAACACCGGCAAGCCCGGCTGGAAGAAGGCGGTCAAGAAGAACGGCACCTGGGACTTCCTGTCGGACATCGGTCTGGCGATCAGCGGAGACACCGTCACCGTGGGACGCACCAGCAACTCCAACGCCTACCGGGTCAGCGACGGCAAGGAGCTGTTCGGCAACCCCGACGGCAACTGCAAGCCCTTCGCCTTCGCCGGCGGCCCGAAGCTCATCGCCGCGGCCAGCTGCCGCACCGACGACGTCAAGAACCCGCAGCACCAGGTCCAGGAGCTGAACCCGACCACCGGCAAGCCCAAGTGGACCTACCAGCCGCCGCGCGGCTGGGAGATCGGCAAGGTCTACTCGGTCACCCCGCTCGTCGTGCGGCTGGAGCACGAGGAGAAGAAGCAGTACGCCATCGCCGCGCTCACCGACAACGGCAAGCTCCGCTCCCAGCTCGCGCCCGCCAAGGGCGACAAGCTCACCCACGACTGCGGGAACAGCTTCGCCATCTTCGGCCAGAAGCTCGAAGGGTGCAGCGGTGTCGCCGCCGACGCCAACACCTTCTACATCGCGACCGAGGACGACAGCAGCGGGACCGCCCGGACGAACAAGGTCATCGCCTTCGACCTGAACACCGGAAAGCCCAAGTGGGAAGCGCCCGCCCCGGCCGAGCGCGTTCTGAAGCCGCTGGGCATGGAGGGCGGTGACCTGGTGCTCTACATGCGGCCGAAGTACGACGCCGCCGGCGCCATCGTGACCCTCCCGCCGACCGGCGGCGCCACCAAGACGCTGCTCCAGCACCCGGAGGCGGCCGGCCGGATCGAGAACGGCTTCTTCTCGGCCAAGGTCGCCTACCAGGGCGGCCGTTCCTTCATCTTCAGCAACCGCGTGAGCGCGAGCAACGACAAGGAAGAGCTGGAGCAGTCGACGATGCTGGTGTTCGAGAAGTGACGGCCCGCGAGCCCGGCACGATCCGAACGACCGCTCCCGGCACGATCCGCACGACCGCTCCCGGCATCCGGTCGGCCCTTCCCCGCCCCACGCGCCCCCACACCCACTCGTCCCCCGAGGTACGCACGCCATGAGCCAGCCGCCCCAGCCACCGCAGCAGCCGCCCAACGAGCCGCCGAACACGCCCCCGGGCGAGCCGAACACGCCCCCGGCGCCGCCCGCCGGCCCGCCCTCCGGTGGTTTCGGCGCGCCGCAGGACCCGCCGCCCGGAGGGTTCGGACAGCCGACCCCGCCGCCCGCGGACCCCTTCGGCAAGCAGCCGCAGCAGCCGCAGCAGCCTCCGCAGCCGCCCCCCGCACCGCAGGACGCGCCCGCCGGGGGCTACGGCACCCCGCCGCCCCCGGCGCCGGGCAGCTACCCCACCCCGCCCGCGCCGCAGCCCAACGGATACGGCTACCCCCAGGCCCCGCAGCCGGGCTACGGCTACCCGCAGGGGCCCGCCGGACAGCCCGGGATGCCGCAGCAGGGGTACGGCTACCCGACCCAGCCGATGCAGCCGCAGTACGCTGCCCCGCAGCAGCCCGGCGGCGGCAAGAAGTTCTCCACCCAGATGCAGATCATCGTCGCCGCGGCCGTCGCCGTGGTGCTGATCATCGGCGCCGGGGTCATCTACGCCTCCACCGGCGATGACGACAAGGGCGGCAAGAACGAGGCCTCCTCCTCCGGCTCCACCGGCGGCGAGGCCAAGGGCGGCGAGGGCGGCCTGGCCGGCGGCGACGAGAAGCCGCCCGCCAACACCAAGTCCAAGGTCGTCTTCCAGCTCCCGGAGCCGGAGGTCGACGACGTCACCACGGTCATGGGCTCCTGGATCACCGACAAGGCGTACGTGAAGTCCGGCGTCGCCGAGATCGTCGCCTACGACCGCGACAAGGGCACCAAGCTCTGGTCCGTCCCGCTGCCCGGCGAGGTCTGCTCCGCCTCCCGGCACATGAGCAAGGACTACAAGACCGCGGTCGTCTTCGAGGAGACGAAGGCGACCAAGGAGAACAAGTACCCGTCGTGCAACCAGGTCGGCGTGATCGACATGGCCGCCGGCAAGCTGGTGTGGAGCAAGGGCGTCACCTCCGCCACCGGCGGTGACCAGCAGGTCCGCTTCGACGAGGTCACGCTCAGCGGGTCCACCGTCGCCGCGGGCGGCACCTCGGGCGGCGCGGCCTTCAAGCTGGAGACCGGCGCCGAGCTGTGGAAGCCGAAGGTCGGCGCGGACGGCTGCTACGACCGCGGCTACGGCGGCGGCGATGCCCTCGCCGTGGTCCGCAAGTGCGGTACGTCCGACAGCCCGCAGCTCACCGTGCAGGCGCTGAACCCGACGACCGGCGCACCGCTGTCCTCGTTCCAGATGCCCGCCGGCGTCGACTACGCGAGCATCGTCTCCACCAAGCCGCTGGTGGTCGCGGCCGACGTCGGCGACACCGCCGGCGACGGCAGCGGCATCTCCGACTTCTTCTCGATCGACGCGGCGACCGGCAAGCTGATCGTGCGCATCCCCGCCGACGCCGAGCAGTACGCGGCCCGTTGCGGCTCCACCGAGGTCGAGCGCTGCCAGAACCTGGCCGTCGGCAACAACCGGCTCTACCTGCCGACCGAGAACCACGACGGCACCAGCGAGTACGGCGACACCAACGAGATCGTCGCCTTCGACCTGACCACCGGGAAGCTCCTCGGCGCCCGGGCCGACGCGGGCGACCGCTACAGCCTGGTCCCGCTGCGGATGGACGGCACCAGCATCATCGCGTACAAGGAGCCCCCCTACGACAAGGGCGGCCAGATCGTCTCCATCGACGGCGAGACCTTCAAGCAGACCCTGCTGATGGAGAACCCGAACGACGAGGCGGTCCGTGAGGCGGAGCGGCGGTTCTCCGGCGACCACTCCGAACTCCTGTACTCCGAAGGGCACTTCTTCAAGTCGAAGCGCCTGATCAGCAAGCGCAGCGTCGTCGACGGCGACGACAAGCTCTACCTCGTCGTCGGTTACCGCACCGACTGACCACCGCTCGCCGCCACGAGCGGCGCGAGACGCGCTCCAGGCCCTGCCGGTCGATCACCGACCGGCAGGGCCGATCGTTTTCCGCCCGCGAAGCGATCACCGAGCAACGGTCGACGAGCCCCGAATGACGCAGAATTCGGCATTCTGGGGGGCTTCTCCCACGTAAGGGCGGCGCGAGGTCGAACAAGCGTGTAACTTGCCGGGTCAGGCGGCCGGGGGGTCGGGTGTACAGGGCTGGGAGGCTTGGTCGATGGGCGTGCGGCTCATGGTGGTCGACGATCACCGACTGCTCGCCGAGGCACTCGCCTCGGCGCTGAAACTGCGCGGGCACCGGGTGCTCGCGGCGGCCGCGCCGACCTCCGGGACCGCGGAACTGGTGGTCAGCAGGGCCCCGGAGGTCTGCCTGTTCGGTACGGCGTCGCCCGCCGCCCCCGGGGTCTTCGACCCGATCGTGCGCATCGGCCAGGAGCGCCCGCAGGTCGCGGTGGTGGTCCTCGGGCCGGTGCCCAGCCCGCGCGGGATCGCCGCGGCGTTCGCCGCCGGGGCCGTGGGGTACGTCCGGCACGACGAGCGCATCGAGGGCGTCGAGCGGGCCATGCTCAAGGCGCGGGCGGGGGAGAGCGCCATCGCCCCGCAGCTGCTGCGGGGGGCCTTCGCGGAACTGCTCAACCCGGCGGTCCAGCCCGACGACGAGGGCCGGCGGCTGCTGCGGATGCTCACCCCGCGCGAGGCGGAGGTGCTGGTGCGGGTCGCCGAGGGCGAGGACACCCGGCTGATCGCCGCCGGTATGGACATCGCCCCGAGCACCGCCCGCACCCATGTCCAGCGGGTCCTGATGAAGCTCGGCGTCGGCTCCCGCCTGGAGGCCGCCGCGCTCGCCGCCCGTACGGGACTGCTGGAGCGGGCCGCGGGCAACGGCGACCACGGCGGCACGCCGCAGGGGCCGTACGTCCCCGGGCGGAGCGGGTGACGTACGGCCCCTGCGGGACGCTGGACGGACGGGCTTTCGGGCTCAGCCCGCGTCGGACTCCCGGTCGGCCGGGGCGTCCGGTTCCGGGGCCGCCGGGGCCTCGGCCGGGCGCAGCTTCATCCAGGCCAGGAAGAACAGGCCGAGCGCCAGCATGGCCAGGCCCGTCCACAGGTTGATGTGGACGCCCTCGGCCTTCTTCAGGTCGGCGTCGGACGGGCTGATGCCGGCGATGGTGACGATCACTCCGTAGACCACGAACAGGCCGCCGATGATCCGCCGGATGTCGAAGAGACGGGCCGCGGTCGCGGACTTGCGCTCCAGCTCGGAGACTTCCTTGTGCAGGTCGGACATGGTGAGTTCCTCCGATCAGAACGAGTACGGGATGTAGCACGCGGCGGCGAGGACGACCGCGCCCCAGCCGAGCAGCGCGGGCTTGCGGTACCAGGCGCTGTCGGCCTCGTCGAGCGCCTCGTCGGGGTCCGGCGACTCGGTCCCGTACACCAGACCGGCCAGTTCGGCGTCGGGCTTCGGTGCGGTGAAGAGCGTGACGGCGACCATGACGACGGCTCCGGCGACGAATCCGACGATCGCGGAGACGAAGTTGGCGCCCTGGTCGGACGGGATGTCGATGATCCCGCCCTTGTAGATCCAGAAGTAGTTGATCATCGCGGCGGCGGTGCCCGCGACCAGGCCCCAGACACCGGACTTCATCGAGGCGCGCTTCCAGAACATGCCGATGATGAACACGACGAACATCGGGACGTTGAAGAACGAGAACAGCGTCTGGAGGTAGCTCATGATGTTCGAGAAGCTGGCGGCGATGAACGCCGTGCCGATCGAGGCCAGCACCCCGATCGCCGTGATCAGCCGTCCGAACCTCAGGTAGTACGTGTCCGGCTTGTCCTTCACCACGTACCGCTGCCAGATGTCGGTGGTGAACACCGTGTTGAACGAGGACACGTTGGCCGCCATGCCCGCCATGAAGGCGGCGAGCAGACCGGTCACCGCGATGCCGAGCACCCCGTTGGGCAGCAGCTCCTGCATCAGCAGGGGTATCGCGTCGTTGTAGGTGAGGTCGGAGCCCGGGGTGCCGATCTTGGGCACGATCACGGCGGCGACCAGGCCCGGGATCATCACCGCGAAGACGATGAAGATCTTCGGGAAGGCGGCGATCAGCGGGGTGCGCTTGGCGGCGGAGAGGTTCTTCGCGGACAGCGCGCGCTGCACCTCGGCGAAGTTCGTCGTCCAGTAGCCGAAGGACAGCACGAAGCCGAGGCCGAGGATGATCGTCAGCCAGTTGGCGCCCAGCGGGTTGGCGTCACCGATGCCGGTGCCGCCCCAGGCGGTCATGAAGTCGCCGCCGTGCTGCTTGGTCAGCGAGTCGCTCATGGCGTCCCAGCCGCCGACCCGCTTCAGGCCGAGGACGGTGAGCGGGATCAGCGCGGCGAGGATGACGAAGAACTGGAGCACCTCGTTGTAGATCGCCGAGGAGAGCCCGCCGATCGTGATGTAGACCAGCACGAACAGGCCCGCGACGACGATCGCGACCCACTGCGGCCAGCCGAGGAGCGCCTCCACGACGATCGAGAGGGCGTAGAGGTTGACGCCCGCGATGAGGATCGCCGCGAAGGCGAAGAGCACGGAGCTCAGCAGATGGGCGGACTTGTCGAAACGCTGGAGCAGGAACTCCGGCACGGAGCGCACCTTGGAGCGGTAGTAGAACGGCATCATCACCAGGCCGAGGAAGACCATGGCCGGGATCGCGCCGATCCAGTACCAGTGCACCACCGCGACGCCGTACTGCGCGCCGGTGGCCGCCATGCCGAGGATCTCGGTGGCGCCGAGGTTCGCCGCGACGAAGGCGAGCCCGGTCACCCAGGCGGGCAGCGACCGTCCGGAGAGGAAGAAGTCGAGGCTCGTCTTGACGCTGGCACGGGCCGCGAAGCCGATGCCGAGTACGACGACGAAGTAGATCGCCAGGATGGCGTAGTCGAGCCCGTTCGTGGGGAGCCGAAGCCCTTCGGCCAGTGTCTGCATGGGGGGTACTCGCTTCGTTGCGCGAACTGAACCCGACGGAACTTACGCCTCCATGTTCGAGAAATGAACACTCTCGTTGGGGTTCTTTGTTCGATCGTGATTGAGTGTGGGTGAATGTCCGGGTATGTGGCCCCTGAGGCCAGTCGCAGTCGCGGCGAGCCGCGGCATTGACGAGGGTGTTCGCTTGTGATTTGTTATGTGCGATTATGTTGGGAGGATCTGGTGGAGGACCCTGGTGAAGAAAACGGTTACGACTCTCGCCGACGGCCGTGAGCTGATCTATTACGACTCCGCGGACGACACCGTCCGCGACGCCGTCGACCACCGCCCCCTGGATCCCGTCTCCACCTCCTCCGAGATCCGCCGCGATCCGCTGCTCGGCGACGCGGTCGCCATCGCCTCGCACCGCCAGGCCCGCACCTACCACCCGCCGGCCGACGCCTGCCCGCTCTGCCCCACCCGGGACGGACGGCAGAGCGAGATCCCCGACGACCACTACGACGTCGCGGTCTTCGAGAACCGCTTCCCCTCCCTGGCCGGCGACTCCGGCCGCTGCGAGGTGGTCTGCTTCACCTCCGACCACGACGCGTCCTTCGCCGACCTCACCGAGGAGCAGGCCGCCCTCGTCCTCGCCGCCTGGACCGACCGCACCGCCGCGCTGGCCGGACTCGACCAGGTCACCCAGGTCTTCTGCTTCGAGAACCGCGGCGCCGAGATCGGCGTCACCCTCGGCCACCCCCACGGCCAGATCTACGGCTACCCCTTCGTCACCCCGCGCACCGAGCTGATGCTCCGCTCGGCCGCCCGCCACCGCGAGGAGACCGGCTCCAACCTCTTCGACGACGTCGTCGCCCGCGAGGAGAAGGACGGCTCACGCGTCGTCCTCGCCACCGACCACTGGATCGCCTACGTCCCCTACGCGGCGCACTGGCCCTACGAGGTCCATCTCCACCCCCGCCGCCGCGTCCCCGACCTGCGGGAACTGGACGAGGGTGCGCGCACGGAGTTCCCACAGGTCTATCTGGAACTCTTGAGGCGCTTCGACCGGATCTTCGGACCCGGCGAGCCGCCGACCCCGTACATCTCCGCCTGGCACCAGGCGCCGTTCGGGGTTCCCGGACGGGAGGACTTCGCCCTGCACCTGGAGCTTTTCACCATTCGCCGGACCTCCGGCAAGCTGAAGTTCCTCGCGGGATCCGAGTCCGGCATGAGCGTGTTCATCAACGACGTGCCGCCGGAGGCCGCGGCCGAGCGACTGCGAGAGGTAGCGAGCGAGTGAGCAACCCCCAGAACGTGAGCAACCCGAAGAAGTACCTGGTCACCGGCGGCGCCGGATACGTCGGCAGCGTCGTCGCCCAGCACCTTCTGGAGGCCGGGCACACGGTGACCGTCCTGGACGACCTCTCCACCGGCTTCCGCGAGGGCGTCCCGGCCGGCGCCGCGTTCATCGAGGGCCGCATCCAGGACGCCGCCCGCCATCTGGACCCGTCCTACGACGGCGTCCTGCACTTCGCCGCGTTCTCCCAGGTCGGCGAGTCCGTGGTGAACCCCGAGAAGTACTGGGTCAACAACGTCGGCGGCACCACCGCCCTGCTCGCCGCCATGCGCGAACACGGCGTGCGCACCCTCGTCTTCTCCTCCACCGCCGCCACCTACGGCGAACCGGTCTCCAGCCCCATCACCGAGGCCGACCCCACCGCCCCCACCAGCCCCTACGGCGCGTCCAAGCTCGCCGTCGACCACATGATCAGCGGCGAGGCCACCGCCCACGGCCTGGCCGCCGTCTCGCTCCGCTACTTCAACGTGGCCGGGGCGTACGGCAGTTGCGGAGAGCGCCACGACCCCGAGTCCCACCTCATCCCGCTGGTCCTTCAAGTCGCCCTGGGAAAGCGCGAGTCGATCAACGTCTACGGCGACGACTACCCCACCCCGGACGGCACCTGCGTCCGCGACTACATCCATGTCGCCGACCTCGCCGAGGCCCACCTGCTGGCCCTGACCGCCGCCGCCCCCGGCGAGCACCTGATCTGCAACCTCGGCAACGGCAACGGCTTCTCGGTCCGCGAGGTCATCGAGACCGTCCGCAAGGTCACCGGCCACCCCGTCCCCGAGACCGCCGCCCCCCGGCGCGGCGGCGACCCGGCCGTCCTCGTCGCCTCCGCCGCCACCGCCGTGGAGCGCCTCGGCTGGCAGCCGTCCCGCGCCGACCTCGCCGGAATCATCGCCGACGCCTGGCAGTTCGCCCGCCGAGAGGAAACGACCACCTCATGACCCAGCATGCCGAGCCGTCCGGCGCCGACCCCGCCGCCACCTTCGCCGAGCTGTACGGGGCCGAGCCCGACGGCATCTGGGCGGCACCCGGACGGGTGAACCTCATCGGTGAATACACCGACTTCAACGACGGCTTCGTCATGCCGCTCGCCCTCCCGCACACCGCCCGCGCCGCCGTCTCCCGCCGCGACGACGGCGTCCTGCGGCTGTACTCCTCCGACGTCCCCGGCGGCGTCGTCTCCCTCCGCGTCGACGAGCTCGTCCCGCACTCCGGCCACGGCTGGGCCGCCTACCCGGCGGGAGTCCTCTGGGCGCTGCGCGAGGCCGGGCACCCGGTCACCGGCGCGGACGTCGCCCTGACCTCCACCGTGCCCACGGGCGCCGGACTCTCCTCCTCCGCCGCCCTGGAAGTCGTCACCGCGCTCGCCCTGAACGACCTCTTCGACCTGGGGCTGACCGCGGCCGAACTCGCCGTGATCGGCCGCCGCGCCGAGAACGACTTCGTCGGCGTGCCCTGCGGGATCATGGACCAGATGGCCTCGGCCTGCTGCACCGAGGGCCACGCCCTCCACCTGGACACCCGCGACCTCTCACTGCGCCAGATCCCCTTCGACCTGGCCGCCCAGGGCCTGACGCTCCTGGTCGTCGACACCCGGGTCAAGCACGCGCTCGGCGACGGCGCGTACGCGGAGCGCCGGGCCGGCTGCGAGGAGGGCGCCCGGCTGCTCGGCATACCGATGCTCCGCGACCTGCCGTACGCCGGTCTCGAAGCGGCGCTCGCCACCCTCGCCGACGCCGGGGCGGACGAGTCCGTGATCCGTTACGTACGCCATGTCGTCGGCGACAACCGCCGGGTCGAGCAGGTCATCGCCCTGCTCGACGCGGGCGACGTCCGGGCGGCGGGCCCCGTCCTGAACGAGGGCCACCGCTCGCTCCGCGACGATCTGCGGGTCTCCTGCCCCGAGTTGGACCTGGTGGTCGAGGCGGCGAACGCGGCCGGGGCGCTCGGTGCGCGGATGACCGGCGGCGGCTTCGGCGGCTCGGCGGTCGTCCTGGTGGAGGCGTCGGCGGCCGACACCGTGGCCAAGGCGGTCAGCGAGGCGTTCGCGGCGGCCGGACACGCGGCCCCGGGCATCTTCGACGCCGTCCCGTCGGCCGGGGCGCGCCGGCTGCGCTGAGCCCGGGGCCTCCGGGTCCGCCCCGGAGGGCCGGGCTCACAACTCCTTGACCAGGATGAACTCGGTGACGCCCGGCGGGTAGTCCTCGACCCGGCCGATCTCCTCGTACCCCTGCCCGCGGTAGAAGCCGGGGGCCTGGAAGTCCCAGGTCTCCAGCCGTGAGCGGGTGCAGGCGCGCTCGGTGCGGGCGGTCCGTTCGGCCTCGGCGAGCAGGCGCGCACCGAGGCCGATGCCCCGGTGCGGGGCGTCCACCCAGAGCAGATCCACATGCAGCCAGTACGCCCAGGTCCGCCCGGTCAGCCCGCCGGCCAGGGCCCCGTGCTCGTCCAACGCCCAGACCTCCAGCGGCACTTCGTGCTCCGCGGAGGTGGCGAGCAGGGCCCGCAGACCGGCCGAGGCCGCGACGTTGTCCTGGTGCAGACGCCCGCTCAGCAGAATGCGACGTTCTCTGTCTACTTCTGTCTCAAGACGGAACATGAAGCACACCCTAAACACCTGAGGCCACCAGTTCGCCGAATCGCCTTCCCCCCGTGGCCCCCGCCCGTACGCTGATGCTCAGCACCGGTGGGGGCCGGTGCCGATTCAGGGGAGCGAGAGAGCCGGGTACGGCGTCCGGGGCAGGGCGGCAGGCGGTTCGACGACGGCGGTCGTCGGGCGCGGCAGGCCGCAGTGAAGCCCCGGACGCCGTACCCGCAGCTGTCCGCCCCCACCGATGGGGGTTCTGTGGCGCGTATCCGGGTTCTGGTGGTCGACGACCACCGCATCTTCGCCGAGTCGCTCGCGGCTGCCCTCGCGGCCGAGCCGGACGTCGACGTCTCCGCCGCGGGCAGCGGCCCTGCCGCGCTGCGCGCCCTGGAGCGCGCGGCCGCCGAGGGGCGCGGTTACGACGTGCTGCTGGTGGACGCCGAGTTGGGCGCCCTGGCGACCGGCGGTGCGCCCGCCGTGCCCGCGCCCCGGCCGGAGGAGCCGGGCGTCGTCGACGGCATCTCGCTGGTCGCCGGGGTCCGCTCGAACCGGCCCGCCGTACGGTCGGTGGTGCTGGCCGAGAAGGACGACCCGCGGGCCGCCGCGCGGGCGCTCCAGGCGGGGGCGTCGGGCTGGGTGGCCAAGGACTGCTCGCTGCAACGGCTGCTGTCGGTGATCCGGGGTGTGCTGCGCGACGAGACGCATCTGCCGCCCGCCCTGCTCACCGGCGTACTGCGGGAGCTGACCGCCGCCCGCAAGCACCGCACCGAGAGCGAGCGGCTGGTGGAGTCGCTGACGCCCCGGGAGCGCGAGGTGCTGCGCTGCATGGTGGCGGGGCTCGGCCGCAAGGCGGTCGCCGAGCGGCTGTTCCTGTCCCCGCACACGGTGCGCACCCATATGCAGAACGTGCTGGGCAAGCTCGGGGTGCACTCGACGCTGGCCGCGGTGGCGCTGGCCCGCCGGGCGGGGGTCGGCCCGGCGGAGCCGGCGATGCGTCCGCTAGGTGGGGATGTTGTCGAACGGGGCGGTCAACTGGCGCAGTAGCCCGGCCAGTTCGCCCCGCTGGTGGCGGGAGAGCTCGGCGAGGATGGCGCGCTCCTGGGCGAGCAGTCCGGCCAGCGACTGGTCGGCCTTGTCGCGGCCCTCGGCCGTGAGCCGGACGAGGACGCCGCGTCGGTCGCTCGGGTCGGGCAGCCGCTCGACGAGGTTCTTCTTGGTCAGGCGGTCGATGCGGTTGGTCATCGTGCCCGAGGTGACCAGGGTCTGGGTGAGGAGCTGTCCGGGGGAGAGCTGGTAGGGGGCGCCGGCCCGGCGCAGCGACGTCAGCACGTCGAACTCCCACGGCTCCAGGTTGTGCTCGGCGAAGGCTATGCGGCGGGCCCGGTCGAGGTGGCGAGCCAGGCGGGAGACGCGACTGAGCACCTCGAGTGGTTCCACGTCGAGGTCGGGGCGCTCTCGGCGCCATGCAGCGACCAAACGGTCGACCTCGTCCTCCATGTCGATCAGTGTAGAGGGTCCCTCGACATGAAGTCTCTTGAATTCAAGTGTCTTGACATCAAGATAGTCTCGGCGTGATCCTGATGCCCATGACACCCACTCCCGAACCCACCTGGGATCCGCGGCAGTACTTGCGCCACGCGGACCATCGCACCCGCCCCTTCCAGGACCTCCTGGCTCGCATCGGCGACCTCCCCGGCCACCCCGCGCCCCGCATCGCCGACCTCGGCTGCGGCGCGGGCAACGTCACCGCCCTCCTCGCGGACCGCTGGCCGAACGCCCGGATCACCGGCTACGACACCTCCCGCGAGATGCTCGCCGAAGCCGCCGCCCACGCCCGCCCGCCCCTGCTCGACTTCGCCGAGGCCGACGCCGCGGCCTGGCGGCCCACCGAGACGTACGGCCTGATCGTCTCCACCTCCGCGCTCCAGTGGATCCCCGGCCACGCCGAACACTTCCCCCGCTGGCTCGACGCCCTCGCCCCCGGCGGCACCCTCGCCTTCCAGGTCCCCGGCAACTTCACCGCCCCCAGCCACACCCTCCTGGCCGGCCTCCGCGAATCCGACCGCTGGCGCCCCCGCCTCCACGGCATCGGCGACCGCACCGCATCCGTCCTGGACCCCGCCGACTACCTCACCCGCCTCCGCGACCTGGGCTGCGCGGCCGACGTCTGGGAGACCACCTACCTCCAGACCCTGCACGGCGACGACGCGGTCCTCGACTGGGTCAAGGGCACCGCCCTGCGCCCCGTCCTCACCGCCCTGGCCGACGACCCCGAGGCCCGCGACGCGTTCCTCGCCGAATACCGCGACCTGCTCCGCGAGGCCTACCCGCCCGGCCCGTACGGCACGGTCTTCCCGTTCCGCCGCATCTTCGCCGTCGCCCGCAAGGAGAAGTGATGACCGCCTCCGCCCCTGCCGGCCTCGCCGCCGTCGACCACGTACAGCTCGCCGCCCCGCCCGGCTCCGAGGACGCCCTGCGCGCCTTCTACACCGAAGCCCTGGGCATGACCGAGATCCCGAAACCCCCGGTGCTCGCCGCCCGCGGCGGCTGCTGGTTCGCCGCCGGACCCGTCCAGCTCCACCTGGGCGTCGAGGAGAACTTCCGCCCCGCCAAGAAGGCCCACCCGGGCCTGCGCGTGACGGGAATCGTGGAGTACGCGGCCCGCCTGGAGGCCCACGGCGTCCACGTCGTATGGGACGACGACCTCCCCGGCCACCGCCGCTGCTACGCCCACGACCCGGTCGGCAACCGGCTGGAGTTCCTGGAGCCGGATGCGTAACCCGGCCCGCTCTACAGCGCTGCGAGCGCCTCCGCCGAGACGTCGATGTCCACCGGGAACGGCACACCCGTCTTCAGCCGGTCGTGGTGGATGCCCGTCAGCGCGTACGCCTTCGTCACCGGGTCCAGCTCGTAGACCCGGACGACGGGGTGCTGGTCGGTGCCGGTCATCTCGACCAGCCAGAAGTGCGGGATCCCGGCCGTCGCGTACTTGTGCGGCTTGGCTTCACGGTCGCGGGCCTCGGAGTCGGGGGAGACGACCTCGACGGCGAGGAGGACGTCGGCGGCCTGGTACCGCGTCACGTCGAGCCCGGTGATCGCCTCGGTCCGTACCACGGAGACATCCGGCTCGGGAGCGTTCCGCCGATCCAGTACCACGGTCATCTCCCGGCGCACCTTCACCTCCGGGGGCGCCGTACTGCGCAGTCCTGTCGTCAGCAGATCGATCATCGTGCTGTGAAAGTCTCGCTGCGGACTCACGAAAACCAGGCTCCCGTCGATCAGCTCGGTGTGCGGCGGGAGATCGGGCAGCGTGAACAGATCGTCCACGGTGTATCCGTCCTGCGGGGGCACCGGCCAGCGGGAGCTGTGCGCGGTGGTCGGCTCCGGGGTCATGGTTCCTCCCATGGACGGGATTCTGTGCCCTGCCGACCACACTACGGCGGGAAAACCGGACCCGTCCGCACGACGGGTGACCAAGTACGAACAGGTTCGAAGATCAGCTCTTCCGGTGCCCTATCAGCCGCGGCTTCGACTCCAGGTTCTCCAGCCCGTGCCAGCACAGATTCACCAGATGGGCGGCGACCTCCGCCTTCTTCGGCTTGCGGACGTCCAGCCACCACTGGCCCGTCAGCGCCACCATGCCCACCAGCGCCTGCGCGTACAGCGGGGCCAGCTTCGGGTCGAAGCCCCGGGCCTTGAACTCCAGGCCCAGGATGTCCTCCACCTGCGTGGCGATATCGCTGATCAGCGAAGCGAACGTGCCCGTCGACTGCGCCACCGGCGAATCCCGCACCAGGATCCGGAAACCGTCCGTGTACGACTCGATGTAGTCCAGCAGCGCGAACGCCGCCTGCTCCAGCAGCTCACGCGGATGGCCCGCCGTGAGCGCCCCCGTCACCATGTCCAGCAACTGACGCATCTCGCGGTCGACCACCACGGCGTACAGGCCCTCCTTGCCGCCGAAGTGCTCGTACACCACCGGCTTGGACACCCCGGCGCGCGCCGCGATCTCCTCCACCGACGTGCCCTCGAAGCCCTTGTCGGCGAACAGGGCGCGCCCGATGTCCAGCAGCTGCTCGCGGCGCTCCTTGCCCGTCATCCGGACCCGCCTGGCCCGGCGGGAGGGGGAAGGCCTGCTCTTCTCGCTGCTCGTGCTGGAGTCGGTCGCCACGTCGTCAATCATGCCGCGTCGGCCGGTACGGACGTGCGCCGGGAGCCGATACGCGCGGCATCGGGCCACCGTACGTCCGTGGCCCAGCCCAGCTTCTCGAACCAGCGGATCAGCCGGGCGCTGGAGTCGATCTGCCCCCGCATCACCCCGTGCCGCGCGCTCGTCGGATCCGCGTGGTGCAGGTTGTGCCACGACTCGCCGCACGACAGCACCGCCAGCCACCACACGTTCCCCGACCGGTCACGGGACTTGAAGGGCCGCTTGCCCACCGCGTGACAGATCGAGTTGATCGACCAGGTCACATGGTGCAGCAGCGCCACCCGCACCAGCGAACCCCAGAAGAACGCCGTCGCCGCACCCCACCACGACATCGTCACCAGACCGCCGACCAGCGGCGGAATCGCCAGCGAGACGATCGTGAAGGACAGGAAGTGGCGCGAGATGCCCCGGATCGCCGGGTCCTTGATCAGATCCGGCGCGTACTTCTGCTGCGGCGTCTGCTCCTCGTCGAACATCCATGCGATGTGTGCCCACCACAGCCCCTTCATCAGGGCCGGCAGCGTCTCCCCGAACCGCCACGGCGAATGCGGATCGCCCTCCGCGTCCGAGAACCGGTGGTGCTTGCGGTGATCGGCCACCCACCGCACCAGGGGCCCCTCCACCGCCAGCGAGCCCATCACGGCCAGCGCGATCCGCAACGGCCGCTTCGCCTTGAACGAACCGTGCGTGAAGTACCGGTGGAAGCCGATCGTGATCCCGTGGCATCCGATGAAGTACATCGCCACCAGCAGCCCCACATCCAGCCAGCTCACCCCCCAGCCCCACGCCAGAGGCACCGCCGCGACCAGCGCCACGAACGGCACCACGATGAACGCCAGCAGCGCGAACTGCTCGATCGACCGCTTCTTGTCGCCGCCCAGCGTGGCGGGCGGCAGCGAGGCCTCGGCGGCCCCGGGCGGCTCGGTCTCGTCGATCACTTGGGGAGCATGGGGAGTGCTCGGCATAGGGGAATACCTCGGAAGGTGAGGGAGCGGTACCAGGACGGCCGTGGCTACGGTTCCGTAACCTACGGCTTGGTAAGTATGGCAGTGACGGGCCCCACAACACGAGAGGCCGCTCCAACCCGTCCCACGCGGTAACCGACCCACCCACGGGGTAAGGGGCTAGAGGCCCGGGTGTCCCGGGCGGCGACCGCGGCCCCCGCCGGGGCAACGGACACGCCGCCTGCGACGACACCTATCCTGGGAGCGTCGGACAGCGCGGTCCGCACCCGCTCGTCGGGGCGTGGTGACAGCACCGCTGCCAGCCGCAGGGCCCCGGACCCCGCCACCCGCCCCCACCACCGGACACACGGGGACGGCGAAGCGAACGCACCTCCTCATTCACTGCAAGGAGCCGCACACTGTGAGCAGTGCCGACCAGACCCCTGCCGCCAGCCCCGCGCTGCGCGCCGACATCCGCCGCCTCGGCGACCTCCTCGGCGAGACCCTCGTACGCCAGGAGGGCCAGGAGCTCCTCGACCTCGTCGAGCGGGTCCGCGCCCTGACCCGCACCGACGGCGAAGCCGCCGCCGAGCTCCTCGGCGACACGGACCTGGAGACCGCCGCCCAGCTCGTGCGCGCCTTCTCCACCTACTTCCACCTCGCCAACGTCACCGAGCAGGTCCACCGCGCCCACGAGATGCGCGACCGCCGCTCGGCCGAGGGCGGCCTGCTGGCCCGCACCGCCGACCGGCTCAAGGACGCCGACCCCGAGCACCTGCGCGAGACGGTCAAGAACCTCAACGTCCGCCCCGTCTTCACCGCACACCCCACCGAGGCCGCCCGCCGGTCCGTCCTCAACAAGCTGCGCCGCATCGCGGCCCTCCTGGAGACCCCGGCCATCGAGGCCGACCGCCGCCGCCTGGACCTCCGCCTCGCCGAGAACATCGACCTCATCTGGCAGACCGACGAACTCCGCGTCGTCCGCCCGGAGCCCGCCGACGAGGCCCGCAACGCCATCTACTACCTCGACGAGCTGCACGCCAACGCCGTCGGCGATGTCCTCGAAGACCTCGCCGCCGAACTGGACCGCGTCGGCGTCGAACTCCCCGCCGGCACCCGCCCCCTCACCTTCGGCACCTGGATCGGCGGCGACCGCGACGGCAACCCCAACGTGACGCCCGCCGTCACCTGGGACGTCCTGATCCTCCAGCACGAGCACGGCATCACCGACGCCCTGGAGATGATCGACCACCTCCGCGGCCTCCTCTCCAACTCCATCCGCTACGCCGGAGCCACCGAGGAACTCCTCACCTCCCTCCAGGCCGACCTGGAACGCCTCCCCGGCATCAGCCCCCGCTACAAGCGGCTGAACGCCGAGGAGCCCTACCGCCTCAAGGCCACCTGCATCCGGCAGAAGCTCGTCAACACCCGCGAGCGCCTCGCCGAAGGCACCCCCCACCGCCCCGGCTGCGACTACCTCGGCACCGCCGAACTCCTCGCCGACCTGGAGCTCATCCAGACCTCCCTGCGCGAGCACCGCGGCGGCCTCTTCGCCGACGGCCGGATGGACCGCACCATCCGCACCCTGGCCGCCTTCGGCCTCCAGCTCGCCACCATGGACGTACGCGAACACGCCGACGCCCACCACCACGCCCTCGGCCAGCTCTTCGACCGGCTCGGCGAGGAATCCTGGCGCTACGCCGACATGCCCCGCGACTACCGGCAGAAGCTCCTCGCCAAGGAACTCCGCTCGCGCCGCCCGCTGGCCCCCACCCCGGCCCCGCTCGACGCGGCCGGCGAGAAGACCCTCGGCGTCTTCCACACCATCAAGCAGGCCTTCGAACGCTTCGGCCCCGAAGTCATCGAGTCCTACATCATCTCCATGTGCCAGGGCGCCGACGACGTCTTCGCCGCCGCCGTCCTCGCCCGCGAGGCCGGACTCATCGACCTCCACGCCGGCTGGGCCAAGATCGGCATCGTCCCGCTCCTGGAGACCACCGACGAGCTCAAGGCCGCCGACGTCATCCTCGACGCGATGCTCGCCGACCCCTCCTACCGCCGCCTCGTCTCACTGCGCGGCGACGTCCAGGAGGTCATGCTCGGCTACAGCGACTCCTCCAAGTTCGGCGGCATCACCACCTCCCAGTGGGAGATCCACCGCGCCCAGCGACGCCTCCGCGACGTCGCCCACCGCTACGGCGTACGCCTGCGCCTCTTCCACGGCCGCGGCGGCACCGTCGGCCGCGGCGGCGGCCCCTCCCACGACGCGATCCTCGCCCAGCCCTGGGGCACGCTGGAGGGCGAGATCAAGGTGACCGAGCAGGGCGAGGTCATCTCCGACAAGTACCTCATCCCCGCCCTCGCCCGCGAGAACCTGGAACTGACCGTCGCGGCCACCCTCCAGGCCTCCGCCCTGCACACCGCACCCCGCCAGTCCGACGAGGCCCTCGCCCGCTGGGACGCGGCCATGGACACCGTCTCCGACGCGGCCCACGGCGCCTACCGCAAGCTCGTCGAGGACCCGGACCTGCCCGCGTACTTCCTCGCCTCCACCCCGGTGGACCAGCTCGCCGACCTGCACCTGGGCTCGCGGCCCTCCCGCCGCCCCGGCTCGGGCGTCTCGCTCGACGGACTCCGCGCCATCCCGTGGGTCTTCGGCTGGACCCAGTCCCGCCAGATCGTGCCCGGCTGGTACGGCGTCGGCTCCGGCCTCAAGGCCCTGCGCGAAGCCGGACTCGACACCGTCCTCGAAGAGATGCACGAGCACTGGCACTTCTTCCGGAACTTCCTCTCCAACGTGGAGATGACGCTCGCCAAGACCGACCTGCGCATCGCCCGGCACTACGTCGACACGCTCGTCCCCGACGAGCTGAAGCACGTCTTCGACGCCATCGAGGCCGAGCACGCGCTGACCGTGAGCGAAGTCCTCAAGGTCACCGGCTCCACCGAACTGCTCGGCACCAGCCCGGTGCTCCAGCAGACCTTCGCCATCCGCGACGCCTACCTGGACCCGATCTCCTACCTCCAGGTCTCGCTGCTGGCCCGCCAGCGCCAGGCCGCCGAACGCGGCGAGGAACCCGACCCGCTGCTCTCCCGCGCCCTGCTGCTCACCGTCAACGGCGTAGCGGCAGGCCTGCGCAACACCGGCTGACCGTACGGAAGACCCCGGGGCGGTCCTGCTACAGCGCGACGAACGTCGCCACCAGCAGGGCCGCCCCCGCCGTTCCCGCACCCCACGCCGTACGCGTCAGCCGCAGCCCGCCGCCGATCACGAACGCGGCCAGCACCAGCGCCCCGCCCAACGGCACCCAGGCATGCAGAAAGCCCGGCAGCCCCGTGCGGACCACCGCATCGGTACCGGGCTTCACCACCACGGGGAAACGATCCCCCTTCCGCGCCGCGACGGACGCGTCCAGCGTCACCCGCGGACGCTCCCGCGACACCGAGTCCGGCTCGTACGACCCGGTGCACGTGTCCTCGCCGCACCCCGTCACCGTCACGGTCCCGTGCTCGCGGCCCTTGGCCAGAACGATGTGGTGCGCGGTGTTCCACGACGACCAGGCACCCGCGACCAGCAGCACCAGGACGACCAGCCCCATGGCCGCCCGACGCCCCGCGACCGCCGCACGCTGGGAAGAGCTCCGCTTCATGGGGGCCGATCCTTGGCCAGACCCGCACCCCCGGTCAACCTATGGCCGAAAAACGCCCCACCAGCACCAGGAATGTCAGGAGTTGTACGCGGCGGGACGGGGTACGCACACGCGACAGCTCACAGGCCCTCAGGAGTTGTACGCGCTCTGCGCCCGCTCCAGACCCTCCGCCAGCAGACACTCCACCGCGTCCGCCGACCGGTCCACCAGGAACGCCAGCTCCTTGCGCTCGGTCGACGAGAAGTCCTTCAACACGAAATCCGCGACCTGCATCCGCCCCGGCGGCCGCCCGATCCCGAACCGCACCCGGTGATAGTCCGGACCCATCGCCTTCGTCATCGACTTCAGCCCGTTGTGCCCGTTGTCCCCGCCGCCCAGCTTCAGCCGCAGCGCCCCGTAGTCGACGTCCAGCTCGTCATGGACCGCCACCACATGATCCGTCGGCACCTTGTAGAAGTCCCGCAGCGCCGTCACCGGACCGCCCGACAGATTCATGTACGACATCGGCTTCGCCAGGACCACCCGACGGCTCGCCGGCCCCGGCGGACCGATCCGCCCCTCCAGGACCTGCGCCTGCGCCTTCTGCGCCCGCTTGAACTTCGCGCCGATCCGTGTCGCCAGCAGATCGGCGACCATGAACCCGACATTGTGCCGGTTCGCCGCATAGTCGGGACCCGGATTGCCCAGGCCCACGATGAGCCAGGGGTCGGTGGCGTCGGACATCAGCGCTCGGTCTCCTCACGTACGGCTTGCGGCTTGCGGCACAGGCAAACGGGGCGGTGGCTCCCGGAAGGGAACCACCACCCCGTCAGTCAAGCAGGTGGAACAAGTGATGCGGGTTGTGCGGGTGAAACCGTGAGCGGTGAGGCTCAGGCCTCGGCGGCGGCGGTCTCGGCAGCCTCGTCCGCGGACGGCTCCTCGGCCTGCGCGGCGACGACCTGGATCACGATGGCGTCCTCGTCACCGGCGAGCACGGAGCCCTTCGGCAGCGCGATGTCCTTCGCCAGGATCGAGTCACCGGCGTCCAGGCCCGCGACGGAGACCGTCACGGACTCGGGGATGTGGGTGGCCTCGGCCTCGACGAGCAGCGTGTTCAGCACGAACTCGAGCAGGTTGGCGCCCGGCGCCAGGTCGCCCTCGGCGTGCACCGCGATCTCGACGTTGACCTTCTCGCCGCGCTTCACGGTCAGCAGGTCGACGTGCTCGATGGTGCCCTTGAGGGGGTGACGCTGCACGGCCTTCGGGATGACCAGCGCGTCCTTGCCGTCGATCTCCAGACCGATCAGCACGTTGGCCGTACGCAGCGCGAGCAGCAGGTCGTGACCCGGCAGCGTGACGTGGACCGGCTCGGCGCCGTGGCCGTAGACGACCGCGGGAACACGGTTGGCACGACGCACACGGCGGGCGGCGCCCTTGCCGAACTCGGTACGGACCTCGGTGGCGAGCTTGATCTCAGCCATGGTTGCACTCCTCGTCAGGTGGGTGAGCCGTCGGGAGACGGAACACGAACGGTCACCCGGCCCACGACAGGCCTGCTACGAAGAGCGCGTCGATAACGGACCGCCGTACACACAGGTACGGCCTCCCTCGCCGAGCAACTCGCTGAGTCTACCCGGCGGGGAGGCCGCACCCCAAAGTGGATCACCAGGCGGTGATCAGCACCGCTGTCAGCCCTGCTCCTCGAAGAGGCTCGTCACCGAACCGTCCTCGAACACCTCACGCACCGCACGCGCGATCGTCGGCGCGATCGAGAGCACCGTGATCTTGTCCAGCTCCAGCTCACCCGGGGTCGGCAGCGTGTCCGTGAACACGAACTCGCTCACCTTCGAGTTCTTCAGCCGGTCCGCCGCCGGACCCGACAGCACACCGTGCGTCGCCGTCACGATGACGTCCTCCGCACCGTGCGCGAACAGGGCGTCCGCCGCGGCGCAGATCGTGCCACCGGTGTCGATCATGTCGTCGACCAGCACACAGACGCGGCCCTCGACGTTGCCGACGACCTCGTGGACGGAGACCTGGTTCGGAACGTCCTTGTCACGGCGCTTGTGCACGATCGCCAGCGGCGCGTCCAGCCGGTCGCACCAGCGGTCGGCGACCCGCACACGGCCCGCGTCCGGCGACACGATCGTCAGCTTGGAACGGTCGACCTTCGCGCCGACGTAGTCCGCCAGGATCGGCAGCGCGAACAGGTGGTCCACCGGGCCGTCGAAGAAGCCCTGGATCTGGTCCGTGTGCAGATCGACGGTGAGGATCCGGTCCGCACCCGCCGTCTTCATCAGGTCCGCCACCAGACGGGCCGAGATCGGCTCACGGCCACGGTGCTTCTTGTCCTGGCGGGCGTACCCGTAGAACGGCACGATCACCGTGATGGAACGGGCCGAAGCGCGCTTCAGCGCGTCCAGCATGATCAGCTGCTCCATGATCCACTTGTTGATCGGAGCCGTGTGGCTCTGGATCAGGAAGCAGTCCGCGCCACGTGCCGACTCCTGGAAGCGCACGTAGATCTCACCGTTGGCGAAATCGAAGGCCTTCGTCGGCACGAGGCCGACACCCAGTTGATGTGCGACCTCCTCGGCCAGCTCGGGGTGGGCGCGGCCGGAGAAGAGCATCAGTTTCTTCTCGCCGGTCGTCTTGATCCCGGTCACAGCACAGTCTCCTCAGACGTGTATCTGGCGCTGCACGCATAGGTCCCGATGTGCAACGAGCCAGCCGAAATGGGTGAGCATCTATCACGGTACGCCGTCACCGGCGCACCTGTTTCCGGTCAGCTTTGGCCGTCGGTCTCCTGCGAGGAGGCCTGAGCGGCCTGAGCGGCGGCGCTGCCCGGACGCTTCCGGGCCACCCAACCCTCGATATTCCGCTGCTGGCCCCGCGCCACGGCCAGCGAACCGGCGGGCACGTCCTTCGTGATGACCGACCCGGCGGCGGTGTAGACCCCGTCCCCGACCGTGACAGGCGCCACAAACATATTGTCGGAACCGGTACGGCAGTGAGAACCGATCGTCGTGTGGTGCTTGGCGACGCCGTCGTAGTTCACGAAGACGCTCGCCGCGCCGATGTTGGTGTGATCGCCGATCGTCGCGTCACCGACGTAGCTGAGGTGCGGGACCTTCGTCCCTTCTCCGATCGTCGCGTTCTTCATCTCCACGTACGTACCGGCCTTGGCCTTCGTGCCCAGCCGGGTGCCCGGCCGCAGGTAGGCGTACGGCCCGACCGACGCCCCGGGCCCGACCTCGGCCGAGAGCGTCACGGAGTTGTCCACCCGGGCGCCGGCGCCGACGACGGTGTCCTCGATCCGCGAGTTCGGTCCCACCTCGCTGTCCTCCGCGAGATGCGTGGTCCCCAGCAGCTGGGTCCCCGGGTGCACGATCGCGTCCCGCTCGTACGTGACGGTCGCGTCGATCAGCGTGGACGCCGGGTCGACGATCGTCACGCCCGCGAGCATCGCCCGCTCCAACAGCCGCTCGTTCAGCAGCCGGCGCGCCTCGGCCAGCTGGAGCCGGTTGTTGATGCCGAGGATCTCGCGGTGGTCGCCCGCCACGGACGCCCCGACCCGGTGCCCGGCCTCGCGCAGGATGGAGAGCACATCGGTGAGGTACTCCTCGCCCTGGCTGTTGTCGGTACGCACCTTGCCCAGCGCGTCGCCCAGCAGCCGCCCGTCGAACGCGAACACCCCGGAGTTGATCTCTGAGATCGCCCGCTGCTCGTCGGTGGCGTCCTTGTGCTCGACGATCTCGGTGACCGCACCGGTGGCGGGGTCGCGCACGATGCGCCCGTAACCGGTGGAGTCCGGGACCTCGGCGCTCAGGACGGTGACCGCGTTGGCGTCGGCGGCATGGGTGGCGGCGAGCGCGCCGAGCGTCTCGCCGGACAGCAGCGGGGTGTCGCCGCAGACGACGATCACGGTGCCGTCGACGCCCCCGCCGAGCTCTTCGAGCCCCATGCGGACGGCGTGCCCGGTGCCGTTCTGCTCGGCCTGGAAGGCGGTGCGCACGGGGGCGTCGCCGGCGTTCAGATGCGCGGTGACCTGCTCACTGGCGTGTCCGACGACCACGACGAGGTGCTGGGGGTCCAGCTCACGGGCGGCGGCGACGACATGTCCGACGAGCGAGCGCCCGGAGATCTCGTGCAGAACCTTGGGAGTCTTCGACTTCATGCGGGTGCCCTCACCCGCTGCGAGGACGACGACGGCTGCCGGGCTGGTTGCGCTCACGGATGTGCCCTTCGGCTTCGGGTGGTGGTCATCCGCAGGATACCGGGGGTGTTTCCGGTGGAAACGGGGGCGGGCCCCGACCGGTGTGGTCGGGGCCCGCATGCGCTGCTCCCGGGGAAGGAATCGAACCCTCATTCAATGGACCAAAACCATTTGTCCTGCCATTAGACGACCCGGGATAGTATCGCCGTTTATGTCCGATTCTCTTGATCGGCTCGTTTTGCAGCCCCTACTATGCCGCACCAGGAGCCCTCGACGCGACGGTACAGGTCGGCACCTTTGAGGGACGTCTTGCCGAACGCCGTGGGGGGCGGCGCCCGGTGAGAGTGATCCAGTGCTGCTCCGCTGCCGCGATCGGCATGCGTTTCGTGCTTGTTCGAACGCGGAACGTGCTGTTGCCGGTCACCCGAAATTGAGATGCGTCCGCCCGTAGGCTGGATGCCATGACCGCAACGGGGGCAGACCGGGAAGCGGCGGGATCGACCACCCGCGGCTACTGGTGGTGGGAGCGGCGACGCAGTGTCGCCCTGGACGTGGGACTGGCGCTGGTGTCGGCGCTGGAGTGTGGCCTGGAGGGGGTGGAGTTCGCCCGGAACACCGGGGTGCCGGTGCCGGTGGGCGTGGTGTTCGGGCTGTTGGCGGGTTCGGTGCTGCTGGTACGTCGGCGGTGGCCGATCGCCGTGGTGCTCGTGACCATCGCGATGACGCCCGCCGAGATGGGCTTCCTGATGGCCCTCGTGGGCCTCTACACGCTGGCCGCGTCCGAGGTGCCGCGCCGGATCACCGTCGTCCTGGCGGGGATGGCGCTGGTGGGGACGTTCATCGTCACGTACGTACGGCTGCGGCAGAGCGTGGCCGAGCAGGCCGACTTCGGGCCGGGGGACTGGTATGTCCCGCTGATGTCCGTCTTCATGGCGGTGGGGCTGACGGCCCCGTCCGTGCTGTTCGGCCTCTACATAGGGGCCAGACGCCGGCTGATGGAGAGCCTGCGGGAGCGGGCCGATTCGCTGGAGCGGGAGCTGTCGCTGCTCGCGGACCGGGCCGAGGAGCGGGCCGAGTGGGCGCGTACGGAGGAGCGGACCCGGATCGCCCGGGAGATGCACGACGTGGTCGCCCACCGGGTGAGCCTGATGGTGGTCCACGCCGCCGCGCTCCAGGCCGTCGCGCCGAAGGACCCGGCGAAGGCGGTGCGCAACGCGGCGCTGGTCGGGGACATGGGCCGGCAGGCGCTGACGGAGCTGCGCGAGATGCTCGGGGTGCTGCGGACCGGGGACGCGCTGATCGCGCCGGCCGCGGCGGGGGCGGTTCCGCTGGCGTCGGTGAAGCAGGTGGCCGCGGCCGCCGCTGCCGCCGCCTCGGAGGACGGGCCCCGGCTGGACGAGCTGGAGGCGCTGGTGGCGCAGTCGCGGCAGGCGGGGATGACCGTCGAGATGTCCGTGGACGGTGAGGTGCGGCCGTATCCGCCGGAGGTCGAGCAGACCGCGTTCCGGGTGGTGCAGGAGGCGCTGACGAACGTGCACAAGCATGCGGCGGGCGCGAAGACGTGGGTGCGGCTCGCGCATCGGGAGTCCGAGGTCGCGATGCAGGTGGAGAACGGGCCCTCGGACTCGGCGGCGGCGGATGCGGGGCTGCCCAGTGGGGGGAACGGGTTGGTGGGGATGCGGGAGCGGGTGCTGGGGCTGGGGGGCGTGTTCGTGTCCGGTCCTACGGACGCGGGGGGTTTCCGGGTCTCGGCGGTGCTCCCGGACGGCTCGAACGCCTGACGACGACCCCGGCCACTCCTGCCCGTCCGGCGTTTGAGGACGGAACCCCGGTGGTGGGGAGCGGCGCCCTCTTCCTGGCCGGGAAGCGATGGTGCCCGTTCGTCCCGGGCAACGGTTTCGTCCTCAAACGCCGGACGGGCTAGGAGGTGCAACGGGTCCGTCCTCAAGCGCCGGACGGGCTGGGAGGTGCAACGGGTCCGTCCTCAAGCGCCGGACGGGCTGGGTATGGCTAGGCCGATGTCAGGCGGGACGGTTGGGTGCCCGTTACCAGTGTGGCCAGGGCCTCGTCGATGTCCTGGCCCAGGAACCAGTCGCCCGTGTGGTCGATGCTGTACACCCGCCCCTCCGTGTCGATCGCCAGCACCGCCTGCTCCTCGCCCTCCGCCCCCAGCGGGCTGACCTCCGTCTCCAGGGCCCGGCCGAGGTCGCCCAGCGTCCGGGCCAGATGGAGCCCGCTCAGCGGATCGATCCGTACCGACGCGGGCGCGATGTGCCGGCCGGGCGCGGACGCGGTGATGTGGAGGCCGCCGAACTCGGCCCAGGCCTCCACCGCCGCCGGGAAGACGGCGTGCCGGTGGCCGGCCGGAGAGGCGTGGGAGCGCAGCGCGTCGGCCCACTCCTCCGCCTGGCGGATGTCCCAGCGCCCGGGCTGCCAGCCCGCTTCGCGCAGGGCGGCGTCGACGGCGACGGGGAAGCGGGTGGAGGTGTGCTGCTGACGGTCGTGCATCGGTGGGCGGTCAGCCCTTCTCGGCGGTGGTCGCGGCGCCGGTGGAGGTCAGGTCGACGGGGCGTACGCCGAAGTGGGACAGGAGTGCCGAACAGGATCGGCAGGGCGGTGCGTAGCTGCCGTGGAGCGGATCGCCGTCCTCGCGGATGCGCCGGGCGGTGAGCCGGGAGTGCTTGAGCGCACGGCGCGCTTCCCCGTTGGTCAGGGGTTTTCGCTGGGCGCGTTTGGAGCGCCCGCTCTCGGCGGCGGTGAGCTGACGGGAGAGGAGTATCGCTTCGGGGCAGCGCCCGGTGAAGCGTTCGCGCTGGCCGCTGGTGAGGGTGTCGAGGAAGTCCTGGACGAGCGGGTGCAGCACCGACGGCTGGTCCCCCTTGCCCGCGGTGCAGGTGAGCGTCTCGCCGCGTACGGACAGGGCGGCGGCCACCGCGGGAAGGATCCCGTCGCGGCGGTGGATCAGTCGGGGCGTACGGCTGGTCTCGGTGCTGCTCCAGGTGAGTCGCGGATCCCCTGATGTGACGGTTTGTGTGGAATGCATCGTGCTGACGTCCCTCCCTGCAATCCCCCGAGTTGCGGGGACAGCCTGCCAAATGTGCCAGGTGGTGGGGAAGCTGGGGCGGGGAAACGTGTCTGCGTGTCGCCCGAAGGTGCGAGACCGTCGCCTCACCGTCACGCGAATGTGACCGTTCGTGACGGAACCGGCGGGACGGGACCCCCTGTTGCCCCACCGCTTAGGCTGTGCGGAACACCGGACGCAGCAGGGGGCATCAGCCATGACGACAGGTCGGCTCGGGCAGCAAGCCGCGCCACCGAACGCCGCCTACGCCGGGCAGGTCGTGAACTTCCCGGACCCGGTCCGGGCGGCCCGCCACCCCGCAGGGGTGCGGATGGACGGAAGCGGCCACCCGGTTCTTTCGCCGTACGCGCGCGCCGCCGCGGAGATCGCCGATCCGCCTCCGGGCTTCGGTATCGACGAGCTGCGCCTGACCGACTACGTGTCGGCGAACGCTGCGATGGCGGCGAGCGGCCACGACCTGTGGGACACGATTCCCGCGGTGGCGACCCCGCACGGCTGGACCTGGCACCACGTGCCGGGCGGCCGGCGGATGGAGCTGGTGCCGGTCGAGGTGAAGGCGCTGCTGCGCCATCACGGCGGTCTGGCGGGTACGGACGTGGACCAGAACCGGCGGGGCACCCGCCCGTTGCAGGAGACCCGTCCGGCGCACTTCCGGCTGCCCAAGGGCGCGGGCGCGGTGAGCGAGCAGCAGGTGCAGGGTGTCGAGGAGGATCTCGGCTACCGGCTGCCCGGCGCGTACCGCTCTTTCCTGAAGGCGGCCGGCGGTTCGGCCCCGGTGGGCGCGGCGTTGGACGCGGAGCTGGGGCTGCTGGTGGACCAGCCGTTCTTCACGGTGCGTGACGAGGCCGCGGTGAACGACCTGGTGTACGTGAACAAGTGCCTGCGGGACCACTTCACCAAGGACTACCTGGGCGTCGCGTTCGTCCAGGGCGGGATTCTGGCGGTGAAGGTGCGCGGCCAGGACCCCGGTTCGGTGTGGTTCTGCCCGTACGACGATGCCCGGGACCAGGACGGTTGGAGTGTCCAGGAGCGTGTGGAGCGGCTGCTGCTGCCCTGCGGTGCGGACTTCGACGCCTTCCTGCAGCGGCTGGCGGGCAATCCGCCGGAGCTGGAGACCGTGGCGAACCTGATGGTGGACGGCGGCTTCGCGCGCGCCGTCCCGGTGGAGGGGTGAGCGCGGTGGTGACTTTCGCGCAGGCGCAGGAGCGGGCGGACGAGTGGGTCAACGGTGACGTGCCCGCGTATCAGCACCGTGAGGTGCGGGTCCGTGAGTTCGAGCTGGGTTTCGTGGTGTGGGCCGAGGACCGGCCGGAGGGCCCCGTCTCGGACGGCGGCCGGCAGCGGCTGGTGATCGCCCGGGACAGCGGTGAGGCGACGTTGTGGCCGGGGCTGCCGGTGGGCGAGGTGATCCGGCGGTACGAGGAGGAGTACGGCGCTCCGGCCGGTGCGCCGGTCGCCGCTCCGGAGCCGCCGCAGCGGGTGGATCTGAACCAGACGTCGTTCCTGCTGACTCCGCCGGAGTGGCTCCAGGAGGCGGCGGACAAGCTGGGGATTCCGGATCACCGTGCGGAGCGGCGGGAGTCGGAGGCCCGGCCCGAGGCGGAGGCGGCCGAGCCCTCTTCGCCCCCGGCCCCCTCGCCGTCGGTATCGGCGTCCGGTGCGACCCCGGTTCCCGGCCCCGGTCCTGTCGCCGACTCCGTCCCGGAGCCCGCGTCGGCCGGCGCGGACGCGACGCCTCCGCCGTCCTCTTCCTCTTCGTGGCCCGCCGCCGGTGGTGGCGACGCCTACGAGCCCACGGCCTCCGACGGCGTGCCGGCCGGGGCGACGCCCTGGGCGGGCACGGACACCAACTCCGACTCCGACGACGCGGCCGTTCCGCTGCCCGCGACGGTGTTCGCGCCGCCGCTGTCGGGGACGGACGACGAGGAGGCCCCGCCGCCGGTCGTCCCGGCCGAGGCGCCCACCGCGCTGATGTCCGGGGGCAGCCAGCTGCCGCGTACACAGGTGGCTCCGGCTCTCCGGCCGGACCAGGGGCAGGGGGCTGCGCAGGGCGGGGCCGGTGACATCGCGGACGCGGCCACCAGCAAGGCCGTGGTGCCGCCGCGCGGTGCGCGCGGGGGCGGTTCGTCGACCCCGCCGCCGCCCGGTGCGCCCGGGATTCCCGGTATGCCGCCGGGCGCTACGCCGCCGCCCTCGGGCCCGGGTGCGCCCGGGGCCCCGGCGGGTGGGTACGTCCCGACGCAGCTCGTCTCCCAGCTCGGCCCGCCCGGACCGCCCGCGCCTCCGGGTCCGCCCGGT